>DATNHZ010000169.1:0-4089 GCA_035604655.1 Steroidobacteraceae bacterium | reverse complement strand
GTGCGCGACGTGGCCTCGGGATTCATCGAGATTGCGCGGGCGGCGGGCGGCTGCCGCTTCCAGGACTGCCTGCACTCGGCCGAGCCAGGCTGTGCGGTGCGCGCCGCCGTGGCCGACCACGCGATCCATCCCCGCCGCTTCGAGAGCTTCCGCCGGCTGGTCGCATTGGCGCGCGAACTGGCTGAGCGGCGACCCGCGCGCCGCCCACCGCGCCCCTCGGGGCGAATCAGGTGAGCGCCTGACGTCCGGCGAGTGCGTGCGCGAGCGTCCCGCCGTCCACGTACTCGAGTTCCCCGCCCACCGGCACGCCGTGCGCAATCCGGCTCGCCTTGACGCCGCGACGCGCCGCGAGCTCGCCGATGAAATGTGCCGTGGCATCACCCTCCACGGTTGGGTTGGTCGCGAGAATCAGCTCGCGCACTCCGCCCTCCTCGAGGATCGCCTCGAGGGCTGCGATTCCGAGCTCCGCCGGTCCGACCCCGTCGAGCGGCGACAGGTGGCCCATCAGCACGAAATAGCGCCCGCGAAACCCGCCGGACTGCTCCACCGCGACCACGTCCGCCGGTGACTCGACCACGCACAGCAGCCCGCCGTCGCGCTGCGGATTGGCGCAGATCGGGCACAGCTCGCCATCGCTCAGCATCCGGCAGCGCCGGCAGTTGCCGATCGTGCTGACCGCTGTGGCCAGCGCATTGCTGAGGTCGAGCGCGCCGTCACGATCACGCTCGAGCAGGTGGAACGCCATGCGCTGCGCCGTCTTCGGGCCGACACCCGGCAGGCGGCGGAACGCCGCCATCAGGTGCGCGAGTGCGGGCGAGTAGTTCACCGCCTCACACCGGCAGCTTGAACCCGGGCGGCAGCTGCATGCCGCCCATCATGCCGGCGAGCCTCGCCTGGGTCTGCGATTCGACCTTGCGGACCGCGTCATTGCAGGCCGCCGTCAGCAGGTCCTCGAGCAGCTCGCGGTCATCGAGCGGCACGGACGGATCGATCGTGACGCGCTGCACCTCGTGCTTGCCGTTCATCTGGACCTTGACCATGCCGCCGCCGGACTCGCCCGTAACCTCGAGCGATGCGAGCTCGGCCTGCGCCTTCTGCAGATTGGCCTGCATCTGCTGCGCCTGACGCATCAAATTGCCGATTCCACCTTTCATACGTGCTCCTCGCCCCTACCTGACCGGCTTGATCGTATTGGCCTCGACGCTCGCTCCGAACCGCTCGCGCAGCGCGCGCACCGTGGGATCCGCCTCGAGCGACGTCCGCGCCTGGGCGAGCTCCGCCTCCGCCGCCCGGGCCTCGCGCCGCGCCGGCGTGTCCGGAGCATCCGGCACCTGGCCAGCCTCGTCGCGCTCGACAATCAGCCGGACCGGGGTCCCGAAGTGGCGCCCGAGCGCGTGCCCCAGGCGTTCCTCGATGCCGGGCGTGCGAAGTGCCTCGCTGCGGCGATCGAGCCTCAGGCGCACGACGTCGCCCTCGCGCCCGACCCAGACGCAGTTCGCCGCCAGCTGCTGCGCGGCGCCGGCGAGCTCGAGCTGCGCCAGCAGGTCCTGCCAGTCGACAGGGCCCGCGCCACGTCCTGCGGCGACCGGGGTAGATGCGGAGCGCGCGGGTGCCGCCGAGCTCGCCGGCGCGCGGGCCGGTGCGGTCTCGCCTGCGCCCGCCGGTGCGGGTCGAAACGCCAGCATCCGCAGCACCGTCATCTCGAAGCCGATGCGCGGCTCCGGTGCGAGCCCGAGATCGCGTCTTCCGACCAGTGCGATCTGGTAGTAGAGCTGCAGATCCTCCGCCGTCAGTTGCGGCGCGATCCGCGCGAGGAGCTCCGGATCGAATCCGCCGTCGGCACCGGAGTCCGGAACCAGCTTCGTGAGCGCGAGGCGCTCGAGAAACGCGGCGAGCTCCACCAGTACCTGATCGTAATCCGGCACCTGCTCGTCGAGCGCGCGCAGCGTCTCGACGAGACCCGCGGCATCTCCGGCCGCGAGCTGTTCGACGAGCCGCACGGCATGGCCGCGATCGATCGTGCCCAGCATCAGCCGTACGTCGGGCTCGCTGACCTTGCCGGCGCCGAACACCAGGGCCTGGTCGAGCAACGACAGCGCATCCCGGAGACTCCCGTCCGCCGCCCGTGCGAGCAGCGGCAGCGCCGCGGCCGCGTAGCTGACCGACTCGGCCGCGAGAATCACAGCCAGCCGCTCGGCGATCAGCGTCGGCGGCAGTCGCTTGAGGTGAAACTGCAGGCAGCGCGACAGGACCGTGGCCGGCAGCTTCTGCGGGTCGGTCGTCGCGAGCAGGAACTTGACGTGCGGCGGCGGCTCCTCGAGCGTCTTCAGCAACGCATTGAACGAATGCCCCGACAGCATGTGCACCTCGTCGATCAGGTACACCTTGTAGCGACCGCGGGAGGGCGCGTACTGCACGTTCTCCAGCAGCTCGCGGGTGTCCTCCACCTTGGTGCGCGAGGCCGCATCGACCTCGATCAGGTCGACGAAGCGTCCCTCGTCGATCTCGCGGCACGCGCCGCAGATCCCGCACGGGTGCGAGCTCACCCCGGTCTCGCAATTGAGTGCCTTGGCGAGGATCCGGGCGATCGTGGTCTTGCCGACGCCGCGCGTGCCGGTGAACAGGAAGGCGTGGTGCACGCGGCCGGAGTCGAGCGCGTTGGTCAGCGCTCTGACGACGTGTTCCTGGCCGACCAGCTCCCCGAAGGAGCGCGGTCGCCATTTGCGCGCGAGCACCAGATAGCTCATGAGATCCTGTACTTCGGCGGCGGTTGCACCAGGGCGGTGGCCCGCGCCAGCACCCCTCCGGCACCCGATCGCACCGCTACCGCTGCTCCCTTCCGGGCCTGACGGGGTTTACGGCTGATCGTCGCGGAGGAACCGACGCGGGCCACCATGGAAAGCGTCTGCCCGATTAAGCGTTCCCGACACGGGCCCGCGCGGGCCGGAGCCGGGCTTCTCGCGGCCGCGCGACGTTACACGCCACCCCGGCAAGCGTCAATTCGCCGCTCGGTCGGGCGGCGCGCACTCGCCACGGCGCCCGTCCGCCGCTCGGCGCCGGTCGGCCGAGGTGGCGGAGAGGGTGGGATTCGAACCCACGAATACCTTTTGGGTATTACTGGAATTCCAGTCCAGCGCCTTCGACCGCTCGGCCACCTCTCCGGCCGGTCGGAAGCCTAACTGCGCTGCGCCGGCGAGGCAATCCGCGCCCGCTCCCGGAGCTCACTTCGGCGGCGCGGGTTTGGGGCGGTCGGCGTAGAAGCTCGGGGGCGCGTCCAGGCACTTCCCGCCGGGGGTCCGCGGAGTCACGGGCCCGACGTCGTCGGGAATCTTGAGCCCGTTCTTGGTATTGGCCGCCGGCAGTCCTTCCGGCACTCGCAGCGGCGGGACGCTCTGGGCCTTCATGAATGGCGAACGGGTCGCGCAAGGATCGGAGTGGAACCAGTGAAACATGTGACGGGCGCTGGCGCATCCGCCCACGACCGGCAGCACAGCGAGCAGCAGGGCCACGATCAGTTTGCGCACGCGACCCCCGCGGCCCGCATTGCCTCGCGCACCGACACCTGGGCCGGCGCGGACAGGCGCGTCAGCGGCAGCCGGATGCCACCCCGGATCCGGCCGATCTGTTCCACGGCCCACTTGACCGGAATCGGGTTCGACTCGACGAACAGCGCGTGGTGCAGGACCTGCAGGCGCGCGTCGAGTTCCCGCGTCTGCTCGACATCGCCGTTAAGCGCCACATCGCACAGCACGTGCATCGCGTGCGGAACGACGTTGGCGGTCACCGATATCACGCCCTGCGCCCCGGACAGCATCGCCTCGGCCGCCGTCGGATCATCGCCCGACAGCAGATCGAGATCGTCGCCGCAGCGCTCGCGCAGTTCCTGGACCCGTATCAGGCTCGGGGTCGCCTCCTTGAGCGCGACGATCCGCGGGTGTGCAGCCAGACGCGCCGCGGTATCCGGCAGCAGATCAACGCCGGTGCGCGAGGGCACGTTGTAGAGGATCACGGGCACACTCGATTCCTCGGCCAGCGCCGCGAAGTGCTGGAAAAGCCCCTCTTGCGTCGGCTTGTTGTAGTAGGGAGTCA
>DATNHZ010000168.1:0-2183 GCA_035604655.1 Steroidobacteraceae bacterium | reverse complement strand
TTGCTGGCCGCCGCGCGTGGCGCGTGGGATGAGGCGGTCGCGCTCGGCGAGCGCTACGGCTATCGCAACGCGCAGGCCAGCGTGCTCGCGCCGACCGGCACGATCTCGTTCCTTATGGACTGCGACACCACCGGCGTCGAGCCGGACTTCTCGCTGGTCAAGTTCAAGGAGCTCGTCGGCGGCGGGCAGATGACGATCGTCAACAAAACGGTGCCACTGGCCCTGCAGACGCTCGGCTACTCAGAGCAGCAGGTCGAGCAGATCGAGGCCCACCTCGCCGAGCACGGCACCATCCTCGGCGCGCCCGGCCTGACCGAGGAGCACCTACAGGTGTTCGACGTGGCGGTCGGTGAGCGCGCCATCACGCACATGGGCCACCTGAAGATGATGGGCGCCGTGCAGCCGTTCATCTCCGGCGCCATCTCAAAGACCGTCAACCTGCCGCAGGAGGCCACCGTCGAGGACATCGCCGACGCCTACACGCAGGCCTGGCGCCTGGGAATCAAGGCGCTTGCGATCTACCGCGACGGCTCCAAGACCGCACAGGCGCTGCGCACGGACGCGCAGCCGGGCGCGCAGGCGCCGGCCGACGTCGAGGAGATCGTCGAGCAAGCAGTGAGCAAGGCGCTGGCAGAGGCCGGTCCGCGACGCAAGCGCATGCCGCGCGAGCGCCAGTCGATCACGCACAAGTTCTCGATCGCGGGCCACGAGGGCTACATCACCGCGGGCATGTACGAGGACGGCTCGGTCGGAGAGATCTTCCTCACCGACATCGGCAAGGAGGGCTCGACCCTGCGCGGGATGATGAACGCGTTCGCGACGGCGATCTCGATCGCGCTGCAGTACGGCGTGCCGCTGGAAACGCTCGTACAGAAGTTCAGCTACATGCGCTTCGAGCCCGAGGGCGTCACCGGCAACCCGGAGATCCCGTTCGCCAAGTCACTGCCCGACTACATCATGCGCTGGCTGGCCTCGCGCTTCCTCGACATCGACGCCCAGGAGGAGCTCGGCATCCTCACCCCGGAGGTCCGCGCTCGCAAGTCCGCCCAGGAGACCGCACAGTCGGTGATCGGCGCCGACACCGCCGGTCCGAGCGCGAAGGCGGAGCCAGCGGAGGGTGGTACGCCCACCGCATCGGCCGGCAACGGCGGGACAAGCGCCCCCACCTCGGCGCTGACCGACACCCCACCGGTCGTCCCCGCCCGGATGAAAGGCTTGGACCTCGGTCCGGCATGCAGCCAGTGCGGGGGGATGATGCAGCGCACCGGCTCCTGCTACACGTGCAGCAGCTGCGGAAATAACACTGGGTGTGGCTGAGACGCGATAGGCGGCGCATCTCGGCGTCCTCGGTCGCTCGCGTGCCGAGCACGCCACGCTTCCTGCGGTCTTGATCTGCTTGCCTCTCGCGTCTCAGACGCTCAGCCCGAATAGGAGGCCGGCGGCGCTTGGTCACTGCGGATCGAGGCCAGCTCGCTGAGTAGCGATTCGGGGCTGGTGCCGCCGAGGACGCGCAGGCGCGGGAGGCGATAGGAGTCGCTGCTCGGGCCGGCCCAGCCGGGGACGACCGTGGTCGAGCCGGTGAAGCCCGCGGCCTGGACGGCCGCCACCACCGTCGCGTCGTAGTGGCCGGAGGGGTAGCAGAACCAGTTGGCGAGAACGCCGTAGCGGTGCCGGATGACCGTCCGCGCGGTTGAGACCTGGTAGGCGAGCTGGGTTGAATCGAGGGTGATCAGGTCCGCGTGGCTGAAGCCCTGCGTGTCCAGCTCCCAGCCGGCGGCGATCAGGCCCTTGACCTGAGCTTCGGACAGCCCGCCCTGCGAGGGCGGCAGACCGGTCAGCTGCAGGTTCTCATCGCCGGCCCAGCCCAGGCGGCGCAGGACGGGCAGCGCGTTTGTGTACTGCGACTCATAGCCGTTGTCGAAGCTCACGACGATCGGCTTACCCGCCGGCAGCGCCGTACCGCGCTTCCAGTACGCCCACATCTGATCGAGCGTGATCGCGTGATACCCCGCATTCGCCAGCGCCTGCATCTGCGCGGCGAATTCGCTCGCGGACACATACAGCCCGGGAAACGGCGCTCCGGCGGGCGGCGGATTGATCACGTGATACATCAAAATCGGCACCCGCTCGGTCCCGGGCCTGCCGCCACCCGCGCCTGCGCCGGCGTTCTGAGAGGCGCCTGT
>DATNHZ010000167.1:0-14588 GCA_035604655.1 Steroidobacteraceae bacterium | reverse complement strand
CTGAGCCCGTTGCGCGCCCAGGTCGCGCGCCTCGATGCCGAGCTCGAGCGCCTGACCGCCGCCGCCGCCGCCGTCGAGACGCAGCTCGCCGCAACCGAGCTCTACGCGCCGGCCGAGCGCGAGGAACTGACCCGGGTGCTGGCAATCCAGGCTGAGCTCAAGCGCAGTCTTGCGGCAACCGAGGAAGCGTGGCTGGAAGCGTCCGACCGGCTGGCGCGGGCATCACGGACCGAGTGAGTCGCATCGCGCGAGATCCCGCCGCTGGGCCGGACCGACGGCGCGTGGCCGCGACGCCGAGGGGACGGCCACTGCACGCCCTGCTTGCGCCGGCCGAGCCTGAGCCTATGCTCGCCGGATGGGCCGCGTGCAGCTTCTCGAACGCGCGGGCGAACCGCTGCGCCTGATCGAGCGACCCGACCTCCGGCCGGGCCCCGGCCAGGTGCTGCTGCGGGTGCACGCTTGTGCGGTGTGTCGCACCGATCTTCACGTCGTTGATGGCGAGCTTGCCTATCCGGGCCATCCGGTCGTGCCCGGCCATGAAATCGTCGGTGAAGTGCTCGCGGTCGGCGCCGGAGTTAAGGTCCCGCTCGGCACCCGGCTCGGCGTGCCGTGGCTCGGCTGGACCTGCGGCACCTGCGAGTGGTGCGCAAGCGGACGCGAGAACCTCTGCCCCGCAGCCCGGTTCACGGGCTGGCAGCTCGATGGCGGCTACGCGGATCAGGTGCTCGCCGATGCCCGCTACGCCTTTGCGCTGCCGCCGGGGATCGACGACGTGCATGCCGCACCGCTGCTGTGCGCGGGGCTGATCGGCTGGCGTGCCTTGAAGGCGGCTGGCGCGGCCGCAACGCTCGGCATCTACGGCTTCGGTGCCGCAGCCCACCTCGTCGCGCAGGTCGCCATTGCGCAGGGCCGGCGAGTGTTTGCATTCACGAGGCCCGGCGATGCGGCCGCGCAGCGCTTTGCGCTCGGGCTCGGCGCCATGTTCGCCGGCGACAGCGATATCGCTCCACCTGTCCCGCTCGACGCAGCACTGATCTTCGCGCCGGTCGGCGCCCTGGTGCCGCTGGCGCTACGCGCCGTCAAGCCCGGCGGTACCGTCGTCTGCGGCGGAATCCACATGAGCGAGGTGCCGGCATTTCCGTATGCATGGCTGTGGGGTGAGCGAGTGCTGCGCTCGGTCGCGAACCTCACGCGGCAGGACGCGACCGAGTTCCTGTCGCTTGCCGAGCGCATCCCGCTCAAGATCACTGCCGAGCCGGTGCCGCTTGCGGACGCGAATGCTGCGCTCGCGCGCCTGCGGCGCGGCGACCTGACGGGGGCTCTGGTCCTCGTCCCCTAACGCGGCGGGAATTGCCCGGTCATTTCGCGGATTCCTTGGCGGTGCCCTCGCCGGCGTGCTCGGCCGCACGTGCCGCCGCGTCTATCGCGGCGACCAGCTGCGCCGCGGCCGCCGCATAGGCAGCCTCGAAGGCCGCGATGACTTCGCCTTGGCGGTCGGCGGCTGCCACCGCCGTTGCGCTTCCCTCGGCGCCCGCGACCAGCCGGCGGTCCCCGACGAGCCCGAGCTCGCCGCGCAGCCGGACCCGGACCGTCGGCGCTGCTCTGCCGCCGGCGTAGTCCGCCTCAAACTCGCCTATCTCGGTTTGCAGCAGGTACTTGCCGCCGAACTGGCTGCGTTCCGGCACCACCGCCTGCCAGCCGCCACTGCTCCTGAAGCTCTCGATCAGCAGCGCTTCGACGAGTAGCGGCAGCGACGCGCTCCAGCGACCGCCGGCGTAGGCATCGAGGCGCCGACCCGGCAGCGTGACTGCAATGCGGTCGGTGTCGAGACCGGGCCGCGCCCGCGGCCGCGCGACGACCAGCGTCGCCGGAACTCGCTCGGCAGCGGGTTCAACGGCAGCCCCGCGAAGCTCATACACGGACTGCACGCTCTCGTGGCTCTGGAACACTCCGCTGCAGGCTGCGAGCGCGATCGTGCTGCCGGCGAGCGCCACAATGTTCGAGGCTTTCATCGCGGTATCTCCACGCCCGGCGTCGGCCGCTGGTACAGCAGGCGCGACGGATCCTCGCGCAGGCTGCGCGCCAGCTCGCGCACCTCCGCCGCCGCATCGCGGCTCTCGCGCAATATCGCCGGCAGCTCGTTCAGCCCCTCGCTCGCAAACCGGTCGAGGTCCGGCTCATGACGCGCGATCAGGGCGTCGATCCGCCCGCTCAACGACGCCAGGTGCTCCGACGCCTCTCGGAGCCGCGCGGTCGCCGTCTGCAACTCGGGTCCGGCCTGCTGCACGAGCCGGTTGGCGCTGGTGGCGACGGCGTTCGCCTCGGCGACCGCGGCCCGCAGCTCGACGACCAGCCGGGCAGCGTCGCGAATCGCCTGCGGCAGCGGCTCGGTCGCCGCGCGCACGTTGGCGACTGCCGCCCGCAGCCCGGACTGCGTGTCGTCGCCGAGTACCTCGTTGAGCCGGCGGGTGACTCGCGTCGCATCGGCCACGAGCTCCGGCAGTCCGCTGACGAACAGGTCGAAGTCCGACGGCACCGAGCGAATCACCGGGTACTGCTGGCTCGGTACCTCCGGACTCACCACGGCGTTCTGCGCCGACTGGGACAGGTCGATGAACAGCAGCCCGGTCACGCCCTGCATCGCGAGGCGCGCGAGCGTGTCGTGCGTAACGGGCGTCGCCTTGTCGACGTCGATCAGCGCGACGACGCGGTCCGCGGCCCGGGGGTCGAGACGGATGCGTGCCACGCGGCCGACGTTGACGCCCAGATAGCGCACCGTGCTGCCCTCGTTGAGGCCGCTGACGCTGCCCGAGAAATACACTTCGTAGCGCTGGTACTCGCGCCGTTCCTGGGTCTTCGTGTACCACAGCACGAACACCGTCGCCATCGCCAGCACGACGATGACGAACGCACCGACCGCCACGTAGTTGGCATCGCGGTCCATCACTGCCTCCCAGGCGAGCGAACGACGCCCGCGTCTTGGTGCGTAGCCTCGCTGGCCGACCGGCCCCGCGGACCATGAAAGTACTCCTGGATCCAGGGATGCGGGTTGTGCACGATTCCCTCCAGCGAGTCCGAAATCATCCGGCCATCGACGATCACGCCGACCCGCGCGCAGGTGCGGTAGATGGTATCGAGATCATGCGTGATCATCACCACCGTGAGGCGCAGCGACCGGTGCAGGTACAGCAGCAGCTCGTCGAAGGCGCTGGCCGCGATCGGGTCGAGCCCGGAGGTTGGCTCATCGAGCAACAGTAGCGGCGGGTCGAGCGCCAGCGCGCGGGCAAGCGCCGCGCGCTTCACCATGCCGCCCGACAGCTGCGCCGGGTACTTGCCGGCCGCGTCGGGCGCCAATCCGACGAGACGGATCTTGAGCTCGGCGAGCCCGGCGAGCACCTCATCCGGCAGCCGGCAGGCCTCGACCAGCGGCAGCTGCACGTTCTCGGCCACGGTGAGCGAGCTGAACAGCGCACCATGCTGGAACGTCACGCCATAGCTGCGCTTGAGGGCACGCAGTTCTGCACCGCGGAGCTCCGTCAGGTCCCGCCCCCCGATCGACACCGTTCCCGCCCGCGGTACCTGCAAGCCGAGAATCGTTCGCAGCAGCACCGACTTGCCGCTGCCGGCGCCGCCGACGATGCCGAAAATCTCGCCGCGGCGGACCTCCATGTCGAGTCCGGCGTGCACGACCTGCGTGCCGAACCGGTTGACGATGCCGCGCACCGAGACGGCGGGATCCGCGGGCGCGGTTGCGGCCATCAGAAGTCCAGCTCCCAGTAAATCACCGCGAACACGGCGTCCACCAGCAGCACCATGAAGATCGACTCGACCACCGCGACCGTCGTCAGCCGCCCGAGCTCGCGCGAGGAGTCACGCACCTGCAGGCCGCGGAACGTTCCGATCATCGCGATCACGAAGGCGAACACCGGCGCCTTCAGCAGCCCGGCCCAGAATGTCGTCGGTGCCATCGCTTCCTGCATCCGCACCAGGAACTGGTTGAACGGGATGTCGAACGCCAGCCACGACATCACCGCACCGCCCGCCAGCCCCATCGCGTCGGCAACGATCGTCAGCAGCGGCAGCGCGATGATCAGACCGAGGAGCCGCGGCACCACCAGTACCTCGACGACATTGAGGCCGATGGCGCGCAGCGCATCGACCTCGTCGTTGAGCTGCATCACGCCGATCTCGGCGGCGAACGCGCTGCCGGAGCGGCCGGCGACGATGACCGCCGTCAGCAACACGCCAAGCTCGCGGAGCACCGATATCGTCACGAGGTCGACGACGAATACCTCGCCGCCGAACTGGCGGAGTTCCTGCGCTCCGATGTAGGCGATGATGACGCTGATCAGCAGTGCGATCAGCGCGACGATTGGCACCGCCTCGATGCCGGTCTCGTAGACATGCCGGATCACCGACTTGAAACGCAGGCTCCGCGGCCGGCGAAACGCGCCGCCGATCACGAACAGGATGCGACCGAGGAACTCGAGCTCGTCCCGGGCCTGGCCGCCCCGCTGTACGGTCCAGCGGCCGAGGGCACCGAGCGCCTCCTCGTGCCGGCGCTCGGAGCCCTCGTGCGCAGCCGCGGGACCCGCGGCAAGCAAGGTCGCCGCAAACTCGAGCGCCTCGGGCCTGGCACCGCGCCAGCGAAACGGCGTACCGCTCTGCGTCAGCCGCTCCTCGAGGCGGCGCAGAAACCACGCACCGGTCAGGTCGAGCGTCTCGATTCCGTCCGCATCGAGCACCGCCGCCGGGCCTTCGAGCTCGACCTCGGCCACCGCGCGGGACAGCTCGGTGGCGCTCTCGGCACGCCAGCGTCCGCGGGCATGAAGCTCGCGCTCACCGTCAGCCACGCGCCACTCGAGGAACATCGGGCTCAGGGGGCGGCGAGCCGCGGCTCGCTCACAACCCGCGGCGGGTACCGTCGCACACCGGTGGTGGCTGCGACGCATCGCCGGTGCGCCGGGAGCCGGCGCGGCCGGCCTCGATGCTGGCGGAGAACGGGGTTCTGCTCGCGACAGTCGGCACCGCCATTGTCATCCTCCTCGGAGGAAGCCGCGGGCTTGCGGTCAGCGGCATGCTAGCAGGCGGGTGCCGGTGTCAGAAGGCGGTGTCCCGACCCGCGCGCGAGCCACCAGCCTGGCGTTCGGGCCGGGACGCCGACGGGTCCAGAGCGACAGGTGCCTCGCTGGCGCGCCGCGCCGGCTGAACCTTGGCTTCAGTTCCGGGCGGGTACCGCGGACCGCTCGCGGCGGCTGTCGTTCGGGCGCGGCGGTGCCGGATCCGGGGTGCACGCGGCACACTTGAACGTCACCCGCCAGATGGTGTTGCCGGCGTCGTCCGCGACCAGAAGCGCACCGTCGGTCGCGACCGCGAGTCCGGCCGGGCGGCCGTACACCTCGCTCCTCCCCGCATCTGCGATGAATCCCGTCAGGAAGTCTTGCGGCGGACCTGCGGGGCGGCCCCTGCTGAAGGGCACTTGCACGACCTTGTAGCCGGTGAACGTCGAGCGGTTCCAGGAGCCATGGAGCGCGATGAACGCGCCTCCGCGGTAGCTCCTGGGAAACTGCTCGCGGCCGTAGAACACCAGACCGAGCGGCGTGCCATGCGCCTCGAGCGCCAGGTCGGGTACGACCGCGCGTGCCACCAGGTCCGGTCGCTCGCCTTTCCGGCGCGGGTCCTCGTGCGCTCCGAAGTACGCATACGGCCAGCCATAGAAGGCACCGTCCTGGACGTGCGTCAGGAAGTCGGGCACCAATTCGTCGCCGAGCAGATCGCGTTCTTCGACCGTGGTGTACAGGCGCCCGCTGACCGGCTCAAAGGCGAGACCGACGGGATTGCGCAATCCGCTCGCGTACACCCGCAGGTCCCGCCCGTCGGGTTGCGCGACCAGGATCGCCGCGCGGAGCGGATTGTTGGCGTCGACGTGGCCCTCGTCGACGTTGCTGCTCGAGCCGACGCTGACGTAGAGGCGGGTCTCGTCTGGATTGAAGGCGAGATTGCGCGTCCAGTGATCACGGCCGCCGGCCGAGGGCAGCTCGATGAGCGTGCGGCACTCACCGTGCATGCGGGTCTGACCGACCAGGAACGGGCAGCTGAGGACCGCGTCGGTGTCGCCCACGTACAACCGATCCCGACGCAGCGCAAGTCCGTATGGCCGGTCGAGCCCGTCGAGCAGCACGAACTGCAGATCGGCGGCGCCGCCGCCGGTGGTGTCCCTGAGCAGCGTAATGCGATTGGCACTCGGCCGGATTTCGCCGGCGCCGCCGCGCGACTCGGCCACGAGCACGTCGCCGTTCGGCAGCACGAGAAGGGAGCGCGGGTTGTCGAGGCCGCGCGCGAAAATCGTGACCCGGAAGTTCGGCAGTGCCTGTGGCACCGTCCCCGGGGGCCAGCCGAGGACGCGTGGCTGCTTGACCGCGACCGGGGTTGCGTACGGTGCGGGCAGCTCCGGGGCCGCAGGCGCCTCAGCGACGGTGGGCGCCGGCAGCGCCACGGCCAACGCGGCGAGGAGCAGAACACGCATGGCGGGTCCCCGTGGGTCGCGAAGAGCGCAGTCTGCAACTCCCGGCGGCACGCGGCAACCTGTCGCGCGCAGCGCGTCAGGCGTCCGCCTGCAGTTGCGCCACGACGAGCCACAGTTGCGTGCCAGTGGCTCCGGCGGTCTCGGTGAACAGCTCCGCCGTGACCGTGTCGCCAAGCCCGTCGGTCGCGGCGCGCGGCGCGTGCGGGGCCGACGGCTGACAGGCGGTCAGCTGTTCGCGTCGCGGTACCGGCGCACCCAGATCGCGGCGGCGACGAAGCCGGTCGCGATCAGCACGCCGATCCACAGCGACGGGCTCGAGAAAAACTCTGCCGGACGCATCATGTCGGTGAGCGCTCGTGGAATCGTCAGCGTATCGCGGTCGAGCTTGACCGCGAAGGTGAAGCCGGTGGCATGGGGCATCCCGAACGCCCGCCCGAAGAGGCTGGCGTTGCCGACGCGCTCGCCGACCGCATGCAGCACGTAGGACGAGCGCAGCACGATGAGCTCGAGCAGGCCGAGCGCGAGCGGTGGCAGGGCTGCCCACATGAAGGGCGAGCGCGGCGCCCACGCGGAGGCCAGCAGCGCCCAGCCGATCAGCGGCAGATACCAGAGTGCGCTCGCGACGTACAGGTAGCCCATGACGAGCAGCGAGCCTGCCCAGACGATGGGGCTCCACACATGCCCGGCGAGCACGGACATCCCGGGGAGCTCGATGCTGCAGATCGCAAACATGATGACCTGCGTCACGAGTGCAGCGGCGAGCGCAGCCAGCGGGAAGATCAGGACCGCGACGGTGAGTTTCGCGAGCACCGATTCCGTGTCGCTTATCGGTAGCGACTTCCAGAACAGGATGCTGCGATCGCGCCTGTCCCCGTACAGTGAGTCGAGGGCATACAGGAACTGGGTGAACAGCACCAGGATGAAGAACGGCAGTGCGATCACGCCGAGCGCGAGGCTGGTGAATGCCTCGATCTTGGCGGGCGTCATCGCCTTGACCTGCGCCAGGTTGGCGGCGTCCTGGGAGTCGAGCCTGACCGTGCCGTGAAGGATGCTCGCAATGAGCACGCCACCGACGATGACCGCGGCGCAGATCGCCGGTGCGACCCAGACGGCGCGCGATTCCCAGAGCTCGCGGCGAATCAGCCACAGGAACCTGCTCACGCGACACCTCCCTGCATCTTCGCCACGAACAGGTCCGAGATCGATGGCTGGCGCACCTCGCCGAGGCCCCTCAGGGCCGCGAAATCGGCGCCCTCGTAGAGGAACACGTGCCGTCCGAGGAGCTGGCGCTCGGTCAGCGGCTTCAGCGCGCGCGCCGCCTCGGCGCGGTCCGGCGCGACCGTCAGCTGCGCGTAGGTCGTCGCGACCTCCTCCATCGGCAGGTCGAGCACGATCCGGCCGCGATCGATGAACACGAGGTCGGTCAGGATGTTCTCGACCTCCTCGACCTGGTGGGTGGTCACGAGGATCGTGCGCTCCGCGTCCATGTAATCGGACAGCAGGCTGTCGTAGAACTGCTTGCGGGACAGGATGTCGAGGCCGAGCGTCGGCTCGTCGAGGACCAGCAGCTGTGCATCGATCGCCATTACCAGCGCGAGATGCAGTTGCGTGATCATTCCTTTCGAAAGTTCGCGAACCCTGCTGGTGCGCTTGATCGTGGTGCGCACCAGGAACTGATCGCACAGCTCCCGGCGGAAACGCGGATGGACTCCGGCGACGAAGTCGATCGCCTGCTGCACGCGCAGCCAGCGGGGCAGGACGGCGACATCGGCGATGAAAGACACGCGCGCCGCCAGCTCGTTCCGCTGCCGGTACGGATTGAGGCCCAGTACTTCGAGCGTGCCGCCATCGCAGTGCGCGAGACCGAGGACGGCCTTCAGCGCCGTGGTCTTGCCGGCGCCGTTCGGGCCGATCAGCCCGACAATGCGTCCGGTCTCGACCTTGAAGGAGGCACCGTCGAGGGCGCGTGTGGTGCCGTAGGTCTTCGTGAGGCCGCGGGCGTCGATCAGGGTGGTCACCGGGTGGCTCCTTCGTCGGGCTCTTTCGCGTCCGGGTCGTCGTGGCCGGTGCCGGCCGCGGGCGTACCGCTGGGCCGGGGCTCGGTCGGCGGGGCTGGCGGAATCGCCGCCAGTTCCTCGAGCGTCAGGCCGAGCCGCTGGATCATCGCGTGGACGCGCGGCCACTCCTCCTCACGAAACCGCTGCCGTTCATCCTTCATCAGCGCGCGCCTCGCCCCGTCGGCGACATACATGCCGCGTCCGCGACGCTTCTCGACGAGCTGCTCGTCCACCAGCTGCTGGTACCCCTTGAGGACGGTCAGCGGGTTCAGGCGGAAGTCGGCTGCGACGTTGCGCACCGACGGCAGCGGGTCACCTTCCTTCAAGGTGCCTTCGAGGATCATCGCCACGACGCGATCCCGCAGCTGGCGGTAGATCGGCTGGCTGTCGTTCCAGTTGCCATCCATTGAGGGGCTCACGACCGGCCTATCGGGTACGCTTCACGGTGATCTGGCGCGGTACCAAAGTACTCTAGCAGAGCGCTTCAGCGCACTGCGGCGACGGTCACGGCCGCACCGGTCTCGAACTGCGCCGCCGAGTCGCGCGGCGCGGTGACCACGATCTGCGCGAGGAAGGTCTTCGCGGTCGGCTCGCGCGGCACGAGGACGAGCACTTCGCCCAGATCGTGTGGCGCATGGATGACGCCGGCACCGAAGTTGCCAGGCGCGTACACGACAACCTCGCCCAGATCGCCGCCCACGGTTGGGGGATCGATGCGCTCGATGGCGGCCGAGGACGCCTGGTGGGACGCACGGACCAGGCCCGAGGCGCTCGCGGCAGTGACGCCCGCGATCGCGACCAGCCCGACGGCAACCATCCAGTGACGAATCGTGCGGTTCAACATGGTCTTCTCCTTGTCTGCTCTGTGGAGGCCTCTGCCTCCGTTTGGGGTCACCCCCCGCCCGGGAAGTGCTATGCCCTTCTGGTGTTGTAGTTAACTATATCACCTACTCAGATGCAAGGACTTTTTGAAATCTTTTTTCCGACGCGCCGTATATCGTTTAAAAACAACGACATGCCATCAATAACAGACGATGTGTCGGGCTCCAGTGCCGGGCTTGAGCGCGGGGCGGATGGCCGTCAGGCGCTGCGCGGAGGTACAGCCAGGTCCTTGCGGTACGCCCTGAGTCTCCCGACCGCGCAGTGAGCCGCGACCTGGAGCGTCGTTGTTAGAATGCCGCGCTGTTTTGGTCCGGGAGCGACCGATGAAAAAGCCGATCAACGTCACGATCACGGGAGCCGCGGGCCAGATCGGCTACGCGCTCGCCTTCAGGGTCGCCTCCGGCGCGATGCTGGGTTCCGACCAGCCGATCAATCTGCACCTGCTCGAGATCACTCCGGCGTTGCCGCAGCTGCAGGGCGTCGTGATGGAGCTGTGCGACTGCGCATTCCCGACGCTGAACAAGGTGATCGCGAGCGACGATGCGCGCGTTGCGTTCCGGGACTCGGGCGTCGGGCTGCTGGTCGGCGCGCGTCCGCGCGGACCGGGCATGGAGCGCAAGGACCTGCTGCTCGCGAACGCGCAGATTTTCTCGGCGCAGGGCAAGGCGATCAACGAGGTCGCGAGCCGCGACATCAAGGTGCTGGTGGTCGGCAATCCCGCCAACACCAACGCGCTGATTGCGAGTCGCAATGCGAGCAGCATCGACCCGCGCAACTTCACCGCGATGACGCGCCTCGACCACAACCGCACGCTCGCCATGCTTGCCGACAAGACCGGGACGCACCCGACGGACATCAGCAAGGTGATCATCTGGGGCAATCACTCGGCAACCCAGTATCCGGATCTGCACCACTGCACAGTGAAGGGCCAGCCGGCCCTGTCACTCGTGGACGCGGCGTGGTATGCGGGCACGTTTATCCCGGCCGTGCAGCAGCGCGGTGCGCTGATCATCAAGACCCGCGGCGCCTCGTCGGCCGCCTCGGCCGCCTCCGCGGCGATCGACCATGTGCGCACGTGGGTCCTCGGCAGCCCAGCGGGCGACTGGGTCAGCATGGGCGTCGCGTCCGATGGCAGCTACGGAATCCCCGAGGGGGTCGTGTACTCCTACCCCGTCACGACCGCCAACGGGAGCTACACGATCGTGAAGGGCCTGCCGATCAACGAGTTCAGCCGCGCGCGGATGACGGCGACCGATAAGGAACTGCGCGAGGAGCGCGACGGCGTCAAGGACCTGCTCTGAGCCGCGGGGCTTCGGTTCACCATCTCGCGTCGGGCCCGGCATGACGACGTTCCTGCTGGCATTCACTGCGCTGTTCTCGATCGTCAACCCGCTGTCCGGCGCATTCATTTTCTTCAGCGCGACGCAAGGGCTCGCGCCGCGCGTCCGCGCCCAGGTGTCGCGCTGGGTCGCAATCTATGCGTTCGCGATCGTCACCGCCTCGCTGTACATCGGGGCATACGTGCTGAGCTTCTTCGGCATCACGCTGCCGGTGCTGCTGGTGGCGGGGGGCATCGTGATCGCGATGTCGGGCTGGCACATGCTGAGCGGGCCGGATGCCACCGAACAGCGCAAGAGCGAGACGACGCGCGCGCTGCCCGCCAGCATCGTCCCGAGCCGGCTCGCGTTTTATCCGCTGACCATGCCGCTGACGACCGGTCCCGGCACGATCTCGGTTGCGATCTCGGTCGGTGCCGAACGGCCGAACGGCTTCGGGGAGCCCTGGCTCGCGTTCGTGCTCGGGACGATCCTCGCGGTGCTGCTGCTGTGCCTGTGCGTCTACGTGCTCTATCGACACTCGGCCAGGATCGCGCGGGCGATTGGCGCGACCGGCACGATCATCGTCGTACGCCTGTCGGCGTTCCTGCTGTTCTGCATCGGCATCCAGGTGTTTTGGAACGGGGCCGCCCAGCTGCTCGCGACCCTCGGTCGCGGCGCCGGCGCACCGGCCGGCTGATCGGTGAGCCGCGGCCCGATCGCGCCGGCCGGCGCCAGCGCCTCGCGACAATCTTCGAAGAAAACCGACCGGTCGTGCTATTGATTAAACCCCCGATTCTCCACCCGATATCTTTCGGTATCATCGGCCGTACAGACTCCTTGGCCCGGAGTGACCGATGCTAAGCCTCGCTTGGCTGATCCTGTTCCTCGGCATACCCCTGTACCTCGCCTACCGGCGCGCGAGCCTCGCCAAGGCGACGGCCGTCATCGGAGTCGTGCTGCTCGCCTATACGCTGTGGGGCGACTCCGGGTGGGCGTGGAAGTGCGTGCTGTGGGTGCTGTACACCCCGTTCGCGCTGCTCAATCTCGCGCCGCTGCGCCTCACGTTCATCACCAAGCCGTTCCTGCTGATCTACCGGCGGCTGCTGCCGTCGATGTCCTCGACCGAGCGCGAGGCGCTCGAGGCGGGGACCGTGTGGTGGGATGGTGAGCTGTTCACCGGCGGTCCCGACTGGGACAAGTTGATGTCGGCCAAGCGCCCCGAGCTGACGGCCGACGAACAGGCGTTCCTCGATGGCCCCTGCGAGGAACTGTGCCGGATGGTGGACAACTGGGAAGTCACCCACGTGCTCGGTGATCTGCCACCGGCGGCGTGGGATTTCATGAAGGCCCGGGGCTTCTTCGCGATGATCATTCCGAAGCGGTATGGCGGCCTCGAATTCTCTGCCTACGCGCATTCGTGCGTGCTCGTGAAGCTCTCGAGCCGCAGCGCCACCCTCGCCTCGACGGTCGCCGTGCCTAACTCGCTCGGCCCCGGCGAGCTGCTGCTGCACTACGGGACCGAGGAGCAGAAGAATTATTACCTGCCGCGTCTGGCGCGCGGCGAGGACGTGCCCTGCTTTGCGCTGACGGGCCCGCGCGCGGGCTCCGACGCGGCTGCGATCCCCGACATCGGCATCGTCTGCAAGGGGACGTGGCAGGGACGGGAGACGCTGGGGGTGCGCCTCAACTTCTCGAAACGCTACATCACGCTGGCGCCGGTCGCGACCGTCATCGCCGTGGCGTTCCGGCTCATGGACCCGGACAGGCTGATGGGCGAGGTGGCCGACGTCGGCATCACGGTCGCGCTCGTGCCGCGCGCGACGCCGGGCGTCGCGATCGGGCGCCGCCACCTGCCGCTCAACGTGCCGTTCCAGAACGGACCGATCCAGGGCAAGGACGTGTTCGTGCCGCTCGACGTACTGGTCGGGGGACCGAAGCTGGCGGGCCAGGGCTGGCGGATGCTGGTGGAGCAGCTGTCGGTGGGCCGCTGCATCTCGCTGCCGTCCAACACCACGGGCGGCGCCAAGGCGGGCGTGTTCGCAACCGGCGCGTACGCGCGCATCCGGCGCCAGTTCAATGCCCCGGTGGGCAACTTCGAGGGTGTGGCCGATGTCATCGCGCGGATGGCGGGTCACACCTACATCATGGACGCGGCCCGGTCGGTGACGGCGGGCGCGATCGACGGCGGCGAAAAGCCTTCGGTTCCCTCGGCGATGCTCAAGTACCACTGCACCGAGCTCGGACGCATGGTCGCGAACGATGCGATGGACGTGCATGGCGGCAAGGGCGTGTGCCTCGGCCCTAAGAACTACCTCGGATCCGGTTACCAGGCCGTGCCCATCGCGATCACGGTCGAGGGCGCGAACATCCTGACCCGCAACCTGATCATCTTCGGCCAGGGCGCGGTGCGCTGCCATCCGTACGTGCTGCGCGAGATGACCGCGGCCAAGGATCCCAATCGCGAGCGCGGGCTCGCCGAATTCGACCGCGCGCTTTTCGGGCACATCGGTTTCACGCTGTCGAACGCGGCGCGCTCGCTCGTCATGGCCCTGACGCTCGCGCGATTCACGCACGTCCCGGACGCCGGCGCCAGCACCCGCTTCTTCCAGCACATCAACCGCTTCAGTGCGAGCTTCGCGTTCGCGGCGGACATCGCGATGCTGTCGCTCGGCGGGTACCTGAAGAAGAAGGAGACCCTGTCGGCGCGGCTCGGCGATGTGCTGTCGAACATGTACCTCGCCTCGATGGTGCTGAAGCACCACGCCAACCAGGGACGGCCCGAGGCCGACCAGCCGATCGTCGAGTGGGCGTGCCGGACGCTGCTTTATCGGGCCCAGGAGCAGCTGCACGCGTTTTTGAGGAACTTCCCCACGCGCTGGCTCGCGATGCTGATGCGGCTGTGCATCTTTCCGCGCGGGCTCACCTACTCCGCAGCCAGCGACCGGCTCGGCCGGCAGATCGTGGAGGTCGTGATGACGCCCTCGGAGGCGCGGGACAGGCTGACGCACGGCATCTACCGCACCGTCGAGCCCGGCAATCCGCTCGGGCTGCTGCAGGAGGCGCTGCTGCTGTCGCTGATCGCGGAGCCGATCGAGAAGCGCATCCGCGTCGAGGGCACCAAGACCGGCCGGGTCACCGCGCTCGAGCTCCCCGGCCAGGTGCAGCAGGCCCTCGCCGCCGGCATCATCACCGAGACCGAGGCGGCGCAGCTGCGGGATTACGACCGCAAGGTCATGGAGCTCGTGCACGTCGACGACTTCGATCCGCGCGAGCTCGGCCGGCGCGCTCCGGCGCCACCGCCGGCACTGCGCGAGACGCAGCAGGTCGCCTAACCCACCTGCGCGCCGCACTGCGTCCCCGGCCGCCGCGGCGGCGGGGCGGTCGGGGCTCATTCCGTGAACCGTTCGAGGTGACAGCGTCGCGCTCGATTGATAACCTATGCACATTATGAGCATAGCTAAGCAATTGCGCAGGCCGGTACCGGCCAGGCTGCGACCCGAGCGCTCGCTCGGCTACCTGCTCGCCGACGCCGTGCGGCTGCTGCGCCGCGAGTTCCGCGCGCGTTCGACGGGGCTCGAGCTGACGCCAGCGCTCGCGCGGCTGCTGTTCCACGTGCACCGCGAGCCCGGCTCGCGCCAGAGCACGCTCGCGGCGCGCCTCGAGGTCACGCCGGTCACGCTCGGCCGCATGGTCGACCGGCTGGCCACCCGCGGCTACGTGCGGCGGGTGCTGGACACGGTCGATCGCCGCGCGTTTCGCGTGTACGTCGAGCGTGCGGGCGAGCCGCTGGTTGGCCGCATGGAG
>DATNHZ010000166.1:0-2055 GCA_035604655.1 Steroidobacteraceae bacterium | reverse complement strand
TACCGGCTGCCGACGGCGGGATCGGCCGCGAGCCGCGCGATGCGCACGCCCGCGCCGATGCGCGCCCCACGATCCCCGCAACGCAGGTCGCTGAGCTCGCCGATGCCCGTCAGGTCGATGAGCAACGCCGGCGCGCCGAGGCCATGCCGCAGGTTAACGATCAGATCGGTCCCGCCGGCCAGATACCGGGCGTCGTCCCGGCCCTGACACGCGGCCACGGCCTCGTCGACGGCCGCCGGGCGGAGCATCCGGAATCCCGGGAGCAACGCGCTCATGGCCGGTGGCCTCCGAGCGCCCGCAGCCGTGCCTCGCGGCGTCGGGCGACCAGCGCTTCCATCAGCCGGTCGGGCGTCACCGGCAGCATGCCGACATCGATCCCGATCGCGTTTGCTACCGCGGCCACGAGCGCCGGGGCGAAGCTGGCAAGTGCTCCCTCGCTCGCCTCCTTGGCGCCAAACGGCCCGTAGGGATCGTGGCTTTCGACGATGTGCACTTCGATCGGCGGCGATTCGGCACTGGTCGGCACGCGGTACTCAAGGAAGCTTGCATGCGCCGGCAGTCCGTCGAGGTAGCGAGTTTCCTCGCAGAGCGCCTGGCCCATGCCCATCCACACGGCGCCCTCGATCTGGCCGCGCACGGCGAGCGGGTTGATGGCGTGGCCGCAGTCGAGCGCGGCCCAGACCTTGTCGACGGTCACCTGGCCGGTCGCTTCGTCGACGCTCACCTCGACCACCTGGGCGGCGTAGCTGAAACCCATCGTCGAGCCGACCGCACCGCCCTTGTGCTTGCCGCCCTGGGCCTCCGGCGGGCACGTGAACGTCCCCTTTGCCGTCAGCGTGCCCCGATCCACGAGCGCCGCCTTGACCGCAGCGGCGAACGGCAGCGCTGTTTGCGGGACGCGCAGCGCTTGAAAAGTCCCGCCGACGCATTCCACTTCATCGGGCTGCAGCCCCATCTTCTGCGCGGCCGCCGCGGTGAGCAGCTGCTTGAGCTGGCGCGCGGCGTCGATCGCCGCGTTCCCCACCATGAAGGTGATCCGCGAAGAATAGGCGCCGTTGTCCTTGGGCGTCAGGGCGCTGTCCGCGGCGATGACCCGTACCTGTCCGAGCGGCAGACCGAGCGTCTCGGCGACCACAATCGCCACCATGGTCGAGGAGCCCTGGCCGATGTCCGCCGCACCGGTCAGCGCCGTGACGGAACCGTCCCAGTCGACCTTGACGTTCACGACCGCGTGCGGCTCGCCAGTCCAGTGGATCGGCTTCGCCGCCCCGCTCACGTAGTGCGAGCAGGCCATGCCGAGACCCTTGCCGGCGGGCAGCCGGCCGCGGCGCTCATGCCAGCGGCTCGCGCGTTCGACCTGCTCCAGGCATTCGCCGAGGCCATAGCTGTTGATCATCAGATCGTTCAGCGTGCGCGTCGGTGCGCTAAGCAGGTTGCGGCGGCGCACCGCGAACGGGTCGAGGCGGAGCTCGCGGGCCATGCGGTCGAGAAGCACCTCAAAGGCGTGGCGCGAATTGACGCCGCCGTGGCCGCGCATGGCGCCGCAGGGCGGAAGGTTCGTGTAGACGCGATAACCGTCGTACTTGATGGCCGGGATGTCATACAGGCCGTGCAGCAGTGCGCCGGCATAAAGGATCGTGACGATGCCGTAGCCGGCGTAGGCGCCGCCGCGCTGCACGACCTCGCATTCGCAGGCGGTAATGGAGCCGTCGTTCCGCAGACCGAGCTTCAGGCGGATCGTTGTCTGCGGCCTCCCCCGGTGCGTGAGGAAGTTCTCCTCCCGCGTGAGCTCCATCAGCACCCTGCCCTGCGCCGCGCGCGCGAGCAGCGCCGTCACGATCTCAAAATTGAGCACCTCGACCCGCGCACCGAAGCCGCCGCCGACAAACGGCTTGATGACGCGGACCTGCGACTCGTGCATGTCCAGACAGCGCGCAAGCATCATGTGCAGGTAAAACGTGACCTGCGACACGCTCTGCATCGTCAGCCGCTCGGTCAGCGGGTCGTAGTCCGCCAGCGCGGCATGCGGCTCGATCTGCGCGTGGTTGACCTCCG
>DATNHZ010000165.1:0-10285 GCA_035604655.1 Steroidobacteraceae bacterium | reverse complement strand
TGCGTCGAGGAGACGAGCGGTCCGAGCTGTGCGGCCGGGTCAAGGCCCGGGCCGACCTTGAGCGCCTTGGCCTGGTCGACGACGCCCGCGACGACGCGGTCGAAATGCTGCTTCGCCACAAAGAGGCGCGAGCCAGCACAGCAGACCTGCCCCTGGTTGAAGAAGATTGCGCCGGCGGCACCGGCAATCGCGGCATCCACGTCGGCGTCGTCGAGCACGATCACTGGCGACTTGCCGCCGAGTTCGACGGTGACCTTCTTCATGTTGCCCGCTGCGGCCTGGACGACGAGCCGCCCGACCTCGGTCGAGCCCGTGAACGTGACCTTGTCGACGCCCGGATGCGCGGTCAGCGCGGCACCGGCGCCGGGACCCGTGCCCGTAACGACGTTGAAGACGCCCTTCGGAAAGCCCGCCTCGAGCGCCAACTCGCCGAGCCGCAACGCCGTCAGCGGCGTCTCCTCGGCCGGCTTCAGCACCACGGTGCAGCCGGCGGCGAGCGCCGGGGCGACCTTCCAGGTCGCAAGCAGGAACGGGAAGTTCCAGGCGATGATGGCCGCAACCACGCCCACCGGCTCGCGCAGCGAGAAGGCCGCGTACTCCTGGCCCGGCACGAGCGTGCCAGAAATCGGCAGCGTTTTGCCCTCAAGCTTGGTCGGCCACCCCGCCATGTAGCGCCATACCTCAAGCGCGTGCTTGATGTCGACGTGCCGCGCAAAAAGCACGGACTTGCCGTTGTCGATCGCCTCTAGCTCGGCGAGCTCATCGGCGTGCTGTTCGATCAGGTCGCCGAGCCGGTGCATCAGCCGCTCGCGGTCGACCGGCTTCATGCGTGCCCAGTCGCCGCCCTCGAAAGCCCGGCGCGCGGCCGCGACGGCCCGGTCGACGTCGGCCGCCTCGCCCTCCGCGCAATGTGCGATAACCCTGTCGCTCGACGGATCGCGCACCTCGAAGGTCTTGCCGCTCGCGGCGGGCAGCCACGCGCCGTCGATCAGCAGCGTGCGCGGCTTGGCGAGAAATTCCCGGTTGACCGGCAGGATATGCGACAGATCGTTGGCGAGCAGTGCATTGCGGGCGGAGTCAATGTCGAGTGCGGTATTCATGGTGGAGCTCCTGGCCGAAATCGGGTTCGACGGGGCGGCCGGTGCAGGCAGCCACAGCGAGTATCACAGCGTGGCTCCGCCTGTTGTATAAGTCGTTCGCAGCACGGGGAGTGATACTTTGGTATGTAACGTCTGGCCGGGCCGAGGCTCAGGTACCAGCTGATGAGCGAGCAGAGCGCCGCGGTCGCGCCGAAACGCGTCCTGATCGCCGACGACCATCCGCTTTATTGCGACGCGCTGCGCGCGGTCGTACCTCAGGCCTACCCGGACGCCGAGATCGCCGAAGCCGCCTCGCAGGCGGAGGTGCTCGCGGCCGTGGTATCGGACTCGGCCTTCGACCTCGTGCTCCTCGACCTCAACCTGCCTGGAGCCACCAGGCTATCGTGCCTCGGCGCGCTCAGGCGCGTCGCGCCCACGACCCCGATCGTGGTCGTCTCCGCGGTCGATGACCCGAAGATCATGCAAGAAGTCATCCTCGGCGGCGCAAGCGCCTACGTTCCGAAGTCCGCGCCGCGCCAAGTACTGATCAACGCGCTCCGTGCCACCCTCGCCGGCGGCACCTACATGCCCGCCGAGGTGGTTGCCGCGCTGCGCGAGGCTCACGCCCAGGGGAGCGACGATTTGACCTCGCGCCAGCGGCATGTGCTAGAGCTCCTCTCGAAGGGCCTGTCGAATAAGCAAATCGCGCGCACGCTGGAGATCAGCGAAATCACGGTCAAGGCGCACGTCTCCGCCATCTTCCGCAAGCTCGGCGTCACTAGTCGCGTGCAGGCGGTGATCGAGGCCAGACGGCGCCTCGACGCCCACGGCTAGCGACTCGCGATGTGCTCGATCATGGCGCGGAGCTTGGCGAGATTGAGCGGTTTCGCCAGCAGAGTGAAGCCGCGCGCCCGCACAGTGGCGTGCAACTGGGGGTCTGGGTCGCTGGTCATGACGACCGCGGGCGGCACCCGGTCGAACTCGCGCCGCACCTCCTCGATCGCCGCATCGCCTTTGACGTCGCCGGCGAGATGGTAGTCGCTGATCACGAGGTCCGGCGTCAAGTCGGCGCCTATGAGCTGCACGACGGCCTCGGTCGCCGTCGCCGCGACGATCGGGCGGTGGCCCCACTTGGCAAGTGTCGCCGCCAGGCCAAGGCGCAGCCCCGCATCGTCGTCGATCACGGCGATGGCGAGCGCACGCCGACGACGCGACGCGCCAGCCGCCGCTTCCACAGGGGGCAGCCGTGCCGCGAGCGATGCGCGGCCGCGCGAACGGCCATATGGAACTTGCACCGCGAACATCGAGCCGCGCCCTGGCGTCGATCGCACCGCCCGTTTCAGCGATAACAGTCGCGCGATCCGGTCGACAATCGACAACCCGAGGCCGATGCCGGCGGTGCGGGCGCCGCCGCCGGCGGGCACTTGGTAGTAGGCGGCGAAGATCGCCTCGAGGTGCTCGTTCTCGATGCCGATGCCGGTGTCATGGACCGCGATCTCGAGCCCGCCGTGCCGGCGACGGCAGCCGACGAGCACACGCCCGTGCGGCGTATAGCGGATCGCATTGCTGATCAGATTCCTGAGGACGGTTTCGAGCAGGTGCATGTCCGAGCGTACCCACGCGCTCGAGGACACGAACGTAAGCCCGATGCCAGCCGAGCGTGCCACGCCCTCGAATTCCGGAACGATCCGGTCGAGGACCGCGGTCACCGGAAAGTCCGCATACTGCGGCTCGATCGCCCCGGAATCGAGGCGCGCAACATCAAGCAGCGTGCCGAGCAGGTTGCTCAGCGAGGCGAGCGCGACCAGTGACTTGCGCAGGTAGTCGCGGTCGAGCCCGGTGATCGCCGCGTCGTCGATCGACTCGAGAAACAGGAGCGCCGAGCTGAGCGGCTGGCGCAGGTCATGGCTCGCGGCCGCGAGGAACCGCGTCTTAGTCGCGTTGGCACGGTCGGCGAGTTCTTTCGCCTGCTTTAACGCAAGCTCGATGCCGCGCCGCGATTCCAGCTCCCGCTTCAGGCGCAGATTCAGCCGTTCGTACTGCTCGGTACGCTGGTGTATCGTCTCCTCGAGCGTCGCCGCCGCCTGAAACCAGGAGAACGCGCTGCCCTGATCGTCGACGGCCTTCTCGACCCGCTCCATCAACGCCCGCACGGACTTTTTAAGGGCGCGGTTCTTTGCCCGCAGCCGCGTGATCTGCGCCGCAGCGCTCGCCCCGGCGGGCTGTTTGCGCCGCCGGCGGCGTGCCGACTCGTTCGCCTTACGCGTCATGACGGCGCCGCGATGCCGAGGCAGGTGAACGAGTTGTTGGCATGGATCGTATTGAACTGCTCGCCGAGCGTCGCAAAGCCGGTCACTGCATGGCTCTTGAGGAGGGAGGCGACGCCGGCCGTGAGGGCGCGCTGCTCCATGTACGCCGTGCGGGCAGCACAGTCGAGGCCGATGACGAGATCGGGCGTGCCGATCGTCGCGCGCATCGCAGCGAACAGGTCGGCGAGGCACGCCACCATGTCCCCCGGTCGCGCGATCGACACCACGAGGCCCGGCTCGAGCGCGCAGGCGAACTCGAGCGTGCCGTCTGCGTCGATCCGCTGCATGCCGCGGGCGTAGTACTGTCCGCCGATGCGGATCATGAGTGGATATGGCGCGAAATCGCGGCTGTCGCGCGGCGGGCGGCGGAATCCACAGAGCGAGGCGTAGACCTTGAGGGCGGGGTAGCCGTCGATTTCGCTGACGAGGCGCCGGGCCGGATCGGCGCCAGTAATGACGACCTTGCGGTCGCTCGTGACGTAGTGGTTGTGGCAGTAAGCCACGATCGGCGAGGCCGAAGCGACGAGGCACAGCACCGCCGCGCCGCGCAGCGCGCGGCCGTGGTGCAGGATCCGCGTACTCCCCGGTGCGTGGCCGCGCGGATTGAAGTAGACATCGCCCGCGGAGCCGCCGACCAGCGGCACGCCGTTGAGCTCCATGCCCAGCATCGCCGTGAGGCGCTCCTCGCAGCGTGCGTCGGCATCGACGAACAAGACCGCGAAGTGGTGCTCGAGCGCAGTACCGGCGCTGCGCCCGAGCTCGCTCCGGAGGCGACGCACCAGCTCGCGTGCCTCCGGCAAGCTGATCGCCGCCGCGTCCTCGATGACCGCGTCGGCCGCTGCGAAGCGGCCGCTCGGCAGATGAAAGCCGGTCACGCCATGGGGCTCGAAGCCGGTCGCGCCGATGACGCGGCCGGTGGCCGCGCCGACCACATGGCGGACGCTGCGGGCGGCGAGTGCGCGGCCGAACTCCGCGAGGTCGTGATCGGTCGAGGCGAATAGCACCGTGAGCGCGCTACCGGCCGCGCCGCGAGCGATCTCCGCGGCGGCCGCGGTCGTGTCCGCCGGCGAATGAAACCGGACGATGGATCGCCGTAGGTCGTTCATCCGGGGGGCACTCCGGATCAGCCGGGGCCGCCGCCGCGCAGCTCCGGGAAGTCTTCCTCCCAGTACTCGTGGGTATGACGCGCGGCCGCGGCGCCGCGGCCCTGTTCGGCGCGCCGCAGCTCGACGCGGCGGATCTTGCCGGAGATAGTCTTCGGCAGCTCCGCGAACTCGAGTCGCCGCACGCGCTTGAACGCCGACATGCGCGCACGCACGTGCTCGAAGATCGACCGCGCGGTTGCGGCGTCCGGGCTCGCCGTTGGGACCAGCACGACGAAGGCCTTCGGCACGGCGAGCCGCATCGGGTCCGGGCTCGGCACGACCGCTGCCTCAGCGACCGCCGGGTGCTCGATCAGCACGCTCTCGAGCTCGAATGGACTGATGCGGTAGTCGGACGACTTGAACACGTCGTCGGTCCGGCCGACGTACGTCAGGTAGCCGTCGGCGTCGCGGCTGGCCACGTCGCCCGTGTGGTAATAGCCGCCGCGCATTGCCTCTGCCGTGAGGTCCGCGTCGTCGAGGTAGCCCCGCATCAGTCCCACCGGGCGCGCCCGCAGGTCGAGACAGATCTCACCTTCATCGCCGACCGCGCCGTCGGGTGCGACCAGCACGACGGTGTAACCCGGCAACGGCCGGCCCATCGAGCCCGGCTTGACCGGCTGGCCTGGCGAGTTCCCGACCTGCGCAGTCGTCTCGGTCTGGCCGAAGCCGTCGCGGATCGTCAGCCCCCAAGCGAGGCGCACTCGCTCGATGACCTCGGGGTTCAACGGCTCGCCGGCGCTGGTGAGTTCCCGCAGCGCGACCTTCCAGCGCCCGAGGTCCTGCTGGATCAGCATCCGCCACACGGTCGGCGGCGCACAGAACGTCGTGACCCGGCAGCGGACCAGCTGGTCGAGCAGCGCTGAGGCGCTGAACCGCTCGTACTGGTAGGCGAGCACGGTCGCCTCGCCATTCCACGGCGCGAAGAAGCTCGACCAGGCGTGTTTCGCCCAGCCGGGGGAGCTCAGGTTCAGGTGCACGTCACCGGGCCTCAGCCCGAGCCAGTACAGCGTCGACAGGTGCCCGACCGGATAGCTCGTGTGCGTATGCGCGACGAGCTTCGGGCGCGCGGTCGTCCCGGACGTAAAGTAGAGCAGCATCAGATCGTCCGCCGCGGTCGGCACGCCGACGAGCCCGGCGTCGGAATTGGCGCTGTCCTCGAACGCCGCCCACCCGCCGGGCGCGCCACCGACCGCGATCCTGACGGGCGCGCCGCTAAGCCCGGCGAAACGGCCGGCGAGTGCGGCGTCCGTGACCACCGCCTTGACGTGGCCCCGCTCGAGGCGGTCCGCGAGATCGACGCGCTGCAGAAGCGTCGTCGCCGGTATCATCACCGCGCCGAGCTTCATCGTCGCGAGCATCGTCTCCCACAGCGGGATGACGTTGCCGAGCATTATCAGCACGCGGTCGCCGCGGTGAACGCCGCGGACGGCGAGGAAGTTCGCGACCTGGTTGGAGCGGCGGGATAGTGAGGCAAAGCTGAGCGTCTGGTCGGCGCCCGCATCGTCGACGACCCTGAGCGCGGGTCGCTCGTTGCCCAACGCGATCCGGTCGAAGTAGTCGCACGCCCAATTGAAATTCGGGACCACGGGCCAGCGGAACCCGTCGAGCGCCCGCGCGTGGTCCGACCCAGAACGCAGCAGCCGGTCTCGAAGTTCGAGGAAAGCGGTGCCGCCGTTCATGGGTTCACCTCGCCGGGCTCCGGATCCGTGGACCGATCATGCCACGCGACAGTTCCCATGCCGCCCCGCCTTCGGTGCAATTGATTGTGTTGGCGACCTCTGCTATCCATCCGGCGGCCGCCCTGCGGTCATGATGAACGTCAATGATCACTGGTCGCCGCCGCAAGGATGGTTGACGCCAAGCATCCGCTGAGATGCGGCGCTTGCGGCATGGCGCCTTGACGGTGGAATTCAGCGAGACGGGCCGGCCAGGCGCTGGGGCTTTTCTTTTCGAGCTGAAGAGAAAAATCTTGTCTCGAGTACTGCGCCGTCCGGCCGCTTGCCGCCGGCGCCACCCGGCGTGTACGCGTCGTCACTGCGCACGCGGCGGTCGGCCGTGTAGCGGTTGACCATCGAGTGCATGTTGCCGGCGGTGATCCCGAAGAACAGCGTCGGCGGACCCAGTGCCCCGAAGGGATCCGGACTGCGCCAGTCCGGCTGACTGATGATGCCGACCCGAAAGCCGTGCGCCTCGAGGAGCCGTCCCACGATCGCCATGCCGAAGCTCGGATGGTCGACGTAGGCATCGCCGCTGATGATGATGACATCGCAGGCGTCCCTGCCGAGCGTATCGAGCTCGGCGCGCGAGGTTGGCAGAAACGGCGCGGTGCCGAAGCGGTGCGCCCGGTACTTGCGGTGGCTGAACAGGCCGGGCGGCGGAACCGGGGTGACGGACAACGGCGCATTCTTCCCGAACGGGCCCCGCCTCGGCCACCCGCCCGCCTGCTGAGCGCACGGCACCGACCACGCCCGCGCGCCAATCGAAGAGCCCTGTCGAGGGATAAGCCACCCAGAACTAGGTATTGGCCGATCTGTGGCGCACCGTACCACTCGTATAGGTTTCCCGCCGTGGACAACCGAGCCAATGCACCGAACCTGGAGGGAGTGACATGAATCTATGGCGTCCAATCGCCGCGCGCGGGGTGCGCGTGCTGGCCCCCGCCCTGCTGCTGCTCGCCGTCCCCGCGGCGCATGCCGTGCCGAGCTACGCCCGACAGACCGGAATGGCCTGCGAGGCGTGCCACACGGTGTTTCCGGAGCTCACGCACTTCGGCCGCATGTTCAAGGCAAGCGGCTATGTGCTGGACAACCTCAAGCAGGTCAAGGGCGTCACGCCGCAGCGGGAGGAGATCCTGTCGCTAGCGGGACTGCCGCCGCTGTCGATCATGGTGCAGGCGTCCTATACGCAGCTCTCGACCCCGCTCCCGGACTCGAGCGGCACAGGCAAGTCGCAAAACGGCACCGTGGCGTTCCCGCAGCAGGTGAGCCTGTTCTACGCCGGCAAGATCGCCCCGCACGTCGGCGCGTTCCTGCAGCTGACGTACGACTACGCGGCCGGCACGATCGGCATCGACAACACCGACATCCGTTTCGCGGACCTCACGATCCTGCCGGGTGACCAGAGCCTGATCTACGGCCTGTCACTCAACAACAACCCGACCGTGCAGGACCTGTGGAACTCGACGGCCGCGTTCGGTTTCCCCTACGCCCTCTCCGCGAGTGCCCCGGGAGTGCCGTACGCCGCCCAGATCGACGGCGCCCGGGCGCAGGATGTCGCGGGCCTGACGGCCTATCTGTTCTGGAACGAATCGCTGTATGGCGAGCTCGGTGTGTACCGCTCCGCGAAACAAGGTACGGGGTCGGGGCCGCTCGACAGCACGACGCCCGGCGGGGTCATCGACGGCGGCGCGCCCTACTGGCGGGTCGCCTACGAGTACAACGTCGGTCGCCACTCGATCGAGGCGGGCCTCTATGGGGCGACATTCAAGATCTTCCCGGACTTCGGCGCAGGTTATGGCCAGCTGCTCGCGGGACCGTCGGACCGCTACCAGGACGTCGCCGAGGACGTGCAGTACCAGTTCCTCGCCGATCAGCACCTGTTCAGCCTCGCCGCGACGCGCATCCACGAGAGCCAGACGCTGAATGCGACCTTCGCGGCAGGGAAGTCCGACAACCTGAACAACGACCTGACGACGACGCGGGCGTATGCGACCTACTACTACAGGCGCAAGATCGGCGGCACGGCCGGGTTCTTCACGACGACCGGCAGCACCGATGTCACGTTCCTCGGCAACACCAGCGGGGCGCCAGACACCAGCGGCTGGATCGCCGAGCTCAACTACCTGCCGTGGCTCAACACGAAGTTCTCGCTGCAGTACACCGCGTACAACAAGTACAGCGGGCTCAGCGACAACTACGACGGCATGGGCCGCAACGCGAAGGACAACAATACGCTGTACCTGCTCGCGTGGCTGTCGTACTAGGCCGTGACCCATTCAGGAGTGAGTGCAATGAGAAATGGACGCATGACTGGACTTGCGCTCGTGCTGGCGCTGGCGGCGAGCGTCGCCATGGCCGACGAGACCGATGACATCGCGCATGCCACTGCGCGGCGCCTGGCCGTCGGGGTCTGCGGAACCTGCCACGGGACGCACGGCGTCAGCGAGCTGCCGAAGTTCCCGCGGCTGGCGGGCCAGAACGCCAACTACCTGGCGGTCCAGCTGAAGGCGTTTCGCAGCCAGACGCGCGGCGATCCGGATGCCATCGGCTACATGTGGGGCATGGCAGGCAATCTCGAGGACGGCACGATCGATGCGCTCGCGCAGTACTACTCTGTGCAGACCGCCGGCGGCAGTCAGGCCGGCGACCCGGCGCTGATCGCGCGGGGCAAGACAATCTACCAGCAGGGCCTCGAGTCGGTCGGCGTTCCGGCCTGTGCGGCCTGTCACGGGCCCGACGCGCACGGTATGGGGGACTTCCCGCGGCTCGCCGGTCAGCATGCCCAGTACGTGCTAAAGCAGCTGAGCTCGTTCCAGAACAACATGCGCAACGTCGCCGTCATGCACGGCGTCGCCCAGGGGCTCAAGCACGAGGAGATGTCGGCGGTCGCGGCGTTCCTCGAAGCGCAGCCCTGAGGCCGGTCCGACCCCGGGCGGGCGAGTCCCCTCGCCCGCCCGGTCGCGTTGCGAGGCCGCGCCGCGTATCAGCGGCGCCGCGCCTTGCGCTCGCGAATGTAGGTTCCCGTCAGTGTCGCCTCGCCGAGTATGTGGGCGCGCATTGCCGCCTCCAGACCCGCCCGGCGCGGTGCACGCAGGTCGGGCAGCACACGGTTCAGGGCATACAGGCGGTGGATGTAGCGGTGCCGGCCGGTCGGCGGACATGGCCCGCCGTAGCCGGTGCGGCCCCAGTCGTTCGTGCCCGTGAGCGCGCCCACCGGCAGGCCGCGCCGCGCGGCATCCTCGGCGAGCGCGTGCACGGTCGCGGGAATGTTGTACACGATCCAGTACGCCCAGCGCGTCTGCGGCGCGGCGGGATCCGCCGCATCCGCGTCCTCGATCATGAGCGCGAGACTCTGGGTGCCGGCCGGGAGCCCCAACCATGCGAGCGGCGGCGAGACGTCCTCACCGTCGCAGGTGTACCGGCCCGGAATGGGCTGGTTCGGCTTCACCGCCGGCGAGGTGAGCGAGAGCACCAAGGCCGTTCTCCGCACCGTGTCCGCCGCGGCGGGCCCGCGACGCTGCGAACGATTAGGCGGGAGGCCGGATCGCGGTCGCAATTCGGGTTTGCCACTCGTGCCTTCGCTCGCGGTGCAGTCCGATTTGCCCGTGCCGCAGTGCAGCGTGCGCGCCGCGAGCGTCGCTGACCTCGCGATCCGACCAGAGCCGCCGGCCGGCGCGGCTCAGCCGCGCGTCGCGGCGAATGCCGCGCGGAGCTTGGCCAGCGGCAGCGTGTTGATGACGTCCGTCGCGCCGAGACCGGCGCGTCGCGCCTCGAGCAGCCCCGATTCGAGCAGCGCAAAGTCGCCTGTCGCGTGCGCATCGCTGCCGACTGCAACGCGCACGCCACGCTCGCGGGCCGCGCGGCAATCGACATCGGGCAGGTCGAGGCGCGCGGGTTGGCAGTTGAGCTCGACGCACGCGCCGCGCGCGGCTGCGCGTGCGAGCACCGCATCGAGGTAGAACACCAGCGGCGGGCGCTGGTTCAGCAGGCGGCAGCGCGGATGGGCGAGGATCGTGACGTAGCGATTGTCGAGC
>DATNHZ010000164.1:0-5659 GCA_035604655.1 Steroidobacteraceae bacterium | reverse complement strand
TCGAGCAGGCGCTCCGCGCCGCTCGCGATCCAGCCACGCAACTGATCTGCCGAGACCGCGAGATGCTGCTCAAGCCAGACGAGCACGTCCTGCGCGGCGGGCAGCTGCGTCAGGTCGCGAACGCTGCCGATCTTGAGGTCGGTCACCAGCTTCTGCAGGCTGGCCACAAGCATGGCCGCCTGCGAGGCAAATGCGCCGCCGACGACCGTCAACGGGCCCACGAACACGACAAACGTGAGAACCGTCAGCACGCCCGCCGCGAGCCCGGCCCGCTGCCGGCACAGACGTGTGAGTCGTGTTTGCAGCGGGTGCATCAGAAACGCCAGCACCACCGCCCAGGCGAGCGGCGCGAGGAACGGCTCGAGGACGCGATACAGCAGTATCCCGAGGATCACCACGACCGCGAGAGCAAACGTCCGCCGGTAGAACGTCAGCGCCGCCTCGTCGGACTGGGGAGCCGTCATCGTGGCTGTCCTCGATGGAGACGATGGGACCGCGATGCTAGCATCCGCAGAGTCTGCAAGAGAGCGTCTGACCTCGGGAGTTTGCTGCCGCATGCCTGCGCCTGTGCTGGTGTTCAACTGTGGCAGCTCCTCGCTCAAGGTGGCGGTGGTCGGCGACGACGGCCGCCACCTGACCGACGTGCGGCTCACCGGAATCGGTCCTGGTGCGCGGCTGTCGGTCGACGGTGTCGAGCGGCCCGTAACGGCGGTCGACGCGGCGGCGGGGGCGTGCCTCGCCCTCGATGAACTCGAGGCGCGTGGCGCGCTCGCTGACGGCCTGACGGGGGTTGGCCACCGGGTCGCGCACGGCGGCGAGCGATTCACGGTCCCGGTGGTGATCGACGCAGGCGTCGAGTCGGCGATCGCCTCGCTCGCGCCACTCTCCCCTCTGCACAATCCGGCCGCGCTCGCTACCATCCAGGCGGCGCGCACGCGCCTCCCGGCACCGGCGCACGTCGCCGTATTCGATACCGCCTTTCATGCGACGCTCCCACGAAGAGCACGCGAGTACGCGCTGCCGGCCGCAGTCCGCGCGCAATTCGGCATCCGGCGCTACGGGTTTCACGGCACCAGCCATGCGTTCGTCGCAGGCGTTGCGTCCGAATGGCTCGGCACGGACTTGCGGCGCCTGCGGCTCATCAGCTGCCATCTCGGGAGCGGCGCCAGCGTCGCGGCGATCGAGTTCGGCCGCAGTGTCGAGACCAGCATGGGGCTCACGCCGCTCGAGGGGCTCGTGATGGCGACGCGGCCCGGTGACTTGGATCCTGGCATCCTGCTGGCGCTGTTGCGCGCCGGGATGTCGCTCGCGGATCTCGAGCGGCTGCTCAACGAGGAATCCGGGCTGCGTGGACTCGCCGGCACTGGCGACATGCGCGAGGTCGAAGCGCGCGCTGCCACGGGCGACGACTCCTGTCGGCTTGCGCTCCTTGTCTACGCGCACCGCCTCAGGAAGTACGTCGGTGCTTACGCCGCCGTCATGGGCGGCGTGGATGCGATCGTGTTTACCGGCGGCGTCGGCGAGCACAGTGCCGTCGTCAGGCACCGCGTCGCCCAGCGCCTCGAGTTCCTCGGCGCCGAGCTCGATGAGGACCGGAATCGCGATGCGAGCGTAGGGCCGGAGCAGCGCGTCGCGGAGATCTCGGTCGAGCGAGCCCGATGCCCGCTGCTGGTCGTCGCGACCGACGAGGAGTGCGCCATCGCGCGCGCCACGCGGAATTTGCTCTCCCGTAGCCACGCGCCGAGTGTGCCGCGTGCCGTACCGATCTCCATCTCAGCGCGCCACGTGCATCTCACGCCTGAAACTGTCGCCGCCCTGTTCGGGCCGGGGCATCGTCTGACGCCGTTAAAGCCGATCTCACAGCCCGGCCAGTTCGCCGCTGCCGAGACCGTGACGCTGGTCGGGCCGCATGGTCGGATCGAGCACGTACGCATCGTCGGCCCGGAACGCACTGCAGATCAGGTTGAGATCGCGCGCACCGACGAGTTCGCGCTGGGCGTCGACGCGCCGGTGCGCCAGTCGGGCGATCTCAAGCACACGCCGGGAATCCGCATTGAGGGGCCGGCCGGCGCGGTCACCCTCAAGCAAGGCGTCATTTGCCCGCTGCGACACATCCACATGTCGCCTGCCGATGCGGCGGCGTTCGGTGTCAAGGATGGCGACTTCGTCGACGTGCGCGTCAACAGCCATGGCCGGCAACTGACGTTCGGCGACGTGATCGCGCGGGTCCGCGACGACTTCGTGCTTGAGATGCACGTCGATACTGACGAGGGCAATGCCGCGGCGCTCGCGACCGTCGGCAACGGCGTTCTGACGTCGGTTGAAGAAGCCACGGGGCTGTTGCAGCGCCGCTGAGCCTCAGCGGCGTCCGCCCGGGACCGGCGAGCGCGAGCGCCGATTTCGGCCGGGCGGGAGAGCGGTTCGCGGCAGGGTCTGCGCGTGCTACCGCGATCACCTCGCGATCGCCGACACGCGGATCGCTATCCGGTCAGCGGAACAGATCAGGGCCTTCCAACAGCTCGGCGAGCCGTTCGACGTGCTCGGCGCATTCGCGCCAGCGCAGGCGCGCTTCGGCGACCTTGAGCTGCGCCGCGATCCAGACCGGGTCGCCAGGTTTCGCCACGTGGCGGACCAGAGCGTATTCCCGGAGCGCCGACGCCAGGCGCTCATCGGCCCGGCTCCAGCGCGCCGCGAGCGCGCGCTGGAGTCCACCATAGCTGGAAAGGCTGCTTGCCGAAGCCGCTTCGAGTTCGTAGCCCACCCGGCCAGCATCGCGAGCGCCGATGACGCGCCTGCGACGGGCGCGTGACACCTTCGTGACGGTAGTTCAGCCGGCGGCGAGCGCAGCGCGGATGCGCACGGCATGCCCCTCGAGTACTGCCGGGTCGGCTTTCACTCGTCCGTGTGGCCGCAGGCCGCCGGCGACGAACACCGGAACGACGTGAAAGTGCAGGTGGAATACCGTCTGCCCCGCCATCGGCCCGTTGAATTGCGTGACGATCAGGCCCGGGGCCGCAAACGCCTGCTGCACGGCCCGCGCGACCCGCTGGGTCGTGCGGATTGCTGCGGCGACGGATGCGGGCGGGGAATCGAACAGGTTCTCGCCGGCAAGTTTCGGGATCACGAGCGTGTGGCCATCGGCCTGGGGCATGATGTCCATGAACGCGAGAGTCTCCGTATCCTCGTGCACCTTGATGCAGGGGATCTCGCCGCGCGCCATCCGCGCGAAGATGTTGTTGGCGTCGTAGGCCATGGGGGATCCTCGTTTCCGTTACCGGCGTCCGCGACGCTATTGCCGGCGCTCGGGCGGCCAGCCGCAAGCCCCTGCTGCCGCCAGGACGTGCACCGCCCCGCCACCGGCGGTCACCCCGAGCGTCATGGCACGGACCAAGATGCTCATCGCGATGCGCGTTCCGTGCCGCTGCGGCCGTCGGCTGCAATTCTGCTCATAATGTAGCCCATCGTACCGACACAGACGCGGCACCGCACTGGTGCCGTTGGGAGGCGGCCATGAAAGCCCCGCTCGACCGTACTGACGTGAGGCTGATCGAGGAGCTGCAGATGGCGGCCCGAATATCCAACCAGGACCTCGCCGCCCGGGTCGACCTTTCGCCGAGCGCGTGCCTGACCCGGGTCCGCCGACTTGAGCGAAACGGCGTCGTTCGCGGCTACCTCGCCGACATCTCCCTGCCGAAGCTGGGCTCCTGCCTGCGGGTGTTTGCCGAGGTCACGCTCAGCAATCACACGCCCGGCGATTTCAGGCGCTTCGAAGCGGCCATCTCCGGGATGCCGGAAATCGTCGAAGCCTTCCAGGTGAGCGGCGCCTGTGACTACCTGTTGCACGTGGTGTGCCGCGACATGACCCACTACCGCGGGCTCAACGATGCGCTGACGAGCGGCACGCACGGCGTCGAGAAGATCCACAGTCAGGTCGTGATGGCCGAGTCGAAGCCCTTTGCCGGCTATCCGATCGCATCGATCGTCGCCGGCTCCGCCTGACCCCAGCCTTAGTTGCGCTGCAACCGCAGAATCTGCGACGCCCGGGGCCGGTGGCCGCATCCACTGCGTTGCCGGCCATCCATTACCGTGCCCGCTGCGCGTCCGGAACCGCAAGCTAGATGGGCCTGGAGGTGGCCCATGGTCATGATCATCGATACGCCGACGCTCGCGCAGCTGCTGTCCCGGGTCGGCGTCGAGACCTTTCTGGCGGAACTCGCCGACCGCATCGAGGACGACTTCGCCCACTGGCCGCGATTCGAGAAATCAGCACGGCTCGCCGCGCACTCCAGGGCCGGCGTGCTCGAGCTGATGCCGACCTCGGACGACGAGTGGTTCAGCTTCAAGCTCGTCAATGGCCATCCCGGCAACCCGGCCGCGGGCCTGCTGACCGTCACTGCGGTCGGCATGCTGGCCGACGTCGCGACTGGCTACCCACGCCTGATCTCCGAGATGACCGTGCTGACGGCGCTCAGGACCGCGGCCACTTCGGCAATGGCAGCGCGGCGACTCGCAAATGCCACCGCGACCACGATGGCGCTCATTGGCACGGGCGCCCAGGGCGAGTTCCAGGCGCTGGCGTTCAAGGCCTGCCTCGGCATCCGCCGGATCCGCTACTACGATACCGATGCAAAGGCCATGCAGAAGTTCGCCCGCAACCTGCGCGGCGCGGGATTCGAGCTCGTGTGCTGCGCAAGCGTCGCAGAGACGGTCGCGGGAGCTGAGATCATCACGACCGCCACCGCGGTCAAGGGCACGCAGATCGTGCTCGCCGACGCGCAGGTTGGCGGCGGTGTCCACATCAATGCCATTGGTGGGGATTGCCCCGGCAAGACCGAACTCGAGCCGCGGTTGCTCGCGCGGGGCCGGGTATTCGTCGAATACCTGCCGCAGACGCGCATCGAAGGCGACATCCAGTCGCTCGGGCCCGAGGCCAGGGCAACCGAGCTCTGGCAAGTCATCGCCGGGCGCGAGCCGGGCCGGACCGACTCGCAGCAGCTGACGATATTCGATTCGGTCGGGTTCGCGCTCGAGGACTACTCGGCGCTGCGCTACGTCTACGACAAGACACGCGAACTCGGGCTCGGCCGCGAGGCGCCGCTGATTCCCGAGCCAAAGGACCCAAAGGACCTGTTCGGGTACGTCGCCAGGCTCGCCGCCTGATGAACGCCGTCGACGCAGCACGGTCCGCCGTCGCCCGGCAGTGCGCGCGGGCCGTGCTGATGGTGCGGCCGGCGACGTTCTACGCGAACCCGGAGACGCTTGCGACCAATGCCTTCCAGCACGCGATAGCCGCCTCGGCAGCGGAAACACTCGCCGCGGCGCGGGCCGAATTCGACGGCGCGGTTGCGGCGCTATGCGCGGCCGGGGTCGAGGTGGCGGTCGCGGATGCCGATGTGGACGCGAACACGCCGGACGCGCTGTTTCCCAACAACTGGTTCTCGACGCACGCCGACGGGCGCGTCGTGCTGTATCCGATGGCCGCTGCCAACCGTCGCCGCGAACGCCGGCCGGAATTGATCGCACAACTGGCGCAACGGCACGGGTGGCGGATCACGCGGACGACCGACCTGACCTCGCTCGAAGCGCGCGGACTGATTGTCGAAGGCACGGGGAGCCTGGTGTTGGACCGCACCGCGCGGCTCGCGTATGCCGCCCTGTA
>DATNHZ010000163.1:0-6929 GCA_035604655.1 Steroidobacteraceae bacterium | reverse complement strand
CGGCTCGCTCAGCACCGGCGAGTGCTTCGGCGAGACGAGCTACGTACGCGGTGCCAAGCGCCTGGCGACCATCAAGGCCCGCGACGCGGTCACGCTGATGAAGGTGAGTTCCACGCTGCTCGAGCAGGTGTCCGCGTCGTGCCAGCTGCGCTTCAACAAAGCATTTCTGAGATCGCTGATCGGCCGGCTGCAGGGCTCCGAGGCCGCCTCCGGCTGACCGCAGCGGCTCACGCGCCCGGCGTGTCCTTGTCCCGCTCGATGAGCGCGTAAGCCGAGTGGTTGTGGATGGACTCGAAGTTCTCCGACTCGACCACGTAGGCCCGGATCCGCTCGTCCGCGTTCAGTCGCAGCGCGACATCCCGCACCATGTCCTCGACGAACTTGGGATTGTCATACGCCCGCTCGGTCACGTACTTCTCGTCCGGGCGCTTCAGTATTCCGTAGACCTCGCACGAAGCTTCGCTCTCGGCAACATCGATCAGCTCCTCGATCCACACGTGGCTGAGGATCTTGGCCGTGATCGTCACGTGCGAGCGCTGGTTGTGCGCGCCGTAGTCGGAGATCTTCTTCGAGCACGGGCACAGGCTCGTGACCGGCACGACCACCTTCAGCCAGGTGTCGGTCCGGTCGGCGCGGATCTCGCCTATCAGCGTGGCGCGGTAGTCGAGCAGGCTCTCCACACCCGACACCGGCGCCTTCTTCATCACGAAGTAGGGGAAGCTCATCTCGATGTGGCCGGTCTCGGCGTCGAGTCGCTCCACCATCTCGCGCAACATTCCGCGGAAAGAGTCGACCGACAGCTCGCGCTCGTGGTGGTGGAGAATCTCGACGAACCGCGACATGTGCGTGCCCTTGAAGCTGTGCGGCAGGTACACGTACATGTTGAAGTTGGCGACCGTGTGCTGCTCGCCTCCCGAGCGGTCCTTGACCCGGACCGGGTGGTAGATATCCTTGATCCCGACCTTGTTGATCGCGATCTGGCGCACGTCGGCGCGGCTCTGCACGTCCTCGATCGGCGCCTGCTTCGATGCGGCGGTCAGCGCGTCCATCTGCTCTCCATCCTGCCGCCGGTGGCGACGATTCGGTGCTCGGTCAAGGGTCGGGGCACGGCCGCGCGCTCAGGCGCGCTGCTGTCGCGGCTGCCACCAGCGGTCGATTGCGGTGGCGAGCCCGGCCGGGTCGAGGCCGGCGACGGTGAGGTTGTCGGTGCGCGATCCGTGCTCGATGAACCTGTCAGGGATCCCGAGTTGCAGCATCGGCCGCAGGTAACCGTGGGCCGTCAACACCTCGAGCACGGCGTCTCCCGCGCCGCCGGCAACGACATTCTCCTCCACCGTAACGAGGTATTCGTGGCGCGCGGCGGTGCGGATGACCAGCGCTTCGTCGAGCGGCTTTACAAAACGCATGTTGACCAGGGTCGCATCGAGGCGCTCGGCGGTGGCGGCGACCGCGTGAACCATCGTGCCGAACGCGAGAATTGCAAGGCCCGACCGCCCTTCGCGGCGGATCTCGGCCTTGCCGACCGGCAGGGCATGCATGTCGGCTGTGGGCGCGACCCCGGGGCCCGTGCCCCGCGGATAGCGGACTGCGGCCGGACCCGGCAGCGTCACGGCGGTGTACAGCATCTGCCGGCACTCGTTCTCGTCGGCCGGCGCCATGACGGTCAGGCCGGGCACGCAGCGCAGATATGACAGGTCGAACGCCCCCTGGTGGGTTGCGCCGTCGCCGCCGACGAGCCCTGCTCGGTCGAGCGCGAACGTGACGGGCAGCCGCTGCAGCGCGACGTCGTGGATCAGCTGGTCGTAGGCGCGTTGCAGAAACGTCGAGTAGATCGCGACCACCGGCCGCAGGCCTTCGCAGGCGAGCCCCGCGGCCAGGGTCACCGCGTGCTGCTCGGCGATCGCGACGTCGAAATACCGGTCCGGGAAGCGCTTGGAGAACTCGACCAGTCCCGACCCCTCCCGCATCGCCGGCGTGATGGCGACGATCCGGCGATCGCGCTCGGCCATGTCGCACAACCATTGCCCGAACACCTGCGAGTAGCTCGGGCCGGTGGTCTTCTCCTTGAAGATCATCGCCTTGGCCGGATCGAACGGCCCCGGGCCGTGCCACTTGATCGGGTCCGCCTCCGCCGGCGCATAGCCCTTGCCCTTGCGCGTGACGACGTGCAGGAACTGGGGTCCGTGGAGGTTGCGGATGTTGCGCAGCGTCTTCACCAGCGCGCCGACATCGTGACCGTCGATCGGGCCGATGTAGTTAAGTCCCATCTCCTCGAATATCGTGCCCGGCAGCACCATGCCCTTCATGTGCTCCTCGGAGCGGCGGGCGAGTTCCCAGGCGGCCGGGATCCGCCGCAGCACCTTCTTGCTGCCTTCCTTGAGTCCCGAGTACAGGCGGCCGGACAGCACGCGCGCAAAGTAGTTCGACAGCGCGCCGACGTTCTCCGAAATCGACATGTCGTTGTCGTTGAGGATCACCAGCAGGTCGACATCGAGGCTGCCGGCATGGTTGAGGGCCTCGAACGCGAGCCCCGCGCTCATCGCCCCGTCGCCGATGATCGCGACGTGGCGGCGCCGGGCGGCCGCCTCCGCGCCCGCCGGGCGGGTGATTTCCTCTGCGATCGCCATGCCAAGCGCCGCCGAGATCGAGGTGCTCGAATGCCCGACCCCGAAGGTGTCGTACTCACTCTCGCTGCGGCTCGGAAAGGGGGCGAGCCCGCCCTTGAGCTTGATCGTGTGCAGCTGGTCGCGCCGGCCGGTCAGCACCTTGTGCGGGTAGGCCTGGTGCCCGACGTCCCAGACGAGCCGGTCGGTCGGCGTGTCATACACGTAGTGCAGTGCCAGCGTCAGCTCGACTGCCCCCAGGCCAGCCGCAAAGTGGCCGCCCATCTGGCTGACGGTGTCGATCAGGAACTGGCGCAACTCCTCGGCGACAGCCGGCAGCTCGCTTTCCGGCAGCTGCCTGAGCTGCGCCGGGGAGTCGATCGCGAACAGGTGCGGGTATGAATCGGACCCGGGCATGGCGCCAGTCTAACCGCATCCGCCCGGGCCGCGGGCGCGTTCGGACCGCAGCGCGCTAGGAGGATCGCTCGACAATGTAGCCTGCAAGCCAGGCCAGCATCGCGGCGGACTCGCCGAAGGAGGCGATCGCACCGAGCGCCCGGGTGTGCAGCTCCGCCGCGCGCGCTCGCGATGCGGCGAGCCCCGCGGCGGCGGGGTAGGTCGGCTTGCGGCGTGCCTCGTCCGCACCGACCGCCTTGCCGAGCAGGCGCGGGTCGCCCTCGACGTCGAGAATGTCGTCGACGATCTGGAACGCGAGACCGAGGTCGCGGGCAAAGCGCCCGAGCCGTTCGACATCGGCGGGAGCGGCGCCCGCGAGTGCCGCCGGCAGCGCCACGCTCGCCTCGATCAGCGCCCCCGTTTTTCGAAGGTGCATGTCCTCCACTTCCGCGGCCGTCAGCTGCCGCCCGACCGCACCCAGGTCTATCGCCTGGCCGCCCGCCATCCCCTTGGTACCACTCGCGCTCGCCAGCATCCGGATCATCGCGACGCGCGCCTCGCAGCTCGCCGGCGCCGACGCCAGGCTCTCGAAGGCCAGTACCTGCAGCGCATCGCCCGCGAGGATCGCGGTCGCCTCGTCGAACTGCCGGTGGCACGTGGGGCGGCCGCGCCGCAGGTTGTCGTCGTCCATCGCCGGCAGGTCGTCGTGGATCAAGGAGTAGACATGGATCATCTCGACGGCCGCGGCGGCCGCGTCGAGCGCCGGCGCGGAGCCGCCGCACAGCTCGCCGGCGGCATACACGAGCGCGGGCCGGACGCGCTTGCCGCCGCCGAGTGCGGCATACCACATCGCCTCGTGCAGCCGGGCCGGCACCGCGGTGGCAGAGGGGATCCGCTCCGCGAGGGCGCGCTCGACGCGCGCCTGGTAGGCGAGAAGGCGCGCCGTGTGATCGCCTCGCTTCACCCCGGCTCGTCTTCGCCCGCAGTCGCGTCGAACGGCACCGCCTCGCTCACGCCGTCCGAGCGGGTCATCAGCAGCTCGACCTTCTGTTCCGCTGCCGCGAGCGCCTGCTGGCACGCGCGGGTGAGCGCGACGCCGCGCTCGAAGGCGTTGAGCGCTTCCTCGAGCGGCACGTCGCCCTGCTCGAGTTTTGCCACCACCGACTCGAGCTCGGTCATCGCCCGCTCGAAATCGAAGCGGGCGGTGTCGGCGGATACCGCGGACGCTGGAGGTGCCGACTTGGTGCGGGCCATGGGTGTGCTTGATCGACGCGGGAGCGCGGAGGCGCGGGAGACTAACGGCCACTCCCTCGTAGCGTCAACGCGGGCGTCGCCAATTGCGGATTGACGCGCGCGCTGAGCGGCGACTAGAGTTCCTAAGTGCCGATGATGCCCCGGCCGCCCCCGCTGTGTGTCCCAGTGAAACTCTCTATGAGTCAAGGAGTTATATCGTGAACCTCAAGGGAAGTAAAACTGAGAAGAATCTCAAGGATGCGTTTGCCGGCGAGTCGCAGGCGAATCGTCGCTACCTCTATTTCGCGGCCAAGGCCGACGTTGAAGGCTTCAATGACGTTTCCGCCGTGTTCCGGTCAACCGCCGAGGGCGAGACCGGTCACGCCCACGGTCACCTCGAGTATCTCGAGGCCGTCGGCGATCCGGCGACAGGGCTGCCGATCGGCGCGACCGCCGATAATCTGAAGGCGGCGATTGCCGGCGAGACGCACGAGTACACCGACATGTACCCGGGCATGGCAAAGGCCGCGCGCCTGGAAGGGTTCCAGGAGATCGCCGACTGGTTCGAGACGCTCGCCAAGGCCGAGCGCTCGCACGCCAACCGCTTCCAGAAAGCGCTGGACGGTCTGTAATTGATGCCGTTCAGGCGCCCGTTCTCCGACGGGCACCGCGCGGGCGCGATCGGGGCCCGCCGATGAGCGAGACGCCTGCCACGGGCGCCCGCGAGGGCAGCCTCGAGGCGCCGACGCGTCACCCGATCGACTGGCAGAGCCCCGGGTTCTACGAGGAGGCAGCGCTCTTCAAGGAGCTGGAGCGCGTCTTCGACATCTGCCACGGATGCCGGCGCTGCTTCAGCCTGTGCCAGGCGTTTCCGACGCTGTTCGATGCGGTCGACGCCACGCCGGCCGGCGAGGTGCACGCGGTGCCGAAGGCCGCGTACTGGCAGGTCGTCGACCACTGCTACCTGTGCGACATGTGCTACATGACCAAGTGTCCATACGTGCCACCGCACCCGTGGAACGTGGATTTCCCGCACCTGATGCTGCGCGGCAAGGCGGTCAAGCACGCCCAGCACCGTACGACGTTTCGCGACCGGGTACTGTCCTCGACCGACCTCGTCGGCACGCTCGCCGGCATCCCGGTCATCGCCGAGCTCGTCAACTACGCCAATGCCACGCATCTGGGGCGCGCGGCGCTGTCGAAGACGCTCGGTGTGCACCCGGATGCGCCGCTGCCGAGATACCAGAGCCGCAGTTTCCGTGCGCGGGAGAAGCGCCGCGCCAAACCCGCACTGAACGTCGTGCCGACCGCCGACACCCGCGGACGCATCGCGCTGTTCGCGACCTGCTACTGCGATCGCAACGAGCCGGCGATCGACGCCGACCTGGTCGCGGTGTTCGAGCACAACGGCATCCCGGTCGAGCTCGCCCCGAAGGAACGGTGCTGCGGCATGCCGAAGCTCGAGCTCGGCGACCTGCACGCGGTCGAGACGCTTAAGGACGTCAACGTGCCCGAGCTCGCCGCGCTGATCGATCGCGGCTGCGACGTCGTGGCGGCCATCCCGTCGTGCGTGCTGATGTTCAAACAGGAGCTGCCGCTGCTGTTTCCGTCCGACCCGCTGGTCCGGAAGGTCAGCGAGCACACTTTCGATCCGTTCGAGTACCTGATGCTGCGGCACGCGGCGGGGCTCTTGAAGACCGACTTCAGCACCGAGCTCGGCAAGGTCGCCTATCACGTGCCCTGCCACCTGCGGGTGCAGAACATCGGCCTCAAGACGCGCGATCTCTTGAGGCTGGTGCCCGGCACGACGCTGGAGGTGATCGAGCGCTGCTCCGGGCACGATGGCAGCTACGCCGTGAAGCAGGAATTCCACGACTTCTCGGTCAAGATCGGCAAGCCCGTGGTGGCGCGGGTCGCCGGCTCGGGGGCCGTGCAGCACTCGAGCGACTGCCCGATGGCCGGGCGCCAGATCTCGCATGGCCTTCCCGGTCACCGCCCGCCCGCCCATCCGCTGACGCTGCTGCGGCGGGCCTATGGCCTGCCGGGTGAGTGAGGTGGCCCAACGCGCATCGCAGCCGCGGCGGCTGGCCCCGCCCGACCTGATGAGCCTCGAGCAGTACGCGCGGGCCCGGTCCGCGTTCCGCGCGCGCGTGCTCGATCACAAGCGGCCGCGGACGGTCGCCATCGGACCGAACGCCACCTGGTTCTTCGAGGACCGCCTCACGATCCAGTACCAGATCCAGGAGATGCTGCGCGCCGAGCGGATCTTCGAGCTGCAGGGGATCCAGGATGAGCTCGACGCCTACAATCCGCTGATCCCCGACGGCACCAATCTGAAGGCGACGTTCCTGATCGAGTACACCGATCCGAACGAGCGCGCGGTGGCGCTCACGCGCCTGAAGGGCATCGAGCGGCGTTGCTACCTCGCGGTGGGCGATGAGGTGTCATTCGCGGTCGCCGACGAGGACCTCGAGCGGGAAAATGATGTCAAGACGTCGGCGGTGCACTTCCTGCGTTTCGAGCTGAGCCCGCGGGCGCGCGCATTTCTGGCGGCCGGCGCGCCGCTGCGGGCCGGGATCGACCACCCAGCGTATACGCACTCGGCCGAGCTCGGCGCCGCGACCACCGCGGCGCTCGCTGCCGACCTCGCCCCGTGAGGGGCCGGCTTCGCGGGTCCCGGCGCCAGCCACCGACCGT
>DATNHZ010000162.1:0-7999 GCA_035604655.1 Steroidobacteraceae bacterium | reverse complement strand
TGGCACGCTGCTACCCCGGGACGGTACTGCTCGAGGGCACAACGCTGTCGGAGGGCCGCGGGACGACGCGGCCGCTCGAGCTGTTCGGCGCCCCCGGCCTCGATGTGCGCGCGTGGCTCGCGGCAATGCACACGCTGGCTCCGGCGTGGCTTTCGGGCTGCCGGCTGCGATCCTGCTGGTTCGAACCTACATTCCAAAAGCATGCGGGGAGCTTGTGCGCCGGCCTGCAGGTGCATGTGGACGATCCCGGCTATGCGCACCTCGACTTCCGTCCGTGGCGGCTCGTGGCCGCGGCACTGAAGGCGCTTCGACGCTTGCGCCCCGACTATCCGCTGTGGAGGGACATGCATTACGAGTACGAGCGCGACCGGCGCGCGATCGACCTGATCAACGGCGGCCCAGGGCTGCGCGAATGGGTTGACGATCCGGCGGCGACCGCGGCCGATCTTGATGCGCGCGCCTCAAGCGACGAGGCGGCCTGGATCGCCGAGCGCGCCGATATCCTGCTGTACCGCTGACCGCCGGCCGGAATACCAGGGTGCGACACGCAACAGGTGAGCAGCAGGGTCGCAAGGGCCGGCGGCTCTTCCAGCAGGAATGGCTGCCGGACGGTGAAGTGCGTGCCGCGGTCGTCCTCGCCCATGGGCTCGCCGAACACAGCGGCCGCTACGGCGAGCTCGTGGCGCGCCTGACTGCGAGGCAACTCGCGGTCTACGCGCTCGATCATCGCGGTCACGGGCGCTCGACCGGCGCGCGGGCCTACATCGAATCCTTCGACTGGCTCGTCGATGACCTCACGCAGCGAATCCGCGCGGCGAGGACGCAGCACCCGGGCCAGCGCCTGTTCCTGATCGGCCACAGCCTCGGCGGGACGGCGGCGCTGCTCGCGACGCTGGATCATCCGGAGCTCGTCGATCGGCTGGTGCTGTCCGCGCCGGCGATCGGCACCGATCCTGACGTCCCTCGCGGGCGGCTCGCGATCGCGCGGCTGCTGTCAGCGGTGGCGCCGATCGTAGGCGTCCTGCGGCTGCCGGCGGCGGCGATCAGCCGCGACCCATTCATCGTTCGAAACTATGAGAGCGATCCGCTCGTGTACCGGGGTCTGATTCCGGCGCGGACCGTCGTCGAACTGCTGGGCGCAATGCAGCGGGCCGGACAGCGGGCTCCGGAGCTTCGCGCGCCGACGCTGGTCCTGCATGGGACCGCCGATGCGTTGGTACCGCTCAGGCTCACGCGCCCGGTCTACGCGCGGCTGGGCGCGCCGGACCTGACGGTCAAGCTCTACGAAGGGCTGTTCCACGAGCTCTTCAATGAGCCTGAGCGCGATCGGGTCTTTGCGGACCTCGAGGCGTGGCTCGACGCTCACGCCTAGCTCCCGGGGCGTCTTACAGCCTGCTGCGCTCAGCCAGCGCCGACGATCCGCGCGGCGAGCTGCCGGCTCGCCCGGCAGCAGTCGTTCATGGCGACCCCGTGATAGGCATTGCCGCTGAGATCGAGTCCGGGGAGGGCGGCGACTGCGGCATCGATGGCCGCGACATTTGCGAGGTGTCCGGGTCCGTAGTTCGGAATGCCGCGTTCCCACCGCCGCACGAACACGACATCCGGGGCATCCTCGATGCCGAGCGTGGCGCGGATGCCGGCCCGGGCCAGGCCGATCAGGTCAGGTTCCGGTAGCAGCGCAAGCTCGGGATTGCGTTGTCCGCCGAGCATCGCGCGCAGGATCTTGCCGCCGGGCGGGACGCGGTCCGGGAATACGCTGCCATCCCACAGGACGCCGAGTATTGGCTGCCGTGCGGATGCGGTCGTCAACAGTCCGAAGCCGTCAAGCGGGTGGGCAAGGCCCCGGTAGCCGAAGCCGACCACGGCAACGGGCGAATACTCGATTCGGGCCAGCCGCGCAGCGAGTGCCGAGTCGAGGCCGGCGACAAGCCCGGCTGCGACGTGGGCGGGAGTCGCAAGGATGATGCGGTCCGTCTCGACGCGGGCGCCGTCGGCATGAATCGTGTAGCGCGATCCGCTGCGCTCGAGCGCGACGACCGTGGAGTCGAAGCGGAACTCTGCGCGCACTGCGTGCCACAGGTGCTCGATGAAGGTGCTGACGCCGCCGCGGAAGCTCATCAGCACTCCGCCGGGGCCGGCCGCGCGCTTGCGGCGTGCCAGCATGCCGCGAAACAGCCCGCCGTGCTCGCGCTCGAGCCCGACGATCAGCGGGAATGCCGCGGCGACCGAGAGCCTTGCCGGGGTCGAGGCGTAGATGCCGGCGGTCATCGCATCGAGGAATACGTCGGTGAACTCGCGGCCGAGTCGCCGGTAGCCGAACTCGGCGAGCGTTTCCTCGGCGCCGTCGCGTCGCGCCGGCACGAGCAGCTCGGCGAGTACGCGGAGCTTGCCGCGCACGCTGAGCAGCGGAGTCGCGACGAAGGCGCGTGGCGATTCGGGCAGCAGATGCAGGCCGTCCGTGTACACGAATCGCTTGCGAGCGAGTGCCGAACTCTCCATCAGCAGTGCATCCGCGCCGGCCGCGCGGACGAGATCGAGGCTGTCCGGCTTATTGGTCAGAAAGCCGTTGCAGCCGGCCTCGAAGCGAAAGCCCGCGATCTCCTCGGTGTGCAGCGCCCCACCCGGGCCGCCGGCGGCCTCAAAGATCACCAGCTGCCAGTCAGGCCGCGCCCGCTGCAGCCAGAACGCCGTCGCGAGTCCGCTGATACCTGCACCGACAATGCCGATTCGCATCCGACGCTCCCGCTACCCGCCGTTCGTCATTGCGGCTGCGCCGCGCGATCCGATTGATACGCGAGAGCAGCGCCAGCAGTAGGCGAAAGCCGCAGCCTTTCGACAACCGGCGCTGCCGGGCGTCGTGCGGACCAGGCGTCTATGAGCCGCTCGGCGACAGCAGTCGGGACCGTAGCGGCGACCGGTTCATCGTGCGCCCGAGCGGCGGCGAAAGTGCGGCGTCATACCCGCAACAGCAGCCCTTCCAGCAGCCAGCCCTTGAGCCACCCCGCCGCCTTGAGCGCGGCGCTGTCACCGTATGGTCCGGCGAGCGAGCCACAGACGTCGCCAAATGCGGCGCCGCCCAGCAGCTGGTCGAGCGCGCTGGCCTCGGCGGCCTCGAGCGAGCGGAATTCGGTCGTCAGGTGCCGGCGCCAGATCAGCCACTCGACCGGGTCGGTCGAGCTCGCGGGAATTGACTGCGCAGACGCTTGCGGCACGTCGGTATCCTCGTTGGCGTCGCGCGGGCCGACCGCGCGCCAGACAGCGATTGCATTCGTCAGCGTTCGCAGCCTGCGCGCGCTCGGAATGGCGCGGAATCTGAGTTCCGGCCAATCGGCCGGAACGACCACGGCGAGGTCCGCGACGGCCGTCGGCGCGGCATCCGGGGCATCGAAGGCCGCAGCGAGCTGCCACTCGAATCCGGCGAGTTCTGCAAGCATCTCGTCTTCGTTCCCTTCCGCCCGCGCAAGGATGAACGCGCCGAGCTCGCTGCCGTAATCCCGGATCGAGCGGTGCACAGATGGCGTGGCCGCGATGAACGCTTGCATGCGGGCATCGAACGTCTCCACGCCGAGCCTGGCGCGCAGCGCCGGGTAGTGGATCCCGAGTGCTTCGATGAGCCTCAGCCGGTACGCCTCCGTATAGATCTCCCAGCGCTCGGCCGCCGGCGGCGCGACCGCCGCGGCGAGTGCTTCCGGCAGCGCCCCGCCCGAGAGCACGTGCGCTTGAACCGCCCGTTCGAGATCGGCGAGCCGCATCATGCTGCCTCGGCGCGCGCGTCGCGGGCGACCGCGCGCGCGTGCTCGAGCTCGGCGACGAGCTCGGTCAGCGGCGGAATCTGGTCGTCGCGCTCGAGCAGAGTGCTGACGGGGCCGAAACGCCGCACGGTGTGGGCGTAGAGGTCCCACACCTCGTCCCGGACCGGGGCATCGTGCGTGTCGATACAGTGCGTGCCGTGGTCCTGGTGCCCTGCCAGATGAAGCTGCTGGACCGCCTCGAGCGGTACCCCGTCGATGAACTCGGTCGCCTCGAAGCCGTGATTGCGGCTGCTGACATAGACGTTGTTGACATCGAGCAGCAGCCGGCAGCCGGTGCGGCGCGCGAGCGCTGCCAGGAATTCCCATTCGCTCATCGCCGAACTCGTGTAGCTCACGTAGCTCGACACATTCTCAAGCACCAGCGGGCGGCCGAGTCGCTCCTGAACGTGCTCGATCCGCGGCGCGACGTGGGCGACAGCCTCCGGCGTGTACGGCAGCGGTAACAGGTCGTGCAGGTTCCGGCCGTCCGTGCCGGTCCAGCACAGGTGGTCGGAGATCCATTCGGGCGCGCAGCGTGCCGCGAGGTCACGGACACGCCTGAGGTAGTCCTCGTCGAGAGCTGCGGTGCTGCCGATCGACAGCGACACTCCGTGCATGACGATGGGATAGCGCGCGCGGATCGCGTCGAGGAAATAGAGAGGCCGGCCACCGCCGACCAGATAGTTCTCGGTGATGACCTCGAACCAGTCGACCGCCGGGGCCGACTCCAGGATCGCGGTGTAATGGACTGGTCTGAGGCCGAGTCCGAATCCGAGCGCGGGCTGCATGCGATTCCTGCCGTGTAACCGGAGTTCTGATGTGCCGGGAACGACGCATCCGAGCCGGGCCCGGCCGCCGCGTTTCGGAGCCTGCACCGGGGGCCGCGAGCAAGGCAAGCCCATCGATCAAGGTGTCGCGCGGACGAGGCATGGACAGCCAGCACTCTCAACTAAGACCCGGCCACGGGCCCGGTCCTTACAGTCGGGCGCGGTCCTTGGTGCCGCTGTTGCACCGCAGCATCCCCACCGACCCTGTACGATGTTCCCCCGGCCCTGTGCCGATTCCCTGTAATAAGCGTTGCCACCGCCCGGTCCCCCTTAATGAATGACTCGACGGATACGGCGCGTCGCCACGCGCGCTTCGGCGCCTTGTGCGGCAGCCTGCGACCGGACCTGTACCGATTTGCGTTCTGGCTGGCGCGCGACCGCGCCGTTGCGGAGGACGTCGTGCAGGACACGCTGCTGCGCGCCTGGCGTTCGCTCGACGGCCTCGGGGAGGACGCCGCGGTGCGGCCGTGGCTGCTCACGATTGCGCGCCGCGAATTCGCCCGACGCTTCGAGCGCAAGCGTTTCGAGACGGTGGACATCGAGGAGCTTGCGGCGGTCGAAGACCCGGCGCTCGGGGCCGCCGACGCCGAGGAGCTGGCGGAGCTGCGCGAGGCGCTGTTCGCACTCGAGGACGACTACCGCGAGCCGCTGGTGCTGCAGGTGTTGATGGGCTACTCAACCGACGAAATCGCGCGGCACATGGACCTGAAACCGGGTGCGGTCCTGACGCGGCTGTTTCGGGCCCGGCAGAAGTTGCGCGCCGTCCTCGCCGGCGACCGGGAAGCGAAATGAACTGCGCGGGCATACGCGAGGCCCTGGATGCGCAACCGGTCGCGCGCCCGCCGGTGATCGCCGCCCATCTGGCGACCTGTCCGGAGTGCGCGCGCTACGCAGCTGAGCTCGCCGCATTTGACGCAAAACTGCGCCGCGCGCTCGAGATCCCGGTGCCGGAGCGCGCGGCTCCGGCCGTCGACCAGGCGCCGGTCGAGCTCGACGCACGACGGGCTGTCGCGCGGCGGCCGCCGCTGCGGCGCGGTTGGCTCGCGCTGGCCGCGAGCGCCGTTCTCGCAGTGATACTCGTTGCGGCGATCACTACCATCTATCCGCGGCAGGCACTTGCGAGCGCGGTCGTTGGGCATATGTCGCTTGAGCCCGATGCATGGGTTGTGACCGACGTCAAGGTGCCGGACGCTGCGCTCACCTACGTGCTCCACCGCTCGGGAGTGAGTCTCGAACCCGGCGTGCCTCAGATCAGCTATGCGCACAGCTGCTGGTTCCGCGGCTGGTACGTGCCACACCTCGTCGTACAGACGACGGCGGGGCCGATGACGGTGATGGTGCTGCGCCACGAGCACGTCGCGCGGGACACGCCGATCGACGAAGGCGGCTATCGAGGAGTAATCGTGCCGGCGGGACGCGGGGCGCTCGCGATACTATCGCGGGGCTCTGCCGACGCGGGCGCGATCGATGCGGTCGCGGCGCGGGTCGCGGCTTCGGTCCGCTTCGCCAACTGAGCCAGGCACCGCTCGGGCGCCTCGCGCGACTCAGCCATCGGCGCCGGCACGGGACGGCGCGGAGCTGATCATCCGCGCTTGCCGCCAGCCACCCCACCGGTAGTAGCCGAACGCCAGCAACGCCGCGACGCACGAGGCGAGTGGAAAGCTCCACCAGATTGCATCCGCGCCGAAACGCGGGATCAGCGCCACCGCAAACGGGATGCGTATCCCCCACAGCGCGATGAACAGCGCCACCAGCGGTGGAACGACGGCGCCCGTCGAGCGGACGACACCGAACAGCACCATCGAGATGCCAAAGAACACGAACGACCAGGCACTCGTCAAATTGATGTGACCGGCGATCGCGAGCGCCCGCCCGGGCGGTAAGAAGAGGCCAAGCGCGGTCCTGTTGAGGGCAAGCAGGACGAGCACCAGCGCGCCAGTCAGTACGCAATGAAACGTCACGCCGACGCGGGCGATTCGCGCCACCCGGTCCCAGCGGCCGGCGCCGACGTTCTGGGCCGCCATCGACGACACCGCTGCGGCGATGGCGAACGGAGGCATCTGCAGGTAGTTCCACAGCTGCCAGGTCGCCCCGTACGCAGCCGTCGTGTCGGTTCCGAAACGGTTGACGAGCGTGATCAGTGCGACCGCATTGGCGGAGATCACCAGTAGCTGCAGTCCCATCGGTAGACCCTTCCTCAGCAGCGTTGCGACGATGACGCCGTCGAGCCGCAGGTAGCGGAGCTCCGGACCCCTGAGGCACAGCGGATTGCGCTTGCGGTAGAGAAAAAGAATCAGCGCCACGAGGCTGATGGCATTGGCGATCAACGTCGCGAGCGCTGAGCCCGCGATGCCGAGGCGCGGCACAGGGCCCAGACCAAAGATCAGCAGCGGGTTGAGCGCGATGTCGAGGCCGACCGACAGCACCAGGAACTTGAACGGAGTCTTCGAATCTCCGGCGCCGCGCAGGACGGCCATCACATAGGTGTAGATGTACAGAAACGGGATGGCGACGAAGATGATCCGCAGGTAGGCGTGCGCGAAAGGCAACGCCTCGGGGGGCGTGTGCATCGCGGCGAGCAGGCGGGAGGCCCCCAGCCAGCCGGCCACTGCGATTGTGGTCGCGACCACCGCGAAGAATGTCGCGCTCGTGCCGACCACGCGCCGCGCCTCATCGAGCCGCTGTGCGCCGATGTACTGGGCGACCAGGATCGTCGCGGCCAGTGACACGCCGAACACGCCTCCGAGCAGCAGGAACATGATCGTGTTGGCGATCGCGGTCGCGGTCAGCGCGGCCTCGCCGAGAAATCGGCCGACCCAGACAGAATTAACCGACCCGTTGAGCGCCTGCAGCACATTGCCGAACAGAATCGGCATTGCGAAGGTGATCAGCGTCCGGGCAATCGGGCCCTCGGTCAGCGAGGTGGAGGCGGACTTCATGCGGAGGCGTCGACCTGCAGCACGCTCTTGCCGACGCTTCGCCCGGACTGCAAGTCCGCGAGCGCGGCACGCGCCGCGGCAAACGGCTGCAGCGCGCCGATGTGCGGCGGACCGACGTTCAGGTCCGCGAGCGCGTCCAACGCCGCCGGCAAGCGCTCGACGGCTTCCCACAGCCAGATGAGGTTGAAGGCCAGCAATGCGCGGTTGCTGGAGATCATTGCGAGTGGATCAACGCGCGGACGGTTGAGCCAGCGCCACGCGAGGCGCGGCCAGGACGGCCCTCCGGAGCCAGGCGCTCGAAGCAAGGCGCGAACCATTCGCCCAGCACCGCGTCGAAGACGACATCAAATCCCGTTGCGCCGAGCGCAGCGAGCGCAACATCGAGGCGCGCGGAGAAATAGCCGTGTTCGCGAAGCACGAGGCTCGAGCGCGGCAGCGAGAG
>DATNHZ010000161.1:0-4979 GCA_035604655.1 Steroidobacteraceae bacterium | reverse complement strand
CGCGAGCCGGATCCGCTGCGCCTCGCCGCCGGACAGCGTCTCGGCGCTGCGATCCAGCGTCAGGTACCCGAGACCGACGTTGGCAAGAAAGCCGAGCCGGTCCGCGATCTCCTTCTGGATCTTGATCGCGATCGCGCCGCGCCAGCCCGGCAGCGTCAGCTCGCGAAAGAACTCGAGCGCACGCCCGACCGACAGGCCCGTGAGCTGCGCGATGTTGCGCCCCGCCACGAACACGTGGCGGGCGGCGACGTTCAATCGCGTTCCGCCGCAATCCGTGCAGGGCCTGCTGCCCAGATACTTCGCGAGCTCCTCGCGAACCATCAGCGAATCGCTCTCGCGGTAGCGGCGCTCGAGATTCGGCAGGATCCCCTCGAACGGATGGCGCTTGCGCGTGGTTCCGCCGCGGCCGTCGAAGTAGCGGAACTCGACGACTTCCTCGCCGCTGCCGTACAGCAGGATCTTCTGCACCCGCGGCTCGAGCTCGCGCCACGGAGCCTCGACGTCGAACTTGTAGTGCCGCGCCAGGGACTGGATCAGCGTGAAGTAGTAGGCGTTGCGGCGATCCCAGCCGCGCACCGCACCGGCCGCGAGCGGCAGCTGCGGCTGCGTGACGACCCGTGCCGGATCGAAGAACTGCTTCTGGCCGAGACCATCGCAGTTCGGGCAGGCGCCGGCCGGGTTGTTGAACGAGAACAGCCGCGGTTCGAGCTCGGCGAGCGACCAGCCGCAGACGTTGCAGGCGAACTTGTCGGAAAACACGAGTTCGGGGCGCTTCGGCTCGTCGAGAAAGGCCACCGAGGCGATGCCGCCGCCGAGTCTGAGGGCCGTCTCGAACGATTCGGCGAGCCGCTGGGCCAGGTCGCCGCGGACCTTGAACCGGTCGATCACGGCGGCGATGGTGTGCTTGCGCCGCAGATCGAGCGCCGGCGCGGAATCGAGTTCGAACACCGTGCCGTCGATCCGGGCGCGCACGAATCCCTTGGCCTTGAGCTCCTCGAGTATCTGCGCGTGTTCGCCCTTGCGATCCTTGACGACCGGCGCGAGCAGCAGCAGCGGCGTGCCCTCGGGAAGCTCGAGTACCTGGTCGACCATCTGACTCACGGTCTGTGCCGCGAGGTCGAGGCCGTGGTCGGGACACCGCGGGATGCCGGCCCGCGCGTACAGCAGGCGCAGGTAGTCGTAGATCTCCGTGACCGTGGCCACCGTCGAGCGCGGGTTGTGGGAGGTCGACTTCTGCTCGATCGAAATCGCCGGCGACAGGCCCTCGATCGAATCGACGTCGGGTTTCTCCATCATCGACAGGAACTGGCGCGCGTAAGCCGACAGCGACTCGACGTAGCGGCGCTGCCCTTCGGCATAGATCGTGTCGAAGGCCAGCGAAGACTTGCCCGAACCGGACAGACCCGTCAGCACGATCAGCCGGTCGCGCGGAAGGTCGAGGTCGAGGTTCTTGAGGTTGTGGGTCCTCGCGCCTCTGATACGTATGGTCTGCATCGTCAATCCGGGACCTGCTGGCTAATCCGCTAGAATACAAGGCGAGTTCCCCTCCAGGTAAGACGCTGCGTGACTGATTCCTCCGCGGACCCCCGGCCAGCCGCTGGGACCGAGGCCGGCAGGCTTCGGCTGCATTCCCACGAGCGCCGGGCCGTGGGCGCCCTCGCGGGCATTTACGCCGTCCGGATGCTGGGTCTTTTTCTGCTGTTCCCGGTGCTCGCCCTCTACGGGCGGGGTTTGCCGGGGGCGACCCCGCTGCTGGCCGGTCTCGCGGTCGGGGCCTACGGGCTGACGCAGGCCGTGCTGCAGATACCGTTCGGGAGCGCCTCGGACCGCCTCGGCCGCCGGCCGGTGATCGCGGTCGGCCTCGTGCTGTATGCCGCCGGTTCGCTGATGGGATCGGTCGCCACGAGCATCTGGGGCGTCATCGCGGCGCGAATGGTGCAGGGGGCGGGCGCGGTGTCGGGCCCGGTGACTGCGCTGCTCGCCGACCTCACGCGCGCCGGGATCCGGACGCGGGCGATGGCGCTGATCGGCATCAGCATCGGCGCGTCCTTCATCGTCTCGCTGATCGCCGGGCCGCTGCTCGCAGCGGCGATCGGCGTGCCGGGCATCTTTCTGATCATGGCCGGCCTCGCCGTGCTTGCGCTCATCCTGCTCTACGGCATCGTCCCGACGCCCCCGCCGCCCGCCGGACGAGCGAGCGGCAGCGGCCTCGCCGCTGCGATGCGTGCCGACCTGATCCCTTACTATCTCGGGATCCTCGCGCTGAGTGCCGTGCTCTCGGCCACTTTCGTTGGCGTCCCGTATGCGCTGCACGACGCGCTCGGCATCGCGATGTCCGACCACTGGCGGACCTACCTCGGGGTCTTTCTCGTCTCGATCCCGCCGACCGTGGTCCTCGTGTTCTGGACCGAGCGGTCGTCCGCCCCCGACCTCGTCATGCGGGTTTCGATTGCGTTGTTGATGATCTCGCTCGCCGCCACCGGCTTCGTCTACGGGCACTACTGGCCGCTGTGCGGCGCGCTTGCCGCATTCTTCACGGCCTTCAACTATCTGGAAGCCCGCCTGCCGGCCCGCCTGTCCCAGGCGGCCCAGCCCGAAGTGCGTGGCGCTGCGCTCAGCGTCTTCGCGACCGCACAATTTCTCGGATCGTTCGTGGGCGCGACGGCCGCCGGCTGGCTGTCGGGCGGACGCCTCGGGCTCGTGGGCGTGTTCGGCGCGGCCTCGCTCCTGACGCTCGGCTGGCTGCTTCTGTACCGGTCGCGACCCGCTTAACAAGGCGAACAGGCCCGATACTCGAGGTGCGCGCCGTGTGCCGCGGCGTACACTGACGGTCCAGCAGGGCGAAGCGACAACGCCTTCGGCACCTTCACTCACGAGGAGCGGTCACATGGCGCGCGGGATCAACAAGGTCATTCTGGTGGGCAACCTCGGGCAGGATCCGGAGACCCGGGCGATGCCGAGCGGCAAGGCGGTCACCAATGTCCGGATCGCCACCAGCGACAGCTGGCGTGACAAGCAGACCGGTGAGCAGAAGGAGCAGACCGAGTGGCACACGGTCGTTTTCTTCGACCGGCTGGCCGAGATCGCCGCCGAGTATTTGCGCAAGGGCTCGCAGGTGTACATCGAAGGGCGACTTCGCACTCGCAAGTGGCAGGACAAGAGCGGCAACGACCGGTACACCACGGAGATCGTCGCCAACGAGATGCAGATGCTGGGCGGTCGCGGCGGCCAGGGCGGCGGCCAGTCCGGCGGGCAGGCGGGCGGCGCGGGATCAACCTCCCGCGGGCCGGCGTCGACGCAGGACGATTTCGCGCAGGCGCCGGCCACGGCCGGCGGTAAGGGCGATGAGGCACTCGACGACGACATTCCGTTCTGAGGCGCTTGCGCGACTGACTGTAACTAGCTGATATTTAACCATTTATTGACGCAGGCGGTGTCGAACCGCCTTTATGTGCACGGGCGGACGCGGTACGCTTCGCATTCCGCGTCCTGCCCGCCCCATGCCCGGCTACCTCTACCTCAAAACCTTCGGCTGCCAGATGAACGAGTACGACTCCACGCGCATCGTGGACGTGCTCCGTGCGTCCGAGGGCCTTCAGACCACGGAAGATGTGGAGCGCGCGGACGTCGTGCTGCTCAACACCTGTTCGATTCGCGAGAAGGCCGAGGACAAGGTCTACTCGCACCTGGGCCTTTACCGCGACCTCAAGGAACGGCGCCCCGGCCTGATCATCGGTGTGGGCGGTTGCGTGGCGAGCCAGGAGGGCGAAGGGATCCTCGCGCGCGCGCCGTACGTCGACCTCGTGTTCGGGCCGCAAACGCTGCACCGCCTGCCGGCGCTGCTCGCGGCCGTGCGCCAGACCGGGCGACCGCAGGTCGATGTAAGTTTCCCGGAGAACGAGAAGTTCGACGTTCTGCCGCAGCCCCGGACCTCGGCGGCAACTGCCTACGTCTCGATCATGGAGGGCTGCAGCAAGTACTGCAGCTTCTGTGTCGTGCCATATACGCGCGGCGAGGAGATCAGCCGGCCGTTCGCGCAGGTGCTCGGCGAAGTCGAGGCACTCGCCGCGCAAGGCGTGGTTGAGGTCACGCTGCTCGGCCAGAACGTCAACGCCTACGCCGGCGAGCTCGAGGATGGCGAGCTTGCGGACCTGGCGCTGCTGCTCGAGCACATCGCCCGCGTGCGCGGCATCGAGCGCATTCGCTACACGACCTCGCATCCGGTCGAGTTCACGGACCGGCTGATCGGTGCCTACGCGCGTGTGCCGCAGCTTGCGAACCAGCTGCACCTGCCGGTGCAATCGGGATCGGACCGGATCCTCGCCGCGATGAAGCGTGGCTACACCGCGCTCGAGTACAAGCAGAAGATTCGCAGACTGCGCGCCGTGCGACCGGATATCGCCGTGTCGTCGGACTTCATCATCGGTTTTCCCGGCGAGACCGAGCGCGATTTCGAGGCAACGCTGAGGCTGATCGACGAGGTGGGGTTTGACCAGTCCTTCAGCTTCATCTACAGCCGCCGCCCGGGGACGCCGGCGGCCTCGCTGCCGGACGAGGTTCCGCACGCAGTCAAGCAGCGCCGGCTCGCGACGCTGCAGGAGCGTGTCGACGCGCTCGCGCAGGCGCGCAGCCGGCGGCTGGTCGGCACCGAGCAGCGCGTGCTGATCGAACGCCCGGCGCGACGCGATGCCCGCCAGCTTGCGGGGCGCACCGAGGACAACCGCTGGGTCAATGTCGACGGGCCAGCCACCCTGATCGGCCGCTTCGTCAATGTCCTGATCACCGAGGCGCTGCCGAACTCGCTGCGCGGTCGCCTCGTCGAACCCTGCGAGGCGGGGCGGCCCGCCGCCGGTTGCGCCGCTTGAGCACGCCGGCGCCCGCGCGCGACCTGATTCTTGACCCGGCGGACAACGAGCGGCTAGCGGCGCTGTGCGGCCCGCTCGACGAGCATTTGCGCCAGGTCGAGTCGCGGCTCGGCG
>DATNHZ010000160.1:0-2273 GCA_035604655.1 Steroidobacteraceae bacterium | reverse complement strand
GCCGTTCCGATGTCGGGACGTCTCGCCCTGGTAGGCGAAACCCTCGGCCAGCGCCCGCGCCAATCGCCCGACGGGATCGTCGACATAGTCCGCGTAGTAGCCGTGCGTTTCGCCGGTCAGGGCGACATGCGTCGCATGATGCATGTCGTCGTTCCACTGGGCGTCATAACCGGGGCCCGAGCCTCGGCGCAGGTGGCGGCTCGCGTTGGCATCGTTCTCGAGCACGAGATGCACGTGACGACCGGGCTCGCAACGCGCGCGCACCGTCGCCGCGAGCTCGCTCAGGATATCCGGATTCCCGTCATCAACGATCGCGTGCACGGCATCGAGCCGCAGCCCATCGAAGCGATATTCCTCGAGCCAGTAGAGCGCATTGTGAATGAAAAAATCGCGCACGGTCCGGCTCTCCGGGCCATCGAAATTGATCGCGGCGCCCCAGGGCGTGTGGTGCCGCTCGGTGAAGAACTGGGGCGCGTAGAGATGCAGGTAGTTCCCGCTGGGACCGAAGTGATTGTAGACCACGTCGAGAAGTACCATGAGGTTCCGTTCGTGCGCCTCGTCAATGAGCCGCTTCAGATCCTCCGGCGATCCGTATGCTCGGTGCGGCGCGAACGGAAGCACGCCGTCGTAGCCCCAGCCGCGCTCGCCCTCGAACGCCGCGATCGGCATCAGCTCCAGCGCCGTGATACCCAGCGACGTGAGATGGTCGAGTCTCCGGCGCGCGCCATCGAAGCCGCCCTCGGGCGTGAAGCAGCCGAGATGCGCCTCGTAGAGCACGGTCTCCCGCCATGGCCGTCCCCGCCACTCCGGGTGCTTCCAAGCGTAGGAGCGCGGCGCCACGACCACGCTCGGCCCATGCACGCCGCGCGCCTGGGCGCGCGAGGCGGGGTCGGGAACCGACCGGCCGTCGCCGAGTTCGAACCGATAGACGGTGCCGGGCGCGACGTCTCTTGCCGTGTGCTCGAACCACCCGTGCGGTCCGCGCTCCATGGAGATCGTCCTGCCGGGTTCGTCCACGACCAGGCGCACGCGTTCCAGGGCCGGCGCCCATAACCGGAACCGCACGCCGCCATCCGGCAGGACGGCCGCGCCAAATGGCATCTCGTGCGCGAAGCGGTTCATCTGGCGGTCTGCGTGCGCGACTCCACGAAGCCGAGGGCAACCACCGATCGTCCGTCGACCGGCCGACCTTGGCCGGGCGACAATGCAGGCGGTTTCGGGCCTTCCATGACCACCGTGTCGAGCAGGCACGCCCAGGCACCGTGTTTGGGCGACGACGGCATCATGAAGGTGACCGGGTCTACCTGTGCGTTGAAGATCAGCAAGACGATCTCGCCGGGAACGGACTCGCCGCTGTCGCTGATGCGCTCGTGGGCGCCGCTGTTGAGCATGAGGCCGATGACGCGCTGCTCGGGGTCATGCCACTGCTCCATGGTCTTCTCGCGACCGTCGGGCCCCAGCCACGTGATATCCTTGATGCCATCCTTGCTTTTCCGGGCATGCAGGAAGACCGGCCACCGCAAGATCGGGTGGTGACGGCGAATCTCCAGGAGCTTCTGGACGAACTCGATGTCGTCGCGATCGGGGTCGTCGACCGCGCTCCAGTCGAGCCAACTCGTCGCATTGTCCTGACAATAGGAGTTGTTGTTGCCGCCCTGGGTGCGACCGAGCTCGTCGCCGGCCAGCAGCATGGGCGTCCCCTGCGAGAAGATCAGCGTCGCCAGCAGATTGCGCCGCTGCCGCCGGCGGATCGCCGGGATGACGGGATGATCCTGGGTCTCGCCTTCCACGCCGTAATTGGCGCTGTAGTTGGCGTTGTGACCGTCACGATTGTCCTCGCCATTAGCTTCGTTGTGTTTGCGCTCGTAGGACACGAGGTCACGCAGCGTGAAGCCGTCATGCGCGGTCGCGAAATTGATGCTGCCGTAGGGATGCCGATGTTGCCGGTCGAACAGATCGGCCGAGCCCGAGAGCCGCCCAGCCAACTCCTGCAGGACGCCGGCATCGCCGCGCCAGAACCGGCGGACGGTATCCCGGTAGCGGTCGTTCCATTCCGCCCAGCCGACGCCGAACCAGCCGAGCTGGTACCCGCCGGGCCCGACGTCCCAAGGCTCCGCGATCAGCTTGACGTGGCGCAGCACAGGGTCCTGGAGCACCGCCGCCTGGAGGCTGCTGGCGGGGTCGAAGCCGGTCTGGGTTCGCGCCAGCGTGGTCGCGAGATCGAATCGGAAGCCGTCGACGTGCATCACCTCCACCCAATAGCGGAGGCTGTC
>DATNHZ010000159.1:0-3112 GCA_035604655.1 Steroidobacteraceae bacterium | reverse complement strand
ACCTCGTCGCTCCAGTCGATTCGCCACTCGAGCGTGCGGCGATCGTTCTGCGCAAAGGCGGTGACGATCTTGCCGCTTGCGGTCTTGATCTGGTAGGTGGAGCGGTTGCCGAGGTAGCCGAGCTCCCAGACGACACCCTTGAGCTGATTGACCCGCGCCGCCGCCGGCGGCTCCTTGCTGAGGCAAACCTTTTCGGGCCGCAGCGCGACGCAGACGCGCTGGCCAACGTCGAAGCGGCCGACGTCGTCGACCAGCAGGTCGCACCCGAGCTCCGGGCTGTGCACCGTGATCATGCCGGACCCGCACGCCGCAACGGTTCCTTCGAGCAGGTTGGCAGTGCCGAAGAAGTCGGCGACAAAGCGGGTCTGCGGAAACTCGTACACCTCGGCCGGGGTTCCGATCTGCACGACCGCTCCGCGGTCCATGACCGCGATGCGGCTCGCGAGCGCCATCGCCTCGTCCTGGTCGTGGGTCACGACGATGAAGGTAATTCCGACCTCGTACTGCAGGTCCATCAGCTCGAACTGCGTGCTTTCACGGAGCTTCTTGTCGAGTGCGCTCAGCGGCTCGTCGAGCAGCAGGACCTTGGGACGGCGGATCAGCGCGCGCGCGAGCGCCACGCGCTGACGCTGGCCGCCCGACAGCTGGTGCGGCTTGCGCTTACCAAGCCCGCCGAGCTGCACCATCTCGAGCGCCTCGTCCACACGCTTGCGCCTCGTCGGCGCATCCAGATCGAGACGCCTGAGCCCGTAGCCGACGTTGTCGTCGACGGTCATGTGTGGAAAGAGCGCGTATGACTGGAACATCATGTTGACCGGCCGATCGTACGGCGGCACGTCGGTCATATCGACATCGTCGATGGTGATCCGCCCCGAGGTTGGCGCGACGAACCCCGCCAGCATCCGCAGCAGCGTCGTCTTGCCGCAGCCCGATGCCCCGACCAGTGCGAACATCTCGCCCTTGTAAATCGACAGGCTGACGCTGCCGACGGCGGCGAACGAGCCGTACGTCTTGCCGACACCTTGCAGCACGATCTGCGGCTTCGCGGCCGGATCGAGCCAAGGCCGATCGGTCGTCGACTGTCGTTGCGATGCGGTCACTCGCCCGTTCCCCGGAGCTGCAGCCTGTGGGGCAGCGCTACGTGCAGCGTAACCGACCGGAGAGGCCGCGTCACACCCGCTGCTCATCGGTCCGCCGGGGGCGTTGCGCGCCGCCGGTCCGGCGCAAAGAACGGTTTGTCGACCACGGTCGAGCGTGCCATGCGGCGCTCCCAGACGAGCTCGCGGTTGAGGTAGATGTCGGCCCAGAGCGTCGTGCCCGTGGCGTAGTGCGGGGCCTCGACGAGCGCGAGTGCAATGTTGCGCTTGCAGGTCGGCGACCAGAGTGCCGAGGTGACGCTGCCGACCTCCTGCCGTCCGGCCTGCTCGGCGTACAGCAGCGCATTGTGGGCGGGCTTGTTGCCCGCGACGTCGAGGCCGACCAGCAGGCGCCTGAGCCCGCGGCGCTTCTCATCGAGCAGCGCCCGCCGGCCATTGAAATGGGGCTTGTCGAACTCGACCAGCCAGCCGAGCCCCAGTTCCAGCGGGGATCGGGCGCGGCCCATCCGCACCGTGCGCTCAACGTTGACGAAGTCGACGTTGGGCAGCAGAAATCCTGCCTCGATCCGCGCCATGTTGAGCGCCTGGGAGCCGATCGGGCGAATGCCGCGTGTCTTCCCGGCCGCCATCAGGTCATCCCAGACCGACTCGGCATCCGCGGGTCGCATCCACAGCTCATAGCCGAGATCGCCGGTGAAGCCCGTCCGCGAGACCATGATCGGGCGGCTTGCGACCGTGTACTCGCCGAGCTCGAAGGCCTTGAGCCGCTCGATGCCCGCCACTCCCAAACGCTTCAGCACGAAGCACGACGTCGGGCCCTGCACCGCGAGGGCCGCGATCTCGGCCGTGACTTCCTCGATCCTGACATCGAAGCCGAGCGCCGAATCGAGCAGCCAGTCGAGCTGCCGCTCCGCCGTGCACAGCCGAAACTCGTCGGCGCCGAGCCGGAACAGCGTGCCGTCGTCGATGATGTGGCCGCGATCGTTGCACCACACGACGTAGCTGACGCGGCCGGGCTTGAGTTTGCGGATGTCGCGCGTCACGAGGCGATTGAGGTAATCGCCGGCGTCGGGCCCCGCGATCCGGTATTTCACCATCGGCGTCAGGTCGTATAGCGTCGTCGCGTTCCTGATCGCGAAATACTCCTGCTCCACCGACGTGAACACGTCGACGGTGGTGTAGCCGGCCCACGGCACGAAATGATCGGTCTGGGCGAGCTCGCGGGCGCGCCGGTGGAACGGGGTCTCGAGCAGTGGCTTCCTGAAGTGCGGCACGGGCGAGGCGTTCGGTGGCATGTCAGGCGGCCTCCCTCAGCAGTGCGCGCGCGGCGTTGCGCCCGGCGAGGCCCATGACGCCGCCGCCCGGGTGACAGCTGGCACCGCACAGGTAGAGCCCGGCGACGGGCGTCCGGTACTGGGCCGCGCCCGGAACGGGCCGCACCATGTAGAACTGGTCGAACGCCAGGTCACCGTGGTGCCAGTGGCCGCCGCTCATGCCGAACTCGCGTTCGAGATCCGGTGGCGTCAGGAACTCGGTGGCGGTCACCGTCGCCTTAAGGCCCGGCGCGTGCGCCTCGAGGGTCGCGAGTATCACCTCGGTGTAGCGTGCGCGCTCGGCTGGCCATCCGGCGGCTGGCTGGTACGGGACGTATTGCACGATGGCCGATAGCACGTGGCGTCCGGCCGGGGCCAGCGACGGATCGTGAACCGTTGGGACCGTGATCTCGAGCGTCGGCGCGCTCGAGCACTCACCGTACTTCGAGTGATCCCAGGCCCGCTCGATGTAGTCGAGGGACGGCGCGATCAGCAGGCGTCCGCCGAGCGCGGCGATAGGCAGGCCGGGGAAGGAAGGCAGCCGGTCGAGCGCGAGGTGAATTTTTGCGGCGAGCCCGCGGCATCGCAGATGGTCGACCTTGCGTACGAAGCCTGTGTCCAGGTGGCGGGTCCCCAGCAGCTTGAAAAACGTCGACGTCGCATCGGCATTCGAGATGACGGCCCCGGCATCGATGACCTCAC
>DATNHZ010000158.1:0-4685 GCA_035604655.1 Steroidobacteraceae bacterium | reverse complement strand
GAGCCTCATCGCGACCGTCGCCGCCGCAGCCGGAGTTCTTGACCAGCTGAGCACCGAGGCCGGCTCGGTCATCGTCCAGTTCTCCTGCCCGATGAGCTACGTGTCGAATTACCCGCTCAGGTCCGGCGATGAGCTGCGCATCGAACTGCAGCCTCTCCCAGGGTGCGCCCCGCCGACCGGCCTCGGCGAGACATTGCCCGTGCCGAAGGACAATCCGGCGGGTCTGGTGGATGTCAGGCTCGACCAGTCCCTGGGCGCGCGTCGCACGCTGACGCTGCATTTCATCCGCAACGTCGATTTCCTGATCCGGCCGCGAGCGGGCCTCACGGGTATCGAGATCGTGCTGTCGCGGCGCGTCGGCCGCGGCAGTGTGGAACCCGCCAGCCCGCCGGCAAAACCATCGCGGGCGCCGACGCGGGCCCTGCCGGCGCCGGAGGAGCTGGAAAGACTCATGGCCGAGGCGCGCGGTGCAATGCAGGACCGCGACTACGACGCGGCGATCCGGCTGTATACGCGCCTTCTCGAGTACCCGGAGCATCCGTACCGCCCACGCGCGCAGGAGTATCTCGGTCTCGCCCGCGAACGCAAGGGCCAGCTCGCGCAGGCGAAGCTCGAGTACGAGGAATATCTGCGGCGGTACCCGGATGGTGTCGATGCCGAGACCGTCAAGCAGCGCCTTGCGGCGATCGTGACGCTCGAGAGCGCCACCAAACCTACCCGCGACGAGCCCGACGGTTCACGCTGGCGCATCGACGGGGTGTTGGCGCAGGACTACCGGCGCGACAACAACACGGTCACCTCGAGCGGCATCACTTCGAGCGGCGTCGGCGAGTCGGCCGTTGACACCGAGGCTGACCTGCAGGCGAAACGCCGTGGCGAGGTATACGACTTTGGCGCCCGGATCTACGCTGGCTACCTGCGCGATCTGATGAACGTCAGCGGCATCGGGCCGGACCAGGTGCGGCTGCCGCAGGCGTACGTCGAGGTCGACGACACGGCGAGCTCCTGGGCGGCCCGCCTTGGTCGGCAGTCACAGAGCACGGGGGGCGTCTACGGCACATATGATGGCGCCTACTTTGGCTGGCGCGTGCGCCCCGGATTCCGGCTGAGCGTCGCTGCGGGCGCGCCGCTCGAGACCTACGCGGCGAGCTTCAGCCACCAGCGGGTGTTCGCGGACATGGGTGCGGAACTCATCGGCGTGGTACCAGGCCTCGATCTGACCGCCTTCCTGTTCCAGCAGAACGCGCAGGGCGTGCTCGACGCGCGCCAGGTCGGCGCCGAAGCGCGCTACTACCAGAACGGGCACTCTCTGGTCGGGCAGGTCGACTACGACGTCAGCTTCCACGTCCTCAATGCCGCGACCGTGCTCGCGAGCTGGGCCCTGCCGTCGCGCTGGGTGTTCACCGCGATCGGTGATCACCGCAAGAGCCCGTTCCTCGCCACCTACAACGCGCTGATCGGCCAGCCGGTGAACTCCCTCGACACGCTGATTCAGGAACTCGGCACCTCCGCCGTTCGCGCGCTCGCGCGCGATCGGAGCGGCTCGAGTGACCTATTGACGCTGGGTCTGCAACGACCTCTCGGTGAGCGGCTGCAGTGGGGCAATGACCTGACCCTGAGCCGCATCGGCGGCACGCCGGCGTCGGGCGGCGTTGCCGCTGTTCCGACCTCGGGCACCGCGATCAGCTATTCGACGCAGCTTCTCGGTGGGGGCTGGATCGTCGATGACGACATGAATTCCGTCGGTCTAAGCTATACGACCCGCGCCGGTACCCAGGCGGCGTCCATATTCGGGACCGCGCGATATCCGATCGGCCAGGTGTTCCGCATCGGGCCGCGGCTGCAGTTGTCCCACACTACCGGCAGCGATCCGAACACGGGCACGAGTGCGGGCTGGTCGGCGAGCCCTTCCTTGCTCGCGGACTGGCACTTCCGGCGCGGCCTGATCCAGCTCGAGGCCGGCTACGAGCGGGCGACGTTCGCTTCGAGTCTCCCGCCTGGTGTGCCTATCGATCCAAATGCGCCGCCGACCGCGACGCTGAACCAGCAGACGAGCCGTTACTGGTTCAGCCTCGGCTACAATTTCAGCTTCTAGAAGATCGCGCCGTTAAGCGATCGACCGGGCGGGCGACAGCTGGCCGAGACCGCAGGCGCCGGCCTAGCGCCGCACGCCCGCACCCCGCCATGAAGTGCTGGTGTGACAACGGCCGCAATCGTTACCGAAGCCTCCGTGGTGGACGTCGTCGCGATCGTGGCAGCTGCCGCAATCGCGCGGCAGCTTGACCTCATCGGCCGCCTTGACGTGGCACGCCTTGCACTGGAGCCTGCCATGCGCACCGTCGATGGCGAATTTCGTCGCCTTGCCGTGATCGAACTGCCAGTACGACCAGCCGTTCGGGTTGTGGCACTTCGCGCACTCCTTGCCGAGGTGCCCGTGGTGCACGTCGTGGGCTTGGTGGCACTCGACGCACTCGCGCGCAGTGTCGCGGTACGCACGATTCGCGTGGCACTCCTCGCATGCGACGCTCGCGTGCAGGCCTGCGAGCGGGAAGCGGGTCATGTCGTGGTCGAATCGCACGTTGTCCTTCCAGCCGGTCTCGACGTGGCACGAGCCGCACTCCTTGCCCATCGTGCCCCGGTGCACATCGTCCGCGAGGTGACAACCGCCGCAATCCTTCGGCAGCCTCGGAGCGCCGACGGGCCCCGCGTGGCAGGCATGGCAGTCGATCTTTTCGTGCCTGCCGCGCAATGGATAGCCGGCGCGCTTCGCGTGATCGTAGTTCGATTCCTTCCACTTGGTCTCGTTGTGACAGCCAGAGCAGTCATCGCCGAAGCGGCCTCCGTGGCGGTCGTCGGCTGCGTGGCAGCCTGCGCACTTGTCAGGAATCTTTGCCTTCAGATCGCCCGACAGGTGGCAGGCATCGCAGCCGATCTTGGAGTGGTAGCCGTTCAGCGCGAAGTGCGCGACCTTCGCATGGTCGAAGGCGGACTGCTTCCACTTGTCGACATTGTGGCAGTCGCCGCAAGCCGGCCCACGCGAGCCCTTGTGAGCATCGTCGCGGTCGTGGCAGGAGACGCACTGTAGCGGCGTGTTCTTGAACGACGGGTCGCGGTGGCAGTCGCCGCACGCGGCGCGGGCGTGTGCATCCTTGAGCGGAAACTTGGTCTTGTTGTGATCGAACTTGGTCTTGCTGAACGTACCGGTCGTGTGGCACGCGGCACAGTCCTGGCCAAGCTTGCCGCGGTGTACGTCCTGCTTCTCGTGGCAGCCGACGCACGTGCTGGCCGCGACGCGGTACTTCTTGCCGGGCGCGTGACAGGCGCTGCAGCCGGTTGTGGCATGCCGGCCGTCCAGCATGAAGCCCGTGGTCGCGTGATCGAAGGCGTCGCGGTCGAGGCGCACGATGTTGGCGCTGCGGCCCTTGTGCTCGGTGTGGCACGCGACGCATGCTGCGGCAGAGTTCAGGGCATGGCCGTGAAAGCCCCGTTTCTGCCTGAGGTCGGCGCCGATGTCCTTGTGGCAGTCGATGCATAGCGCCGTTTGCCGGGTCTTGTCGGTCCGGTCATGGCACTTGGTGCAGTCACCCTCGAGCTTGGCATGCGCCGTCGCGACCTCACCTGGCGCGAGCAGCTTCTCCAGCTGCCCGGCCGACGCAGTCGCGGCGCAGCCGACCAGGGCCGCGGCCAGCACCGCCGATATCCACGCTCGCATCAATACACGTTCACCGCGACGACGTGTACCACGCCTGCAACGAACAGCATGCCGAACAGGGGCAGATGCAACACGTGCCACAGCGAGAACAGACGCTCGCAGCTTCTGAATTCGGCCACCCGGCGGGCCGCGGTGAGGCGTGCATCCGAGTATCGGGTCGCCGCCGCGGCCAGTCCGGGGCGGTGGCGGGCGATCGTGGTGGAGCCTGCCGCCGCGCCGCGCAGCGCCTGGTGGACGTAGTGTCGAAGCTCGTGGCGCTGCCAGCGCCAGAGAATCGCGGCAGCGAGCGGCTGCGGTAGCAGCAGTATCCCGTTTGCGATCCTCTGCTCGCCGGCATCGATCCGGGCCGCGAGCTCGGGCAGCAGGCGCGCTGCGCCGCTGGCTTCGGATTTGAGATTTTCGGCGTCGGCGCGTAACTCCTCCAGGCTCGTCTTGCGGCCGTACAGGCCGTGATGGATGCGTGTGTACAGATAGCGGCCGACCAGCCCGCTGCCGGCGACGATCAGCATCGAGAACAGTGCCACGTTGCTGTTGGCCGCTCCCAGGTGGTACCCCGAGTGGTAGAGGATGCACAACGGACCGACGACGCCGAGCACCATGTGGATCTTGAACCAGGTGCGTGGTGTGCCGATCGGAGCAAGGCTCGGGATCCGCTTGCGCGCGGGATAGATCAGCAGCGCGAGCATCAGCGAGCCACCGATGATTCCGAGCCAGTAGCCGATTCCCGAGCGCGGCGTCAGATAGCGATCGAGTGGCACGAGCCAGCCGACGACGAGCACCAGCGTCGAGGCGATCAGTCCCAGCATCGCCTTGCTGACCCGCAGCGCTGGCGGCGCGCTGGCGGCCGGCACGGACTGGACGGCAGTGTTCATTGACCGGCTCCTTGACCCGCCGCGAGCGCACGGGCTTCGGCCAGGTTCGCATTGATGATGCGCGCGTCGTTTGAATCGGCGGGGAGGCGCGTCAGCAGGCG
>DATNHZ010000157.1:0-12323 GCA_035604655.1 Steroidobacteraceae bacterium | reverse complement strand
CGCGCCGTCGCTGTTCGGTGGGCTGGTGTTGACGGTCGGCATCGACCACCCCCGGATCAAACAGATCCCGGTGCCGCCCGGCATCCGCTGCGCGCTGGTGCACCCGCACATGTACCTGTCGACCAAGGAGGCGCGGCGCATTCTGTCGAAAACCGTCGAGCTCACCGACCTCGTCTGGCAGTGTGCCAACCTGGCCGGGTTTATCTCGGCGTGCTACACCAATGACTTCGACATGATTCGCGACGCGTTTGAGGACGTCATCGTCGAGCCGCAGCGACAGGCGCTGATCCCGGGTTTCAAGGCCGTCAAGCACGCGGCGATGTCGAACGGCGCGCTCGGCTGCTCGATCTCGGGCGCGGGACCGACGGTGTTCGCCTGGTGCGAGACGCCGACCGCCGATACGATCGCGACCGCGATGGCCGGCGCGTTTGCCGCCAGCGGTCTCGCCTGCGACCGCTGGGTGTCGGCGATCGAGGCGGTCGGCGCGCGGGTGATCGACTGATGCAGTACGTTAGTACCCGCGATTCCGGTCACGCCGTGGGGCTTTCGGCGGCGCTCGCGCGCGGCCTCGCGGCGGACGGGGGCCTGTACGTCCCGGAGCGCTTCCCGCTGGCGCGCGCCGCCGACTTCGACGGCGCGGCGACGCTGCGGGCGGTTGCGCCGCGACTGCTGCAGCCGTTCTTTGCGGGCGATGCGCTCGAGCCGGCATTGCCTTCGATCGTCACCGAGGCTTTCGATTTTCCGGTGCCGCTGGTGCCGCTGCCGCTGGCCGAGGATGCTGCGGTGCTCGAACTGTTCCATGGCCCGACGGCGGCCTTCAAGGACTTCGGCGCCCGCTTTCTCGCCGGCTGTTTCGCGCGCCTGCCGCACGATCCGGCGCGGCCGCGGACGATTCTGGTCGCGACCTCCGGTGACACCGGGGGCGCGGTCGCGGCGGCTTTCCACGGTCGTCCCGGCGCCGAGGTCGTCGTGCTCTATCCGAAGGGACTGGTCTCACCGCGGCAGGAGCAACAGCTGAGCTGCTGGGGAGGCAACGTCCGCACCTTCGCGGTGCTCGGCACGTTCGACGACTGCCAGGCGCTCGTCAAGGCCGCGTTCGCCGACAACGAGTTGCGCGCCCGGCGCACGCTGACCTCGGCCAACAGCATCAATGTCGGACGGCTGCTGCCGCAGGCCGGGTACTACGCCTATGCCAGCCTGCTGACGTGGCGCCGGACCGGCCAGCCCGCCAGCTTCATCGTGCCGAGCGGCAACCTTGGCAACGTGCTCGCGGCGGTCTGGGCGAGGCGCATTGGCTTGCCGATTGGCGAACTCGTGCTCGCCTTCAACGACAACCGCACGGTCCCCGATTACCTCGCCACGGGCGAGTGGTGGCCACGGCCCAGCAGGGCGACGCTCGCCTCCGCCATGGACGTCGGCAATCCGAGCAACATGGAGCGGCTCCGGCATCTGTACCCGGAGTGGCACGAGCTCGTGCAGGCGGTCAGCGGCGTCTCGGTCTCGGACGAGGAGATCCGCCGTCGAATCCGCATCGACCACGCCCGCCTCGGCCAGGTCTGGTGCCCGCACACGGCGACCGCTGCCGAGGCCTATGCAAGGCTGGACGCCCGCGCACGCGCCGCGGGACCCTGGGTGCTGGTCGCGACGGCGCATCCGGCCAAGTTTCCGGAGACGGTCGAGCCGTTGATCGGTGAGAGCGTGCCGGTGCCGCCGGCGCTCGCGCGGCTGCTGGCGCTGCCGCGGCAGGTCGGCGACATCCCGGCATCGCTCGAGGCACTGAAGGCGGCGCTGCCGTGAAGCTCCCGGCGCTGCCGCTCGAGTGGTTGCTGGGGACCGTGGCGTTCCTCGCGGTCGCCGCCGGCGCGGCCGTCGGATTTGTGGTGTGGCGCCGCTACCGCGCGCGGCGGGCGCTGCTCGAGCGCATCGAGTCGGTCGCGACCGAGTACCTGCAGGACGTCCTGCTGCCCGATGGCAACGGCGGCTGGTTCCACGTCGACTTCCTGCTGCTCACCGCCGCCGGGCTCGTCGTCCTCGACCTGCGCGACCTGCAAGGCCTGATCTTCGGCAGCGAACAGATGACGGAATGGACCGTGATGCACAAGAGCCAGCGGTTCACGTTCCCGAACCCGCTCGGGCCGCTCTACGATCGGGTGGCCGTCGTTCGCCACCTCGCCGGCGACAGCGTCCCGGTCGAGGGCCGGGTGGTCTTTACCGACCGCGGCACGTTCCCGAAGGGCCACCCCCGGCCGGTGACGCGGCTCGCATCGCTGGCCACGGAGATTCCGCCGCTCGGACCGTCGGGCGCCGAGGCGGTGCGCGAGCGCCTGGGGCCTGCCTGGGACCGCGTGCGCGCGGCGGCGAGCCCGAGCCCGCTGAAGCGCAACTAGGCCGGCCGTGCAGCACCTCGGTCAGCCGCTCCGCCCGGCGTGCGCGGCAAGCACCGCGGCGACGCAGCCGGTGATCTTGCGCACGGCTGCGAGGTGCAGGAACTCGTTCGGGCCGTGCGCATTAGAGCTGGGACCCAGGACGCCGGTCACCAGGAACTGGGTGGCCGGGTAACGCCGCGCAAGCATGCCGATGAACGGGATGCTGCCGCCGGTGCCCATCGCAAGCGCGGGGCGACCAAAGAAGGCCTGCGAGGCGCTTTGGACCGCGCGCTCGAGCCACGGCGCGAGCGGCGGGGCATCCCAGCCACCGAGCGATGAGTCGACCTCGAAACAGACGCGGGCGCGATATGGCGGCTGCCGTTCGAGCGCTGCCCGGACGCGCGCGGCCGCGGCTGCGGCGTCGAGCGTCGGCGGAAGCCTCAGCGACAGCTTCAGGGCGATGCGTGGCAGCAGCACATTCCCGGCGCTGCCGAGCACCGGCAGTCCCTCCGCCCCGGTCACGGCCAGCGTCGGCTTCCACGTCGAGTTCAGCAGCAGTTCGGTAGGATCGTTACTGACCGGCTGTGCGCCGCGTACGAATGGCATCTTGCCCGCGACCGTGTCACCAAGGACTGCCGCGGCCGCCCGCGCCTCGGCGATGCGGCCGGGTGGTGTGGCGACGTGCAGCTCCTCGAGCGCGACATCGCCGGTGTGGATGTCCTCAATCCGGTCGAGCAGTGCGCGCAGGATCCGAAACGGAGAGGCGGCAATGCCGGTCGCCATCCCCGAGTGCACGCCCTCGGTCAGCACATCGACCGCCAGTGTGCCGACGAGGTTGCCGCGCAGCGAGGTCGTCAGCCAGAACTGGTCGTAGTTGCCGCACTCCGCATCGAGGCAGATGACGAGATCGGGCGTCCCCAGCCTCGATCCGAGGTGCTCGACGTAGGCGGGCAGGTCCGGACTGCCGCTCTCCTCGGAGCCCTCGATCAGGATCACGCAGCGGGCGTGCGGCAGGCGCTGCTCCTGGAGCGTGCGGATCGCGAGCAGGCTCGAGAACACCGCGTAGCCGTCGTCGGCGCCGCCGCGCCCGTACAGCCGACCGTCGCGGATCACCGGCGTCCAAGGGTCGAGGCCCGAGTCCCAGCCGGTGAACTCGGGCTGCTTGTCGAAGTGCCCGTACAGCAGCACCTCGCCGGGCGCCGACCCCGGCACTTCGAGGAACAGCAGCGGTGTGCGAGCGGGCAGCCGGATGACCTCGACCTTGAGGCCCGCAATCTGCTGTTTGCGGCACCAGTCGACGAGCAGGGCCGCGGCCCGCTCCATGTGGCCGTGGGCCTGCCAGTCGGGGTCGAACACCGGGGACTTGTTCGGTACGCGAATGTAGGACTCAAGGCACGGGACGATGCTGTCGGTCCACTCGCTGTCGATGCGCCGGGCGGCGGAGGCGATATCCATCGGGGTCGATCCTTAAATATTGTTTGTAATTATATAGATATGCTTGCTTTTACATGTCGCTTCGAGACCGTGCCGGATCCAGCTAAGCGCGCCCCGCGAACGCCGCGGCCGAGGCGGCGGCGGGCGCGAGTCCAAAGAACGCAAGGGCTGTCGCCGTCGTCGCGGCCGCGACGGTCGCCTCCGCCTCGCCACGCGCGGCCGCGACCGCACGGCACACCTCGCGAAGGTACACGGGTTCGTTGCGGCGCGAGGCGGGCTTCGGCTGCAGCGACCGCGGCAGCAGGTACGGACCGTCGGTCTCGAGCATCAGCCTCCCGACCGGAATATCGCGCACGACTTCGGCGAGGTGCCGGCCGCGCCGCTCGTCGCAGATCCAGCCGGTGATCCCGACATGCAGACCGAGCGCCAGATACTCCTCGGCCTCGGAGCTCGTGCCCGTGAAACAGTGCGCCACCGCGCGCGGCCGCGCCGGCCCCGCCGCGCGCAGCATCGCCACGAAGTCCGCATGTGCGTCGCGCTGGTGCAGGAACAAAGGTTTCCCGGTGCGCGCGGCCAGCTCGAGCTGCAGCTCGAAGGCGCGGCGCTGCGCCGGCCGCGGGCTCAGGTCGCGGTGGTAGTCGAGACCGCACTCGCCGACTGCGACCACGGACGGCGCGGCGAGCAGGGCCCCAAGGCCCTGCACCCCTTCCGCGTCGAGCTCGCTCGCATGGTGCGGGTGGACGCCCGCGGTTGCCGACAGGAACTCCGGGTCGGTCGCGGCAAGTGCCGCGGCGGCGGGTGAGGAGGCGAGCGAGCTCCCGGTGATCACGAGGTGAACGATTCCGGCCGCCTTGGCGCGCGCGATGACCGCATCGCGGTCCGCCTCGAAGCTGTGATGCGTGAGGTTGATTCCAATATCGACGAGAGCTGCCGGAACGGTCATGCCGCTATGGTAGCGTTCGGCGGCGATGTTTTTTCGGTGGCAACGGCCGGTGAGGCACGGATGAGGCGTCCCACGGATTCGCGCCGCGACCGCGGCCGGCGGCACGCTTGCGGCGGCTGGCGGGCGGCCGGCCTCGCGGCGCTCGCCCTCTGCGCGCCTGGGGCCCGCGGCGCCACACCCGAGGAACTCGCCGACGTCGCGACGCAGGCCGACTACGCCTTCTTCACCGAGGATCGGCGGGCAGTCTCGCGACTCGTCGCAAACCTCGGCGCCTTCCGCGAATCGAGCGATCCGCTCGAGCTCTATTCGTATGCCCTCGCCGAGTTCCGCCGTCTGCAGCTCGCCGCGCGCAACCATGACGAGACCGAAGCCGAGAGCTCCGGCAGCGCCTGCCTCGCGGCGCTCGACAAGCGCGCGGCCACCACGCCGGGCGACGCCGAGGGTCTTGCGCTCGAAGCAGCCTGCGCCGGATATCTCGCCGAGCTCGGCGGACTCAGGCGCCTGACGGCCGGTCGCAAACGCGACGCGAGCCTCGCGGCCGCGCGCGCGCTTGCCCCTGCGAACCCGCGGGTGCTGCTCACGAGGGCGCTCACGGCCTGGTTCGGTCGCGGCACGTCCGCAGCGGCGCGCGCCGAGACGCGCGCCGCGCTCATCCGCGCCGCCTCCGCATTCGATGCGATCGCGGCGGCCGCACCCGGAGAGCCGACCTGGGGCGGCGCGGAGGCGTGGCTGTTCGTCGGCCGGGCACTCGAGCAGGACGCCGATCTCGTCGGCGCGCGCAGCGCCTACGAGCGCGCGCTGCTGATCGCGCCGGACTTCGCGGTCGCGCGTCGCCGGCTCGGATCGCTCTCCAGCCGCCGCTGACTGGACGCGCGGTCGGCGCGCGAGCGCCCCTGATATCATCGCGCCCCGTGACCGGCTCGCCCTTCAGGCATCTGCTCGAGCCTCTCGACCTCGGCTGGGTACGGCTGCGAAACCGTGCGCTGATGGGCTCGATGCATACCGGGCTCGAGGACCACGAAGCGAACTACCCGCGGCTCGCCGCGTACTTCGCCGCGCGTGCCCGTGGCGGCGCGGGCCTGATCGTCACGGGCGGGATCGCGCCGAACCGCGCCGGCTGGGTCGCGCCGTTCGCCGGCAAGCTGACTGCGTCCCGCGAGCTGCCGCGCCACCGGCTGGTGACCGAGGCGGTGCACGCCGAGGGCGGCCACATCTGCATGCAGATCCTGCACGCCGGCCGTTACGCGCACCATCCGTTGTCGGTCGCGCCATCGGCGATCAAGGCACCGATCAGCCGGTTCCGTCCGTGGCAGCTGTCGAGCCGCGGCGTCGAGCGTCAGATCGCGGCCTTCGTGCGCGCCGCGACCCTCGCCCGGGCTGCCGGCTACGACGGCGTCGAGATCATGGGATCGGAAGGCTATCTGATCAACGAGTTCATCAGCGCGCGCACCAACCGCCGCGACGATCAGTGGGGTGGGAGTTACCGGAACCGGATGCGCTTTCCCGTCGAGATCTTGCGCCGCACGCGCGCAGCCGTGGGGCCCGACTTCATCCTGATCTACCGCCTCTCGATGCTCGATCTCGTCGAGGGTGGCAGTGCCTGGGCCGAGGTCGTCGAGCTCGCGCAGGCCGTCGAGGCCGCCGGGGCGACGCTGATCAATACCGGAATTGGCTGGCACGAGGCGCGGGTGCCGACGATCGCGACGATGGTGCCGCGGGCAGCTTTTGCCTGGGTCACCGAGCGGCTGATGCCGCACGTCAAGGTGCCGCTGATCGCCACCAACCGGATCAACGACCCGGCGGTGGCCGAGGCGATCCTGGCCAGAGGCGGCGCGGCGATGGTGTCGATGGCCCGGCCGTTTCTCGCCGATCCGGAGTTCGTCAACAAGGCGCGTGACAACCGCGCCGACGAGATCAACGTCTGCATCGCCTGCAACCAGGCGTGCCTCGATCACGTGTTCGAGCAAAAGACCGCGACCTGCCTCGTGAACCCGCGCGCCGCACGCGAGACCGAGCTGATCTACCGCCCCGCCGACACGCCGCGCCGCATTGCCGTGGTCGGCGCCGGGCCCGCGGGCCTGTCGTGCGCGACCGTGTCCGCCGAACGCGGCCATCGGGTGACGCTGTTCGAGCGCGCCGCCGAGATCGGCGGCCAGTTCAACATGGCGAAGCGCGTGCCGGGCAAGGAAGAGTTCCACGCAACCCTGCGGTTCTTCCGGCGCCAGCTCGAGATCCTGGGCGTCGACCTGAGGCTGTCGACCGACGCAGGTGTCGAGGCACTGGCGGGGCGTTTCGATAGCGTTGTACTCGCAACAGGCGTGAGCCCGCGGTGGCCGCCGATCCCGGGCGTCGAGCACCGCAAGGTCGTGTCATACGCCGACGTGCTGCTGCGCGACGCGCCGGTCGGGCGGCGCGTGGCGATCGTCGGGGCCGGCGGCATCGGCTTCGACGTCGCGGAGTTCCTGACGCACGACGAGGGCCACGCCGCGAGCCTCGACGTCGAGACCTTCGCGCGCAACTGGGGGATCGACCTCACGCTCACCGCCCGTGGCGGGCTCGCCTCCAGGCACGGCCAGCCGGCGAGCGCGCGCCGCGAGGTATGGCTTCTGCAGCGCAAGACGACCAAGCTCGGCGAGGGCCTGGGCCGCACCACCGGCTGGGTGCACCGGATCGAACTTCGGCGGCGTGGCGTGCAGATGGTTGGAGGCGTCAGTTATGACCGCATCGACGACGACGGCCTGCATCTGCGCATTGGCGAGCAGCCAAAACTCATCGCGGCCGACACGATCGTCGTGTGCGCCGGGCAGGAGCCGTTGCGCGAACTCGCCGAGCCGCTCAGGGCGCGCGGCATCGACACCCACCTGATCGGCGGCGCGGACGTCGCCGCCGAACTCGACGCCAAGCGGGCAATCCGCCAGGGCGCCGAGCTTGCGGCTCGGCTGTGAGCGGCGCGCTGCCAGCCCCGCTCAGCCAGCTGCCGCTGTTCGACGCGCAGCGCCTCGCGCCGGAGATCGGCGTCCGGGTCAGCCCGCGCAGTCGCCGTCTGACGGTGCGCGTCTATCCGGGTGGCCGAGTCGAAGTCACTGTGCCGCGCGGGACGCGCCCGGCCGCAGTCGAGCGCTTTGTGAGCCGGCACCGGCCGTGGATCGACGCGCGGGTTCTGGAGCTGGCGACGCACCACCGGCCCGAGCAGCCACTGCCGGTCGAGGTTGAGCTGCAGGCGCTCGCCGAGTCGTGGCAGGTGCGCTACGTGCGCCGTGCGCGGCCGGGCTGGCGCATCGTCAGTGACTATAATCTCGAGGTCTACGGTGACCCCGATGCCACGCCGCGCGCCCGCGCCGTTCTCCGGGCCTGGCTCACTCACAGCGCCCGGGCCGGCTTCGAGCCGTGGCTCGCGCGCCTCGCGGCGGAACATGGCTTCGAGTTCGCACGCCTGCAGCTTAGGCGCCAGCAGACCCGCTGGGGCAGCTGCTCGCGCACCGGCACGATCAGCCTCAACGTCTCGCTGTTGTTCCAGCCGCCGGCGGTCGCCCGCTATCTGATGCTGCACGAACTCTGCCACACGCGACACATGAACCATTCCGACCGATTCTGGAAGCTGGTCGCCGAGTGCGAGCCGCAGTACCGTGCGTTCGATCGCGCACTCACGCGCGGCTGGCAATATGTGCCGGACTGGGTGTACGGCTAGGAGCCTCAATGCACGACAAGCGCCCGACAACCGGCCGGCCCGCCGACAGCCCGGTCGAATCGCAGGAGCCGGTGCAGGTCGACGTATCGGACGAGCTGGTGTTCTGGGACCTGCCGGCGGAGCAGAGCTACGGCGGCTACCTCGATCTCGAACGTCTGCTGGGTGCCCAGCATCCGCGCTCGCCGGAGCACGACGAGATGCTGTTCATCATCGTCCACCAGACGAGCGAGCTGTGGATGAAGCTGTGCCTGAACGAGCTGCGGGCTGCAATCGCCTGCATCCAGCGCGACGATCTGGCGCCGTGCTTCAAGATGCTGGCACGAATCGGCCACATCCAGACCCAGCTGGTGCATTCGTGGGACGTGCTCGCAACGCTGACGCCCTTCGATTACTCGAGTTTTCGCAACCACCTCGGGCGGTCCTCCGGGTTCCAGTCGGCCCAGTACCGGCTGCTCGAGTTCCTGATCGGCAACAAGAACCGCGACATGATCGCCGTGCATCGCGCCGACCCGGTGCGCTACGCGGAGCTGACCCGCGCGCTCGAGGCGCCGAGCCTGTACGACGAGTGCCTGCGGCTGCTGTCGCGGCGCGGATTCGAGATCCCGAACGACCATCTCGATCGCGACTTCACCGCGCCGTATGTCCCTCACAAGCAGGTCACGGCCGCGTGGCTCGCCGTGTACCACAGCGTCGAGACCCACTGGGACCTGTATGAGCTCGCCGAAAAGCTGATGGACCTCGACCACCGCTTCCAGCTGTGGCGCTTTGCGCACATGAAGACCGTGGAGCGGATCATCGGCTACAAACGCGGCACCGGCGGCACGAGCGGTGTGGCGTACCTGGCGAAGGCCCTCGAGCTGCGGTTCTTCCCGGAGCTGTGGTCGGCACGGACCTCGATGTAGGGGCGGGGCCGCAGCCGCGCCGCGTACCAAGCGCCTCAGCACACCTCAACGCGCCTCGTGTGCGGCGGGCGCGGCGGGCGCGGCGGTGAGCCGCTGCGCGAGCGCGGCGCGCTTATGCCAGGCGCGCGCGGCCATCAGCACCGCAAAGACCGCGGCGTACAGCAGCGGGCTGCGGACGTCGCGCTTGACCTGCCAGTAGTAGTGCCAGCAGCCGAGCAGCGCCGCGGGATAGATTGCGTAGTGCAGCTGCTGCCAGCGGCGTCCGAGCCGGCGCATGGCGCTGCGCGTCGAGGTCAGCGCGAGCGGCACCAACAGCAGCAGCGCCGTGAACCCGAGCGTGATCCAGGGCCGTCGCACCACGTCCTCGACCAGGATCCCGACGTTGAAGCTCTGATCGATCGCCACGTACATCGTGAAGTGCAGCGACAAGTAGCAGAACGCGAACAGCCCGAGCATCCGCCGGAACCGCAGCCAGTCGCTCGAGCCGGTCGCGTACCGCAGCGGCGACAGCGCCAGCGTCGCGAGCAGCAGCCTAAGACCCCACAGCCCAAGCGTGTCGGTGACCATTGCGACCGGATTGGCCCCGAGTCCGGTGCCCCAGACGCCGAATGCGCGCACCACGAGGCTCGCAAACGGTGCGAGCGCAAGCACGAACACCGCCGGCTTTGCGACCCAGCGCAGGAGGACCGTGCGGTTCAGAAGTTCCTCTTGAGATCGAGCCCGGTGTACAGGCTCGCGACCTGCTCGGCGTAACCGTTGAACGGCAGCGTCGGGCGCCGTGGCGCGAACAGGCCGCTGCCGATGTGGCGCTCGGTCTTCTGGCTCCAGCGCGGGTGGTCGACGGCCGGGTTGACGTTGGCGTAGAAGCCGTATTCGTAGGGGGCGGCGCGGTTCCAGCTGGTCGGTGGCATCTGCCCGGTGAAGCTGATCCTGACGATCGCCTTGATCCCCTTGAACCCGTACTTCCACGGCACGATCAGCCGCAGCGGCGCGCCGTTCTGGTTCGGCAGCACGCGGCCGTAGAGGCCGACCGCGAGCAGACTCAGCGGATGCATCGCCTCGTCGATCCGCAGGCCCTCGACGTACGGCCAGTCGAGCACGCTCGAGCGCTGGCCCGGCATCTGGCGCGAATCCGCGAGCGTCGTGAAGGCGACGTACTTGGCCTTCGAGGTGGGCCGGAAGCGCTTCAGCACCTCGCCGAGTGGTACGCCGACCCATGGAATCACCATCGACCACGCCTCTACGCAGCGCAACCGGTAGATGCGCTCCTCGAGCGCGTGCGGCTTCAGCAGATCCTCGAGCGCGAAGCTGCCTTTGACCTCGGCCTCGCCCGTCACCGCCACCGACCATGGCCGGGTCCGGAAACTACCCGCGTTCGACGATGGATCCGATTTGTCGGTGCCGAACTCGTAGTAATTGTTGTAGGTCGTGATGTCATCCCAGGAGTTCGGCGTCTCCGTGGTACTGAGCGCGGGGTTGCGCTGGAAGGCGAGGGCTGCACCGACGGGCTGGGCGGTGGCCAATGCGCGCGGCACGATGCTCGCGGCCGCGAGGCCGAGTGCGCCAGTCAGCAGGCGACGCCGGGCCGCATACACCTCGGGCGGGGTGATCTCGGAGGGCTTCAGACCCGGCTGTGGACGCATCGGCATCACGCACTCTCCCGGACGCACTAGAGCAGAGAAAGGACCCTCGTCACAACCGTTCGGACGTGCCGGCCCCCTGGATGAGACCGGCCGGGAGCCGGGTAGATTTCACAGCCCGCCCGAGGGAGGCGCCCCCGGGCTCAACGGCGGGCCATCGGCCGGCGCGTCAGGCGGGACAAGGCCTGCCGCTGCGCACCGTCACAGTGGTGCCTCGAAATGCAGTCACTTCGAGATTGTGTTCTTAATACACTGTTTTACATCATGTTATTATAACGAAGCGCACGTCTGGGTCAGACGACTGCTTGCGCGACGCCGGGCCGGGCGTGCACTGCACCCGGCTCAGTCCCAGTCGACGCACGCGAGGCCCGCAGCGCGCGCCTCGCGACGCGTTTTTCGCGAGCCGTCCACCAGTACGCCATGTTCGACCCGTCGTAGGTGGTCGAGGTCGGAGGCGGCATCGGCGTAGGCTGCGATGGGCAGGCCCGGATGCGCGTCCCGCAGCCTCTCGATGCAGCGGGTCTTCTCCGGGCCGCGACGGTTCGGCGATCGGAGCGCGCCGTCGAGCCGCTCGCCGTCCCAGCGCAGTTCGGTGCAGATCACTTCGTCAAAACCGAGCCGCGCGCCAATCTCCGGCACGTAGCATTCGGTGCTCGCGGACAGCAGCACCAGGTAATCGCCGGCCTCGCGGTGCCGCGCGAGTGCGGCGAGCGCGCCGGGCCGCACGAGGTGCGGCCACTCACGATCGAGGAACCGCCCGGTCAGCCGGGCGATCGCCTCGCGTGACAATCCGCCGAGGATGGCGCGAATCACTCGACTCTTGAGGCGCCCGTGATCGCGATCGAAGGCAAAGGCCACGAGCGCGCCCGGCACGACCCACACCCGCCAGGCGCGCGCCGGGTGCGCGCGCAGCGCGTCCAGCAGATAAAGCAGCAGCGTGTCGCGACGGGTGATGGTCCCGTCCAGGTCGAATACCGCCGCGCCGCGTCCGCCGTCGCGCGGTGCTCCGGCGGGGGGCGCGGATACCTCGGTCAGGCTGCCTGTCCCTTGCCGACGAGGCTGCGGAGCACGTACTGGAGGATCCCGCCGTGGCGGTAGTAGTCGAGTTCCTTCGGCGTGTCGATGCGCACGCGGGCCGCGAACACGGTCTGCTTGGCGGCCTCGCCGGTGGCGACGACCTTGACCTCCTTGACTGCGCCGCCGTCGAGCCCGACTACCTCGAAGGTCTCGCGGCCCGTGAGGCCGAGCGACTGGGCAGTCGCGCCGGCGACGAACTGCAGCGGCAACACGCCCATGCCGATCAGATTCGACCGGTGAATACGCTCGAAGCTCTCGGCCAGCACCAGCTTC
>DATNHZ010000156.1:0-24206 GCA_035604655.1 Steroidobacteraceae bacterium | reverse complement strand
CTGCGCGCACGCCGCATCCTCGGCAAACCGCCCTGAAAACTCGCTCCAGGTCGCCGGGTAATCCTGCCCCGCGACCGGTCGTTGCACCTCTGTCATCCTCCAATCTTGCCCCTACTGGACCTAATGCGATACCCCTGATATACGTACAGTATGGCCCCGCCCATTAAAGGCCGCGGCGCGCTCTCGAACCGCCGATCGCGCTACCTCTCAACCGGGCACGAGCCGGAACCCGGCGCCGGCGCGGTCTGCCTCGAGGAGGAGGCGCTGCCGGAGCGTCATCCCGCGACCACCGTCCGCATCGATCCAGCTCGCTCGATCGTGAGTCGCAACGATTCGCCGGACGTTCCGTTCCGCCAGTCGATCAACCCCTACCGGGGATGCGAGCACGGTTGCATTTATTGCTACGCGCGGCCGTCGCACGCCTGGCTCGAGCACTCGCCGGGGCTCGACTTCGAGACGATCCTGTACGCCAAACCGAATGCCGCGGTGCTCCTCGAGGCGGAACTGACACGTCCCGGTTACCGGCCCGACGTCATTCACCTCGGTGCCAATACCGACCCTTACCAGCCGATCGAGCGCGACCTTAAGATCACGCGATCGATCCTTGCGACGCTCCTCAGGTTCCGTCACCCGGTCACCGTGCTGACCAAGAGCGCGCTGATCGAGCGCGACCTCGACCTGCTCGGCGAGCTCGCTCGCCTGAAGCTCGTGCGCGCCTTCGTCAGCATCACGACGCTCGATCGCGAGCTGAAGCGCACGCTCGAGCCGAGGGCGGCGTCGGCGGCCGCACGGCTGCGGGCGGTCGCAGCGCTCGCGGCGGCGGGCGTGCCGACCGGCGTGATGGTCGCGCCGGTGATCCCGGCGGTGACCGACCACGAGATCGAGGAGATCCTCGAGGCCGCGGCCGCCGCAGGCGCGCGCCGCGCCGGCTGGATCCTGTTGCGCCTGCCGCTCGAGGTTCGCGAGCTGTTTACCGAATGGCTCACGGCGCATCGGCCGCTGGCGGCCGGCCGCGTGATGAGCCTCGTGCGCAGCACGCGCGACGGCGCCGACAGCGATGCCCGCTTCGGCCACCGGATGCGCGGCAGCGGCGCCTACGCCGAGCTGCTCGCGCGCCGCTTCACCACGGCTGCGCGTCGGCTCGGATTCGAGCAAGGGGATCCCGAGCCGCTCGATCTGGCGCAGTTCAACCCCACCGGCGCCGGCGGTCAGCTGGCGCTGTGGTAGCGCACGGGTATCGCCGGCGCGAGGGGTTCAGCTCGGGTTCTCGAGACTGAACATGCCCGCCTTGTCGTCGTAGGCGAAGGCCTCGGCATAGCGCGCCCAGCTGACGATGGCGCGCAGCGTCTGCTCGGCGGACTCCGGCGACATGTGATCCTCGAGCTCGTCGAGAAAGCGGCTCTTCGGCGCGCTATGGCTGGCGCGCTCGTCGAGCACGCGGCGGATGTGGGCGGCGAGCGGCACGTGGGCGAGCAGGTGGCGCGCAAAGCTCCGCTTGCGCTCATCGCCGTCGGCGTCGGCGAAGGCGATGCCATCCGCGGTGAGCTTCAGGTCGCCGCCCTCGACCTCCGCGAACCGCAGCATCTGCAGCGACTCGGCGACCGGGAACAGCTCGTCGATTTCGAGCTGCAGCTCGGAGGCGATTTCCGGCAGGTCCGCCTTGCCGGCGAACGGCTGTGCGGCGACCGTCTCGATCAGGCCGGAGAGCAGATTCGAGGATACGCGCGGCAGCACCGTGTCGATGCCGACGCCTGGAGCCCGCTCCACCCGTACGACGGTGCCGCGGCCCGGCTTGGCGGTCATCTCCACGTAGATCCGCTCGACCAGCGCCGTAAACGCCGGGTCGAGCCGGTCGCGGGGCCGCGGGATCATCACGTCGATACTGGTGACGACGTGACCGGGGTTGGTGGCGAACACGAGGATCCGGTCGCACATCTGCACGGCCTCCTCGATGTTGTGCGTCACGAGCACCACGCCCTTGATCGGCAGCTTGCCGCTGGACCACAGCTCGAGGAAGTCGCCGCGCAGATTCTCCGCCGTCAGCACGTCGAGTGCCGAGAACGGCTCGTCCATCAGCAGGATGTTCGGGTGCACGACCAGTGCGCGCGCGAAGCCGACGCGCTGGCGCATGCCTCCTGAGAGCTCGCGCGGATAGGCTGACTCGAAGCCGTCCAGACCGATCAGGTCAATCGCGGCGAGCGAGCGGCTGCGGATCTCGTCGCGCGGGATGTGCAGCGCTTCGAGCCCAAGGGCGACGTTTTCGTATACCGTCAGCCACGGAAACAGCGCGAAGCTCTGAAACACCATCGCAACCCCGGCGGCCGGCCCCTCGACCACTTGTCCGAGGTAGCGCACCTTCCCGCCAGTCGGCTGCGCGAGGCCCGCGATCATCCGCAGCAGCGTCGACTTACCGGATCCCGAGCGACCGAGCAGGCCGACGATCTCGCCGGGTGCAACCGTCAGGTTCACGTCGTCGAGTACCAGCAGCGGGCCACCATCGCCGCGGGGGAACGTCTTGCGGCAGTGCTCGACGTCGAGCAGTGCCGATCCATTGGTCGATTTCAGGCCGGCGTTCATGGTCCTCAGCTCAGTCGGAACTTGCGTTCCGCATAATAATAAAGCGGGCGCCACAACAGGCGGTTGATCAGCAGCACATAGAGGCTCATCGTCACGACGCCGAGCGCGATGCGATGGAAATCGCCTGCAGTCGTGGCGTTGGCGATGTAAGCGCCCAGGCCGATCGCCTCGACGTGCTGGTCGCCCCAGCTCGCGACCTCGGCGACGATGCTCGCGTTCCAGGAGCCGCCGGAGGCCGTCAGGGCGCCGGTGACGTAGAACGGGAACACGGCCGGCAGGGCCACCCGCCGCCACCACAGCCATCCGCCTACCCGCAGATTCTGGGCGACGAGGCGCATTTCGCCGGGCATCGCGGCGGCCCCTGCGATGACGTTGAACAGGATGTACCACTGGGTGCCGAGGATCATCAGCGGGCTCAGCCACACGTCCGGGTTGAGCCGCCAGCTGACGATTCCGAATACGACGATCGGGAACAGCAGGTTGGTCGGAAAGGCCGCCATGAACTGGGCAATCGGCTGCGCGATGCGCGCGACTTCCGGACGCAGCCCGATCCACATGCCGACCGGCACCCAGACGATGCTGGCGAGCGCGATCAGCACGAATACCCGGAGCATCGTGATGCCGCCGAGCACGACGGGCTCCCCGATGTCACGCCAGCCCAGTTCCGGTGCCAGGAACTTCAGCGTTTCCCAGACGGCCAGCGCGAGCAGTGCGCCGACGATGCCCGTGGCCAGCCGGTCGAGGCGCCGCGCGTGCACCGCGGTCTCGAAATGCGGCAGCCCGGCCGGGGGTTTGAATGCGGCCCCGACCCTGCGCCAGCTGCGGCGCAGCGCGCGCAGCACGTGCGCAACCAGAGTCGAGCCGCCGACCGCCTCGAGCACCCAGGACCGCGGCGGGATCGCGCCCGGCTCCTGCTCGAAGCGGAAGCGGTCGGACCACGCCACCAGCGGCCGGAACAGCAGCTGGTCGTAGATCACGATCACGACCAGCATCGTGGCGATCGCCCAGCCGACCGCCGCGAGGCTCTTGTGCTCGATCGCGAGCGCGATGTAGGCGCCCATGCCGGGCAGCGTCACGGTCGTCGACCCGACGCTGATGGCTTCGGAGGCGACCACGAAGAACCAGCCGCCGGACATTGACATCATCATGTTCCACACGAGCGGCGGCATCGCGAACGGTACCTCGAGCCGCCAGAACCGCGCCCAGGCAGACAGCCGGAAGCTGCGAGCCGCCTCCTCGAGCTCCACCGGAACGGTGCGCAGGCTCTGGTAGAAGCTGAACGCCATGTTCCACGCCTGGCTCGTGAAGATGCCGAAGATCGCCGCGAACTCGGCGCCGAGGACCCGACCGGGAGCGAGCGACAGGAAGAACACCACTGTCACGGAAATGAAACCCAGGATCGGCACCGATTGCAGCACGTCGAGCAGCGGTACCAGAATCCGGCTCGCGCGCGGGCTCTTGGCCGCCCAGGTCGCATAGGTGAACGTGAACAGCAGCGACAGCGCCATCGCCGCGAGCATTCGCAGTGTGGTGCGCGCCGCGTACTCCGGCAGGTGCGCCGGGGACAGCGACACCGGACTCGCCTGGATGGTCGCGAGCGGGGCCAGCACGCCGCGACTTGCCGCGGCGAGGAACGCCAGCAGGCCGATGACCAGCAGCAGCGCGATCAGGTCAAAGCGGGAGGGCGCGCCGCGGCTCGCCGTGGTCCAGGCAGTGGAAGTCTGCGGCATGGTGGCGGCGCGTACTGATCGAGGTGGCCCGGCAGCGGAGCGGCGCCGCAGTCTGACACAATCCGTTCGCCGCTCAACCCCCCGGCCGAATTTTCCACGGCCGGCAGACGGTGCTCTACACCGGAACCGTCGGTGCCCGGCGCCGCGCGGCGCTGGCATCGCCGGCGAGGAGGTGAAGGTTGCGGCTTCGCAGTTCTGTCGTTACGCAGGGCTGGGCTTCTCGAACAGGTAGTGAGACACCAGCCATTCGCGGCCGCCGCGGTAGCCCCACAGCTCGGCGCAGGCCATGAAGAACACGCGCCACCGCACCCACCAGCGGGTCAGCTGTGCCGGGCCGTAGGTGGCCGACAGAATCGGCCGGATCGCTGCCGCGTTTCGGTCCATGTTGCGCAGCCAGTCCTCCGCAGTCCGCTGGTAGTGGCGTCCGTCGACCCGCCAGTGCTCGACGAGCCTCAGATCCCGCTGGAAACAGGTGAGCAGTCCATCGCTCGGCATGATCCCGCCCGTGAAGAACCAGCGCGCCATCCAGTCGTCGGCGTCACGCACCTCGAACGCATAGGCGTAGCGCTGGTGGGCGAAGACGTGCACGAACAGCGTGCCGCCTGGCCGCAGCCAGCCCGCAATGCGGGCCAGCAGCAGTTCGAAATTCCGCATGTGCTCGAACATCTCGACCGATACCGCCCGGTCAAACGTCGTTCCCGGCACAAAGGCGAGCACGTTGGCATCGCAGGTGAGGACCTCGACGTTCGTCAGCCCGCGGCTGCGCGCGCGGGACGCGATGAAGCTCCGCTGCGTGCGCGAGTTCGAGACGGCCGTGATACGGGACCTTGGGAAGCGCTCCGCCATGTACAGAGTCAGCGATCCCCAGCCGCAGCCGAGTTCGAGGATGCGGTCGCCGTCGGCGAGCCGGGCGCGCCGGCAGGTGAGATCGAGCATGGCCGCCTCGGCCTCGTCTAGCGAGCGCCCGCCCCGCTGGACGGTCGTGGCGCCGCCGCCAGAGAGGTCGTAGTAACAGCACGAGTACTTCAGGTGCTTCCCGAGGACCAGCCCGAAGAAATCGCTCGGCAGCTCGTAGTGCTGCGCATTGGCATCGGCCGTGTTGATCGCGATCGGGCTCGCTTTCAGCCGCGCGATGAGCGCGGCCAAGTGCGCCTGCTGCGCCTCGGGCCCGCCCCGGTCCTCCTCCCGCAGCCGGTCGCGCAGCAGCCGCCGGATGCCGGCGCGAATGAGCGCATCCGGGACGAGGTCGCGTTCGAGCAGGCGGAGCTGCAGCGAGGCCTGCGCTGCCGGCGCAACGGCGGCCTCGCAGGGCGTCATCGGGAATGGCCGGATGCGCCGGCGTCGTGATCGGCGGCCGATCGGCGTGGGAACCAGGGCACGAAGGCGCTGGTACGCCGCTGGTACTCACGATACGCCTCGCCCTTGGAGCGCAGCGCCTGACTCTCGGTGGCGCGGATGCCGGTGAGGTTGATCAGGAAGTGCAGCATCAGCACCGGCATCAGCAGGCCCACGTAGCCGGCCGGAGGCGAGGCGAGCGCGAACACAGCGTAGGCGATCCAGATCGTCCACTCGAAGAAGTAGTTCGGGTGACGCGAATACCGCCACAGTCCGGCCGCGCACACTTTGCCGCGATTGGCCGGGTCCGCCCTGAAGCGGGCGAGCTCGGCGTCGGCTCGGCTCTCGCCGAGCAGCGCCAGGCACCAGATGCCGAGCCCGAACCACTCGAGTGGCTGGATCTGCGGCGCCCGGTTCTGGCAGGCGATCAGCAGCGGCAGCGACAGCACCACGTTCAGGGACGCCTGCAGCAGGAAGAATGCGAGGAACCGCGCGTTCGGCCGCGCTGTGTCACCGCCGCCCCACGCGCGGCGCAACTCCGTGTAACGGCCTTCCTCCGGCTCACCGATGATCCGCCGAGCCAGGTGCCACGCGAGCCTCAGTCCCCACAGCGCGAACATCGCGCTGATCAGCAGGCGGCGCACCGGGGCGCCGCCACCCAGCAGTCCGTAGATGGCAGCGAGGAGCGCGAAGTTCGCCGACCAGCCAATGTCGACGTAGCTCATGTTGTGCTGCCTGATCCCGAGCAGCCACAGCATCGTCATCACCAGCGCAGCCGCGCCAGAGCCGGCGAGCAGCAGTTGCAGTGTCGAGTGCATCACGATGGGTGGCTGCTGCTGGACGTCCAGCGCCTAGCGCCGCAGCAGCAGGCGGGCGAGCGGCTCGTCGCGTTTCAGGCGCGCGAGTTCGCGCAGCATGAAGCCTGCCATCGCGATGTTGCCAAGGAGCATGATCGCGACGAACCAGGTACCGCGACCGAGGCCACGTTCCTTGTAGAACACCCATGTGTAAAAGGTCACGAAGCCCGCGTAGGCATCGCACAGCGTCGCAATGGTCCACCCCCGGTCGGGCGGCGTCACGAGGCCACCCCACTGCCAGACGGGCTGCATGATGCTTGCCCAGCCGGTGACCGCCAGCATGCCGATCAGGATTGCGGAGAACAGCAGCTTCAGGCCGGTACGGGCGATCATCGCTCTCTCCGTGGACTGGTACGAACGCGCCGGACGCGCGGGCTACGCCGCCCACCCAAGCTTTCGCGGCCGACGCGCCGGCGGATTCGCCTTCGCGCCCGAGCACGGGTCCGTCGCGGCCCTTGGGGTGTCGCGCGCCTGACCGGCGCGCCATTATCCGGTAAGGTGCCCGCCGGCGGACAGGGAACTCGCGTGCTCAAATCGTTGATCGACTGGTACCTCGGTGCGCTCGATGCCGGCGGGTACTGGCTCGTCGCTGCACTGATGGCGCTTGAGAGCTCGATCGTGCCGCTGCCGTCCGAGGTCGTGATTCCACCGGCGGCGCACCTCGCGGTCACGACCGGCCGGATGAGCCTCACTGGCATCGTGATCGCCGGCACGGCCGGCTCGTGGTTCGGCGCGACGTTGATGTACGTCGCGGCGCGGCTGCTCGGCCGGCCGCTGATACTGCGGTTCGGGCGCTACGTGCTGGTGACCGCGGACAAGGTCGCGCGGGCCGAGGCCTGGTCCGCCGAGTTCGGCCCCTACGGTGTATTCGCATCGCGGCTGCTGCCGGTCATTCGTCATCTGATCGGAATTCCGGCGGGGATCGTGCGGTTGCACTACGGCTGGTACAGCCTCGCGACGCTGGCGGGTTCGGCGATCTGGTCGGCAGTGCTGTGCTGGATCGGCGTGCAGGCCGGTCGGGACCAGGCGCTGCTCGAGGGCGACCTGCGCCACGCATCGCTGTGGCTCGCGGGCGCGGTGATCGCGCTCGGATTCCTTTACTGGCTGCTGGTGCACCGCTACATGCGACGGCCTCCGGCCGGCTGAGGCAGAAGGCCGTCGCCGTTCAGCGCCGCGGCCGCGCGCGTGCGGTCGGCTCGGCGACGAGCGGGTCGTCAGGCCAGTAGTGCTTGGGATAGCGACCCTTCAGTTCCTTCCTGACCTCTGCATAGCCGCGCGCCCAGAAACTCGCGAGGTCGCGGGTCACCTGCACCGGCCGCCCGGCCGGTGACAAGAGCGCGATCGTCAGCGGCAGGTGCTCGCCGACCGTTGGCGTCGCGGTCAGACCGAACATCTCCTGCAGGCGGACCGCGACCGACGGCGCATCCGCCGAGTAATCGATCGGCACGCGCGACCCGCTCGGCACGGCCAGGTGCGTGGGCGCGAGCCGCTCGAGCGACTGCGCCAGCCGGTGGTCGAGGCGCGTGCGCAGGATCGCCACGAGGTCGAGGCGCGCGAGGTGATCGCGCCGCGTGATTCCGGCGAGGAACGGCGCGAGCCAGTCCCCGAGCGTCGCGACCAGCGCCGCGTCGGACAGGTCAGGCCATGGATTCGGGGCCTCGCCCACGTGGAGCCGCCGCAGGAACCCGACGCGCCAGCGCAGCGAGCGTGCCGCTTGCGTCCACGGCAGCGACTCGAGGCCCAGCTCCCGTACGCCACTCAGCATTGCCTCGATGGCAAGTTCGGCCGATGGGTTCGGCAGCGCCGATTCCTCGAGCAGCAGCGCCCCGAGTCGGCGCTCGCGTCGCGCGATGACGGCGCTCTCGCGCCGGTCCCACTCGACGCGGCCCACCGTGAGGATTCGTGCGCCGAAATGCGTCAGCAGCTGCGCCCGGGTAATGGGCGCGGCGAGCCGGATACGAGCCTCGCGCTCCCCGGCATCGAGCGTGGCCGCGACGATGAACTCGTGCTGGGCGAGCGCATCCGGCCCCGGAAAGGCTGCTCCACGGCCGCTGGCGAGCAGGTATCGGCCGCCCTCGCCGCGCCGCTGGCCGAGCCGGTCGGGGTAGGCATGGGCCAGCAGCAGGCCCGGATCGGGTTCGGCCACGCCGGACCCGGCGGCCAGGCGTCCCCCCGCCTCGAGCTCGCGCATCCAGATGCCGGCGAGCCGGCGCGTGCGCTCGATGGCGCCGCGGTCCGCCTCGAGGCCCGCAGCCGTCCCCCCGTGCAGCAGCTCGAGGCGCTTGCCGAGGTCCGCATCGCGCTCGCCCGGGCGGGTGCGAGCGAAGTCGCGCTCGCCCAGAAACGCCGCGAGCTCACAGGCCATCCGCACGGCCGGGCCGCGCGCCGCGAGCAGCATGTGAGCGAGGCGCGGATGCACGCCCAGTTGGGCCATCTGCCGCCCCGCGGCCGTCGCGCGGCCGTCGTCGTCGAGAGCGCCAAGCTCGGTGAGCAGCGCACGCGCCTGCGCGAGGTGCGCCGGCGGCGGCGGATCGAGCCAGGCGAGCGAGGCCGCCTCGGTGCCCCAGCATGCGAGGTCGAGCGCGAGCGGCGCGAGGTCGGTCTCGGCAATCTCGGGTGGTGCCGCTGCCGCAAGCTGGCGTTCGGCCGCCTCGGTGTAGACGCGGTAGCAGACGCCCGGCTCGATGCGGCCCGCGCGACCGCGCCGCTGCTCGGCGCTGGCGAGCGACACCGGCAGTGTCTCGAGCCGGCTCATGCCGCTCGACGGGTCGAAGCGCGAACGACGCGCGAGCCCCGAGTCGACGACGATGCGCACGCCTTCGATGGTCAGCGAGGTCTCGGCGATGCTGGTCGCCAAAACAACTTTGCGCCGGCCGGGAGCCGCCGGCTGCAGCGCGAGGTCCTGCGCATCCGGTGCGAGCTCACCGAACAGCGGCAGCACGGAGGTATCAGCGGGCAGTTCGCCCTCGAGCAGCGCGCGCGCGACGCGACGGATCTCGGCCGCACCGGGCAGGAACACCAGCGCATCGCCCGGGCCGTCGGCGAGTGCGCGGCGCACAGTGTGGATGAGCTCCCCTTCGAGATGCTGCGGCGGGCGCTTCGCATGGCGCACCGCGACGGGGAATGCCCGGCCGCTGCTCGTGATCCGCGGCGCCCCGCCGAGCAGCGTCGCCACCGCCGCTCCGTCGAGCGTCGCCGACATCACCAGCAGCCGCAGGTCCGGTCGGAGGTTGTGTTGGGCGTCGAGGCACAGCGCGAGGCCGAGGTCCGCAGCCAGGCTGCGTTCGTGGAACTCATCGAAGATCACGAGTCCCGTCCCCTCGAGAGCCGGGTCGTCCTGCAGCAATCGCGCGAGGATGCCCTCGGTCACGACCTCGATGCGGGTCTCGCGGCTGACCCGGGTGTCGAGCCGCATCCGGTAGCCGACGCGCCGCCCGACCGGCTCGCCGAGCGTCGTGGCCATCCGCACGGCGACCGCGCGCGCGGCCAGGCGCCGCGGCTCGAGCATCACGATGCGCCGCGCGCCGAGCCATGCCTCACCGAGCAGCGCGAGCGGTACAACGGTGCTCTTGCCCGCGCCGGGCGGGGCCTCGAGCACGGCCGAGCTGTGGCGCGCCAGCGCCGCGCGGACCTCCTCGAGCACAGCGCCGATCGGAAGTGCCGGCAGCGGGATGTCGGGCATCGCGGGCCGCGGGTCAGGCCGCGAACTGCAGCCGATCGCGCAACTCGCCCTGCAGCAGCCACAGGCTCGTCAGCATCTGCGCGGCCACGGTCGCGACCGACAGGTACCAGATGTGCTCGATCCGGAACCACGGCAGTTGCGAAAGCCACAGCGCCGGCACCACGAAGGTCACGAGACGCGTCGCACTCGAGATGATCGAGGGCCAGGTGTTGCCGAGCGCCTGAAACACGCCGGAGCACGTGAAGATGAGGCTCGATGCCACGAAGTTCCAGACGATAATCCGCAGGAAGCCGACGCCGACGGCCACGACCGCCGGATCGCTCGTGAAGAATCCGACGAGACCGGGTGCGAAGGAGCGGCACAGGACCGCGACCACCAGCATCAGCCCGCCGCCCATCAGCGCGCCGTCGCGAAAGGTCCGTCGCACCCGCGCGGCGTCGCGCGCGCCGAAGTTCTGCCCGGCCACCGGGGCCACGGCGAAGGCGATCGCCATCGCCGGCAGCAGCACCGCCTGCATCAGCCGCAGGCCGACGCCGAGGCCGGCCTGGGCCGGTGCGCCGAAGCGGCGGACGACCGCGTAAATGACGGCCATGTAGACGAACATCAGCGCAAACTCGCCGCCGGCCGGCAGCCCGATGTTGAGAATCCGGCCCCAGGTCGCGAGCCGCGGCCGCCACTGCTCGCGGTGGTAAGCCACGTACTTCTCGAGCCGTCCGAAATAGATGCTGAGCAGTGCGACTCCCGCCGCGACCGACAGCGTGCTGGCAAGGCCGGCCCCCGCCACTCCGAGCGGGTGGCCGGTGCCGATGCCCGCAATCAGCACCGGTGCCAGGATGCAGTTGAGAAGCACCGTCACGAGCTGCACGACCATCGTCGGCTTCACGATGCCGGTGCCGCGCAGCGCCGAGCTCATCGTCACCAGCGCGAACTGCAGCGCGAGTCCCGGCACGAACCACATCAGGTACGTCGTGCCGGCGGCGACGGTCGCTGCGTCGGCACCGAGCGTGCGCATGTAGGGTGCCGCGAGCCCTAGCCCGCCGAGCAGCGCGAGCAGCGCGCACAGCGTGGCGAGCACCAGCGACTGATTGAACACGAGATTGGCGGTGTCGCGGTCGCGTGCGCCGACCGCATGCGCGATCAGCGCCTGCGTGCCGACGCCGAGCATCTGCGTCAGGGCCATGACCGCGATCATGAAATTGCCGGCGGCGCCGACGCCGGCGAGCGCGGCGTCGCCGAGGCGCCCGACGAAGTACAGGTCGATCATGAAGTAGAGCGTCTGCACCAGCATGCCGATCGCCATCGGCAGCGCCATCGCGAGGATATGGCCTGCGATCGAGCCCTGCGTCAGGTCCTTCATGCTGGCGCGCGGACTCCGTAGCGGTACGGGTCCAGCGGATCGAGCAGCAACGTTGCCTCGGCAGTGACGAAGGCCTGGCCGGTGATCGTCGGCACGATCGCCCCGTCCTCGAGCTCGACGCTGGCCTCGAACACGCTGCCGATGATGCTTTCCTGGCGCCAGGTCTCGCCGGGCCTGAACTTTCCGTCGCCGACCAGGCACGCGAGCTTGGCGCTGGTGCCGGTGCCGCACGGCGAGCGGTCATAGGCATTGCCCGGGCACAGTACGAAGTTGCGGCCGTCGATGCCGGCCCGGCTGCCGGGGCCGGTGAGTTCGATGTGATCGATGGCGGCGCCGCCGGCGCCGGTGACGCCGGCCGCCTCGAGCGCCAGGCGGACCCGACAGCTGAGGTCGGTCAGGTGCTCGATGTTGGCGGCCTCCAGAGGCTGGCCGTGGTCGGCGGACAGGAAGAACCAGTTGCCGCCGAATGCCACATCGCCGGTCATGCGCCCGTGGCCTGGAACGACGACCGCGACGCCCGCTGCATGCCGGAACGCCGCCACGTTGCGGACGGACACCCGCCCGGACGGCTTCAGGTCCGCCGTGACAACCCCGACCGGCGTCTCGATCCTGTGCCGTCCAGCCGTCAGGCGCCCGAGCCAGGCGAGCGTCGTCACGACGCCGATCGTGCCGTGGCCGCACATCCCGAGGTAGCCGACGTTATTGAAGAAGATGACGCCCGCGGCGGCGGTCGGATCCACCGGCGGCGTCAATAGCGCAGCCACCACCGCGTCCGAGCCACGCGGCTCGGTGCAGAGCGCGGCCCGGAACCCTTCGTGTTCCCGCCGCAGGGTCGCGACGCGGCTGGGGAGACTGCCCGTCAGGGCAGGGCCGCCGTCGAGCACGACCCTCGTCGGCTCGCCACCCGTGTGCGAGTCAACGACGTGGATGCGCTGCACGGCGGGTCAGTCGGCCTGCGACCCGTGCGGCTTCACATCGCCGCAGTCCGCGCCCAGCCACTTGCCAGTGAGCTTGGTCCGGTGCGTCATCGTGTGCGTACCGTCCGACATGTGCATTTCAACCAGGCCCTGCATCGATTCAGACGTCGGCGCCTGCCACTTGAACGTACCCTCGGCGTTCATACCCGGGCGACCCATATCCTTGCACTGCATGTGCACCTCCATCGACGTTGCGGTACGGGAGGCGGTCGTGTGGGTGCAATGACTCTCGGGCTTGTCGGCCTTGAACGGATGGTCCAGGTCCTTCTCTGTGATGCACTCGCGGACCGTGCCGTTGGTGCCGAGTGCGCCGCCGCCGTGGGCCTTCATGGCCGCCTCCATGCGGGCGCGCTGCTCGGGCGAAAGCCGGGCCAGCACGTCCTCGGGTATGACCGGAACCCCCTCCGATTCCATCGTGTGGGAGATCTCCCACAGGCCCGGCTTGATCGCGATGCGGTCAGCCGCGACTGCGATCACCGCCAGCAGGCACAGCGCGGTGGCGACCCCAAGCTTGCTCGACATGTCGGTTCCTCCCAGCGGCGGGCTGCCGCCGGCGAATCGTGCGCTATCCGCGCGCTGCCTGCCAAGAGGCAGCGTGACACGCCAGTGGGCGCCCCGGCATACCGGTAGGCGACAATGAATGATGCCGCGCCGCCTCCTAAGTCTCTTTCCGCTTGCAGCCATCGGCGCCGGAAGCGGTGCGTACCTCTGGCCGGCGCCATTCGCGCGAGCGGGCGGAGCGATCGTGCCGCTGCTGATGCTGGTGATGCTCGGGATGGGATGCACGCTGACACCGGCCGATTTCCGGGCGGTATTGCGTGCGCCGCGCCTCGTGCTGCTCGGCGTTGGCCTGCATTACACGGTCATGCCGGCGGCCGCATGGCTCGTGATCCGGGTGCTGCAGCTCGATGCGGCGACTGCGGTCGGCGTCGTGCTCGTGGGTGCGACGAGCGCCGGCACGGCCTCGAACGTCATCAGTTATCTCGCGCGCGGCAACGTCGCCCTGTCGGTCACGCTGACGGCCGCATCGACGCTGCTCGCGGTCGTGCTGATGCCGCTGATCGCCTCGCTGATGCTCGCGCGAACGATCGAGGTGCCGGCCGGGGCCATGGTGCTCGCTCTCGCGCAGGTCGCTGTCGGACCCGTTGCCGCCGGCATGGTGTTGCGCCGGCTCGCGGGTGCGCGCTCATCACGCATCCTCGCGACATTCCCGGCGGTGTCGGCGCTGGCCATCGTGGCGGTGATCGCTATCGTCGTCGGACTGAACGCGCCGCGCCTGGCGGTAGCGGGGCCCGCCGTGCTCGGCGCCGTCGCGCTGCACAACGGCATCGGACTCGCTGCGGGCTATGGCCTCGCGCGACTTGCGAATGCCGATGAGGCGAGTGCGCGGACGATCGCGATCGAGGTCGGCATGCAGAACTCGGGTCTGTCGGTGGCACTTGCGCTGAAGCTTTTCACGCCGGCCGCGGCGCTTCCGGGAGCCATCTTCAGCGTCTGGCACAACCTCACGGGCTCGGCACTCGCCGCCTTCTGGGCACGGCGACCGCCGCAACCCCCGGCGGGCACGGTGGCAGACGCTTAAGCACGGCCGGGAGTCCGGACAGGGAGGCCCTGGCGCGCGAATCCGGCGACCCGGCCCCGGGCGTTGAAACCCGCGACCGCGCCCCCATGCACCTCCCGGGCGGCGCACCCCAGCGATGCCGCCAAGAGGGCCTCATGACTGACCACACCGACCCGCGAACCCGCGTCCTCGAAACCGCCGGAGCGTCTGGCGGGCCCAGCGAGGATGTGCTGATCATCCTGCCGGTCCGCAACCTGGTGCTGTTCCCGGGCGTCGTCGCACCGGTCGGAATCAGCCGGCCCAAGACCATTGCCGGTGCCCAGGAGGCCGTGCGCACCGAGCGCAAGGTCGGGCTCTTGCTGCAGCGCCAGCCCGACATTGACGACCCGACGCCGGCGGACCTGCATGCGATCGGCACCGTCGCCGGGATCCTTCGCTACGTGACGACTCCCGGCGGGGGCCACCAGCTCGTCGTCCAGGGCGAGCGTCGGTTTCGCGTGCTCGATTTCCAGCCAGGGCTCCCGTTCCACCTGGCCCGGGTCGAGTATCTACCGGCCACCAATGCCACCGGCGCCGACGTCGAGGCGCGCGCCCTCAACCTCAAACGGCTCGCGGGCGAGGCGCTCGGGCTCCTGCCCGGCGTACCGGCCGAGGTCGGTACGGCGCTGCAGTCCATGGACTCGGCGGAAGGCCTCGCCGATCTGATTGCGAGCTTCCTCGACGTCAAGCCGGCGGACAAGCAGGCGCTGCTCGAGACGACGGACGTGCGAACGCGCCTCGAACGGGTCGCGACGCTGGTGGCGCAGCGCATCGAGGTGCTCAAGCTCTCGAGACAGATCGAGGAGCAGACCCGCGAGGCGATCGACGAGAAGCAGAAGGAAGCGCTGCTTCGCGAACAGCTCAAGCAGATTCAGCGCCAGCTCGGCGAAGGCGAGGACGGGGCGGCGGATCTCGCTGAGCTGCGCGGCGCAATCGAGAACGCCGGTCTGCCGCCGGACGCGCTCGAGCAGGTGAAGAAGGAGCTGAAACGCCTCGAGCGGATGCCCGAGCAGGGCGCCGAGTACTCGATGCTGCGCACTTACCTCGACCTGGTCGCGGCGCTGCCGTGGTCCACGCTCGGCACCGAGCAGATCGACATCGGCCAGGCGCGCGAAGTGCTGGAGAACGATCACTGGGGCCTCGACAAGATCAAGAAGCGCATCCTCGAGTACCTCGCGGTCCGCAAACTGAATCCGCAGGGCCGCAGCCCGATCCTGTGCTTCGTCGGCCCTCCGGGCGTCGGCAAGACCTCGCTCGGCCAGTCGATCGCACGCGCGATCGGGCTCAAGTTCCAGCGCGCATCGCTCGGCGGCACGCACGACGAGGCCGAAATCCGTGGCCACCGCCGCACCTACGTCGGCGCGCTCCCCGGCATCATCATCCAGGCGATCAGGAAGGCCGGCACCCGCAATCCCGTGCTGATGCTCGACGAGATCGACAAGCTCGGGCGCGGCTTCCAGGGCGATCCGGCGGCGGCGCTGCTTGAAGTGCTCGACCCGGAGCAGAACTCGACGTTCCGCGACAACTACCTCGCGGTGCCGTTCGATCTATCGAAGGTGCTGTTCATCGCCACAGCAAACCAGCTCGACACGATTCCCGGCCCGCTGCGGGACCGGATGGAGATCATCGAGCTGACCGGCTACACGGAGGACGAGAAAGTCGAGATCGCAAAGCGTTACCTCCTCAAGCGCCAGCTCGAGGCCAATGGCCTGAACGTCGGGCAGGTCGAGATCACCGAAGCGGCGCTCAGGCGCGCGGCCCGCGAGTACACCCGCGAAGCGGGATGCCGCAACCTCGAGCGGGAGATCGGTGCGCTGCTGCGCAACGCCGCGGTCAAGATCGCCTCGGGCGCCGTTGCCCAGGTGCGGATCGATGCGCCGGAAGTCGAAGAGATCCTCGGCAGCCCGCGCTTCGACAACGAGGTGGCCATGCGCGTCAGCGTCCCGGGCGTCGCGACGGGGCTCGCGTGGACTCCGGTGGGGGGCGACATCCTGTTCATCGAGGCGACCCGTACGCCCGGCGCGGGCCGGCTGATCCTGACGGGCCAGCTCGGCGAGGTCATGAAGGAAAGCGCCCAGGCGGCGCTGTCGCTCGTCAAGGCGAACGCCGAGGTGCTGGGCATCGATCCGGACCTGTTCGAGAAAAGCGACATCCACATCCACGTGCCGGCCGGCGCGATTCCGAAAGACGGCCCGAGCGCGGGCGTGTCGATGTACACCGCGCTCGTGTCGCTCCTCACCAAGCGCACCGTGCGCTCCGACCTCGCGATGACGGGGGAGATCTCGCTGCGCGGCCTCGTGCTGCCGATCGGCGGGGTCAAGGAGAAGACCGTGGCAGCGGCCCGGGCGGGCATCCGCACGGTGCTGCTCCCCGCGCGCAATCGCAAGGATCTGGAGGACGTACCGGCGAGCGTCCGTGAACTCGTCGAGCTCAGGTTCGTCGAACGGGTCGACGATGTGATCGCCATCGCCCTCGCGGAGCCGTCACCCCGCAACGCGACCGGCGCAGCGTCGGCCGCCCCGAGGAGCGCCCCGGCCGAGGTGTGAGCCAGCGCGCGCCGCGCCGAATGGCGCTCGGCTAGACTCCGGGCATGCGCGTCCCGGGTGTCGTGCTGCTCGCTGTATCGCTGCTCGCCGGCTGCGCCGCCGCACCGGCGCGCCCGACTCCCGTTGCCGCCGCGGGCGGTGCGCTGGGCGCGCGCGCCGCGACGCTCGCCGGCGGTCTCGTCGGCACGCCCTACCGCTACGGCGGCAGTTCGCCGACGGGGCTCGACTGCAGCGGGCTCGTCTACTACGTGTACCGCGAGCTCGGCGTCACGGTGCCCCGCACGGCGGCCGAGCAACGGGCGGCCGCGATGCCCGTGTCGACAGAGGCGCTCGTGCCCGGGGACCTCGTGTTCTTCTACACGCCCGCAGAGCACGTCGGCATCTACCTCGGCGGCAGTGAGTTCGTGCATGCGCCCGCGAGCGGCCGCCCGGTCGAGCGCGCCCGGCTCGACTCGCCGTATTTCATCCTCGGCTTCGCCGGCGGCGGGCGATTGATCGGTCCGTGACGCGCCGCACGTCGACATCCGTGCGCGCTGTCAACTGAACCGAGTGCCCGGCGTTGCCCGGGAGAGGAACCCGTGCAGAGCCCATGACCGCCGACAGCGCCACATACTCGGCCATCGCCACCAGCCGCTTCGGCTTCGGTGCCCGGCCCGGCGAGCGTGCCACGGTCGCCGCCGATCCGCGTGGCTGGCTGCTCGCCCAGCTGCGTGTGCCTGACCGCACGCCCGCCGAGCTCGACGGGCTCGCATCCAGCCGCGAGATCCTGGCGACGTTTCTCGCCGCACGCGCGCAGCAGGCCGCGGAGCGCGCCGACCTCAAGCGGCAGACCGCCCGTGGCGAGGACCCGGTCAAACAGCTTGCGGCGGGGGTGCGCGAGCAGCTGCAGCCTCATTACATCGCCCAGGCGGCGGCGCGAACGCGGATTGCCCTGTTGAGCGAGTCGACGTTCCGGGAACGGCTGGTGCACTTCTGGTCGAACCATTTCGCCGTGTCGGTCGACAAGCCCATTTGCCTCGGGACGGCCGGGGCGCTCGAGAATGAGGTGATTCGGCCGCGCATCGCCGGCACGTTCGCGGATCTGCTGCTCGCGGTCGAGACGCATCCGGCGATGATCACCTACCTCGACAACCAGCAGTCCGTGGGCCCTCACTCGCAGGCCGCCCAGTACGCCGCACGGCGCGCGTGGCGGGGCCGCGGGCCGGCGAAGCCCAGGATCGGGCTCAACGAAAACCTCGCCCGGGAGATTCTCGAGCTGCACACGCTCGGCGTCGACGGCGGCTATACGCAGGCTGACGTGACGACTTTCGCGGCAGTGATCACCGGCTGGTCCATCGGGGGCGGCAACGGTCGCTTCGCCGCGGGCGAACCGGGCGCATTCACATTCCGCGAGGCGATTCACGAGCCGGGCAGCAAGACGCTGCTCGGCCGTCGCTATGCCGAGGGCGGCCTGCAGCAGGGACAGGCCGTGCTGCGCGACCTCGCCGCGCATCCGGCGACGGCGCGCCACCTGGCGGCGAAGCTCGCGCGGCATTTTGTGGCCGACGACCCGCCACCCGGGCTGGTCGAGCGCCTGGCAGGCGCATATCAGAGCAGCGACGGGCACCTTCCGGCCGTCTACGCAGCGCTCGTCACCTGGGACGGCGCGTGGGAGCCGGAGCCGCGCAAGTTCAAGACACCGCAGGATTTCGCTTATTCGGCGTTGCGGGCACTGGATGTCGCGCCGCGCGAGCCCAAGAAGCTGCTGTCGGCTTTCGAAGTGCTGGGCCAGCGCCACTGGGCTCCAGGGTCGCCCGCCGGCTGGCCAGACCGGCAGCAGGACTGGGACGGCGCCGATGCGCTGATGAAGCGCATCGAGTGGAGCGTCGCGCTCGCCGACCGCGTCGGCAACTCGCGTTCGGCGCTCGATACTGCCGAGACATCGCTGGGGCCGCTCGCCGGAACGCGCACGCGCAGCGCCCTGACCCGCGCCGCGTCCGGGTCGCAGGCGCTGACGCTGCTGCTGATGAGCCCCGAGTTTCAACGGAGATGAGCATGAGGAGCCGCCGGGAATTCCTGACCGCGAGCGTGAGGGTCGGCGTCGGCGCAGCGCTCGCGGCCGCGCTGCCCGGCGTCAGCTTCGCGGCACTTCCGGGCGCCCCGCCATTCGTGGTCGTGATCCTCAGGGGCGCGCTCGACGGGTTGTCGGCGGTGCCGCCGTTCGGGGATCCGGACTACGCCGCGGCGCGCGGGCCGATCGCGATTGCGCGGCCGGGCGGGGCCAAAGGCGCGCTCGATCTCGACGGCTTTTTCGGGCTCCATCCGGCACTGCCGCTGCTGCACGAGCGCTGGCGGAGCGGGGAGCTGCTCGTCGTGCACGCCGCTGCCTCGGCGTACCGCGAGCGTTCGCACTTCGACGGACAGAACGTGCTCGAGAACGGCGGTGACCGCCCCTCCGGCAGCGCCAGCGGCTGGCTCAACCGGGCGCTCGGCGCGCTCGCCGGGCGGGGCATCGACGGGCTCGCGCTAGGCCAGAACGTGCCGCTGATCCTGCGCGGACCGGTGCCGGTTGGATCGTGGGCGCCTTCGGCACTGCCGGAGGTGGAACCCGAGCTCGTGCAGCGGCTGCGGGATCTGTATTCGGACGACCCGATGTTGTCGGCGCGGCTCGACGAGGCGACGCGGATCGAGGCGCTCGCGAATGATGAGCAGCCGGCAAGCAACGATGCGATGCCCAAGGCCAAAGGTGGCGGCGTTGAGCGCCTCAAGTCGATTGCCGACACGGCGGGCCGCATGATGGCAGCGCCGCAGGGTCCGCGCGTCGCGGTGTTTGATGCTGGCGGGTGGGACACGCACGCTGGCGAAGGCGGGGCCGAGGGCCAGCTCGCGGGGCGCCTTGGCGGCCTCGACCAGGTGCTCGAGGCGCTGCGCGGCGGGCTCGGCCCGGAGTGGTCGCGTACGGCCGTGCTCGTCTGTACCGAGTTCGGACGCACCGTGCAGGTGAACGGCACTCGCGGCACGGACCACGGGACGGGCGCCGCGGCACTGGTGCTCGGCGGTGCGGTGCGCGGCGGGCGGATGCTCGCCGACTGGCCGGGCCTCGGGGAGCGCCAGCGCTACGAGGGTCGCGACCTCAGGCCCACGACCGACCTGCGGGCGGTCGCGAAAGGGCTGCTGCGCGAGCATCTCCGGCTCCCGGACCGGGCGCTCGCCGACGTCTTCCCGGGCAGCGAGCGGGCGCCCGCAGCGCGCGATCTGGTGCGCGGCTAAACCCCCTACAGCACAGGCCCCTTGTCACCCGGAAGCATCGCGCGTCTGACCAGCGGGATCGGCGGTCCGCCATAGGACAGGAACCGGTCGTGGAATGACTTCCAGCACGCTTCTGCGCCGCGGCTCGCGCAGTAGTCGGTGCGCAGCCGGCGGATCATCAGCTTGCCGAGCGTGTAGTTGAGATACGCGGGATCATAGGTGCCGCGCGCAGCCTGCTGCCGCGCGGTCCCGGCATCCTGGAAGGCGGATTCGCGGAACAGCCTTTCCGATTCGGCGACCGTCATGCCCTTGGTGTGCAGGCCGATTGCCGACAGGAAGCGCACGTCGCGGAGCAGCGCCTCGGACAGCTGCCCAATGTGTGTCTCGGGGTCGCCGCCGAGGCCTTTCTCCCACATCAGCTCCTCGCCATAGTGGGCCCAGCCCTCCGCATAGGCGTAGCCGACGAACAGGCTCGCGAGCCTCGACTGCGCGCGGTTGGCCCACATGAACTGCAGGAAGTGGCCCGGCCAGACCTCGTGGGCCGAGGTGAACAGCAGCATCGCGCGGCCGGGCAGGTAGGCCGCCTGCTCGGCCTTCGACCACGATGGGTCCGGGGGTGCGATGTAGTACACCGACGGCAGGTCCTTCTCGTACGGACCGGGCGTATCGATGTACGCGAAGTTCTGGCGGTTGTAGGGCGGCGACTCCTCGACCTTGGCCACCTCCGGGCCCGGGATGGAGGCGATATCCTTGTCGATGATGAACTGCCTGAGGCCGGCCAGCAGCATGCGCGCGGCGGCGACCGGTCCGCCCTCCGGTTTGTGAGCGCGGACCCGCTGGACGCAGCGCGCGAGGCTCGCGCGCGGTGCGAATCTGCTGCAGGCCTCCTTGAGTGCGGCGACATTGCGGTCGAGATCCGCACGGCCCGCCGCCTCGAGGTCGGGGAGCGGCAGCTCGACGCGCTCCGTCATGCGCAGCATCGCGGCGAAGCGCTCGGGTCCGAGCGCATCGGAGCTGGTCGCGCGCCCTTGCTCGCTCCTCAGCCAGTCGGCCAGCCCCTCGAGCGCCTTTGCGGCCGGCTCGATGGCCGACTTCAGCTCTGCCTGCAGCGCCGCATCGCCGACGCCGGCGAAGGCCCGTGGAACGTCGTTGCGATAGAACTCCGCGAGCCCCCCGAAGCCGTCGACGCCGAGCTTGATGTAGGTGGCCGGCATCGGCGTCCGCAGGTTGCTGCGGATTTCCGGCACCACCTGCAGCACGGACCTCGCATACCGGATGAAGGCCCTGAGCCGCTGCTCGGGCGTGCCGTACGGACGCACGACGTAGTTGCTCGGGTCGAGCGAGTCGCCGCCATCGCTCATGCCGAGGTAGAACTCGGGATTGGTGAACGGGGCCTCGGCGATGTCCCGCCAGAAGACCTCGCGGTCGATCCGCGTCAGCAGGTACTCGCGCTCGAAGCGTTGCGCGTCGTCGAGCTGGGCGTCGGGAAAGGCTGTCACCCGGTCGCGAAAGGCCTTCAGGCGGGCCACCTCGGCGCGAATCCCGGCAGCCGACCAGTCCGGCAGCTGGCCGTCGTACTCGTGGCGGCCTTGCTGAGCCGCGAACGAAGGATGTGCGGTGAAATAGGCCGCGAGATATTCGTCGATCAGTGCAGGCCACGGCGCCGGTGGCGGCGCGCCGGCGACCGGCGCAACGGCCGAACGCTGGCAGCCCACGACCAGGATGGTGACCAGGGCGGTGATGGCGAGGGCGGCGGTGAGCGAGCGCGAACGGGCGTATGACATTCGGCGGTTCCCAGAAGCGAAGCAGGAAGAGTGCGGCGGCGGCGGCGTGGAAGGCAAGCGCACCCGAGCTCAGGTTTTCTTGCGAGCAGCGACGCTGACCCGGCCATCGAGGGCCCGCAGCAGCCGGGCATCACGGTGGTACACATCGCGCTTGAAGACGGTTCGCCCGTCCGGATCCTCGTCCGCAGTCCAGTACATCAGCAGCACCGGTACATTGTGCGGCAGCGTGACGGTGTGCGTCGCGGGTGAGTCGACCGCGGCACGAATGGCGGCCGCGTTCCATCTGACCGGGTCGGCGAGCAGCAGCTCAACGAGTTCGAGCGGGCGCTCGACCCTTATGCATCCGGAGCTGAAGGTGCGATCGTCCTTATCGAACAGCGAGCGCGTGGGGGTGTCGTGCAGGTAGACCAGGTACGGATTCGGGAAGTTGATCTTGACCCGGCCGAGGGCGTTGTCATCGCCCGCCGCCTGGCGCAAGACGTACGGGAAGGTTCGCGCCGTGTACTGCGCCCAGGCGATCGTGGCCGGATCAACCGGCCTGCCGTTGCGATCGTAGACCTCGAGTTTCTTGCGTGCGAGTACGTTCTCGCCGCGCTGCATCTGCGGCAGCACATCCCGGGCGAGGATGCCGGGCGGGACAGTCCAGGTCGGGTTGAATACGACGTTCTCGATCTGTGCCCGGAATACGGGAGTCTGGCGGTATTGCTGCCCGACGATCGCACGCGCGCGCCAGATCGAGTGCTGGTTCCGCAGGTAGCGAACACCGTAACCGGCGATGTCGACCACCACCAGGTCTTCGTCGCCGATATCATGCAGCACCCACCGGCCACGCTCGAGATTGATGCGCAGCTGATCGACCCGTGCCCCGACCGGTACGTTGAGTTCGCGCAGGGTGGCTGCGCCGACCATGCCATCCGGGGTCAGCAGGTGCCGCTGCTGGAATACGCGCAGGCCGGCGGCGAGCGGGGCATCGAATTGCGGCGAATCGGACGCGGGGCCCTGATAATCGCCGCTGATGGTGAGGCGACGCCTCAGCTCTGGCACGCGCGGATCGCTGCTGCCGGGCTCGAGCTTCCTGCCGGCGGGCAGCGGCTGCCAGCCTCCCTGGGCCGCGAGCGCGCGATACCGGGCGAGAGCGGCTCGCCCGTGCTCGTACAGCCAGTGCTTCGGCCTGAGCGCCGCGGCCGTCTCGCGGATCGTGCCCGCCTCGAGTGCGTGCTCGACGAACCCGAGCGCGTCGCGCTCCCGCAGTGTGCGCTGCGGCAGATTCCAGTTGGGCTCGATCGCGATCGGATCGACCTTGCCGAGATACAGATGGTACAGGACCAGCACGTAGGCATCGGTGGCAAGGACATCGAAGTCGGCCTGCGCGGCTGGCGTGGCTTGCGCGACCCGATCCGCTGCGAGGCGCGACAGCACATCCAAATGGTAGTCCTCGGGCAGCAGCCCGTCCGCGGCGACTCCGCGCACGGTTTCAAGGAGCTCGGTGCGCCGCGCGGGGTCCTGCCACAGCAGCCGGCCGCCGGTCGCGGCGTAGATCAGTGGTAGCGCGTCCTGCGAGGCGAGCGCCTCGCCCGCGACACTCAGCCGCGTGCTGCGCGCGAGGGCGGTCAGGCGGTCGGCGAGCTCGCGGTTGGCGATGACGAGCTGGGCCGCGCCGCCGGGCCCAGCGACCTCCGGGCCCGCGCCGACGGGGGGCGCCGGGCTGAGGCACAGCAGCAACAGCCAGATGGGCGCCGGATTCGCGATTCGCATTGGGTGTGGATTCTACCGCGCTGCCGCGTTGCGCCCGGCGTGAGCGCCGCGGTCTGTGGGGATGGCGCGCGCGCGGCGCTCGGTGCATCCTGTCGCGCTCGTTCGCCCGAGGACCGAGGATGCCAAAGCCCGGAGCCGCTGCAGCCGTGCGCGCGGTGCGTGCCGAGGCCGGCGCACGCATTGCGGCCGCGCGGGTCGCGCTGGCGGCACCGCCGTCCGATACAACCGTGCACGCGATCCGGCGCGAGCTGAAACGCGCCCGGGCGCTGCTCAGGATTCTGCGGCCTGCCGTCGGCGAGCGCGCGGTGCGACGTGCGGACAAAGGGCTGCGGGAGATCGGCCGCAGCCTCAGTGCGGCGCGCGACCCGGCGCAACTCGCCGCGCAGCTGCGCGAAACCGCGGCCGCCTCCGGCCTTGAGCCCGTCGCGGTCCGAGTGCTGCTTAATCGGTTCGCGGCCGAACGACGGGCGGCCCTCAAGCCGGTGGCAACGAAAGGCGTCTCAGCCAGCCTCGCCCGAATTGCGCGCTCGATCGCACGCCTGCCGGTACACGGCGACGAGACGGCGCTCGCCGCGGGTTTCGCGCGGATCTATCGGCAGGCGCGCGAGGGGTACGTGCGCGCGCGCGATGCTCCGGCCGCCGAGGAACTGCACGGCTGGCGACGGCACACGAAGCGCTATTGGCACGCGCTCGAACTGCTGCGACCGGCGAAGCCGCGGGTGATTCATGCCTTGGCTCGCAAGGCGCATCGCCTGGCCGACGCGCTCGGCACCGATCA
>DATNHZ010000155.1:0-3387 GCA_035604655.1 Steroidobacteraceae bacterium | reverse complement strand
GCGCTTCAGGTAGGCGAGCCGCAGCGGGTTCAGCCGGTGCAGCGGCGCGAACTCGCCTTTCTCGTCCCACCAGCGGGCGGCGAGTGCATCGAACCGGCCGATCTCGGCGGGATCGACGTTCTGAGCGGTGTCGGTCATGGCGCTCCACAGTGCTTGGCGCGGGCTCGTCAAAGCCGCCTGCGCAGGGTTGCTGAGTATACCCGTCCGGCGCGCCCAAATGCCTGAAAAACCTGCGGAAGGATCACCTCCCTATGATAGGATTCGCGCTTCCAAACGCCTCTGCAGACCCCGTCGTTCATGGCCGAAATCGCGCGCGAAATCCTGCACGTCAACCTCGAAGACGAGATGCGCCGGTCGTATCTCGACTATGCGATGAGCGTGATCGTCGGCCGGGCGCTGCCGGACGTCCGCGATGGCCTGAAGCCCGTCCACCGGCGCGTGCTGTTTGCGATGCACGAGCTCGGCAATGAGTGGAACAAGGCCTACAAGAAATCGGCGCGCGTGGTGGGGGATGTGATCGGCAAGTACCACCCGCACGGCGATACCGCGGTGTACGACGCGATGGTACGGATGGCGCAGCCGTTCTCGATGCGCTACCTGCTGGTCGACGGTCAGGGCAACTTCGGCTCGGTCGACGGCGACATGCCGGCGGCGATGCGCTACACGGAAGTCCGCATGTCGAAGCTCGCCCACGAGCTGCTGGCCGACATCGACAAGGAAACCGTCGACTTCGTCCCGAACTACGACGAGTCCGAGCGCGAGCCCTCGGTACTGCCCACGCGGGTTCCCAACCTGCTGATCAACGGCTCCTCGGGCATCGCGGTCGGCATGGCGACCAACATCCCGCCGCACAACCTCGGCGAGATCGTCGACGCCTGCATTGCGCTGATCGACGATCCGGGCCTGACGCTTGCAGCGCTGATGCAGCTGGTGCCTGGGCCGGACTTTCCGACCGCCGGAATCATCAACGGCGCAGCCGAGATTGTCGCTGCCTACAAAGGCGGTCGCGGCCGCGTCTACGTCCGTGCGCGAACCCAGGTCGAGGAGCTCGATCGCGGACGCCAGCAGATCGTCGTCACGGAGCTTCCCTACCAGGTCAACAAGGCGCGCCTGCTTGAGCGCATCGCCGACCTGGTGCGCGAGAAGGTCATCGAGGGCATCGCCGGCGACGGGCTGCGCGACGAGTCCGACAAGGACGGCCTGCGGGTCGTGATCGAACTCAAGCGCGGTGAAGTGCCGGACGTCGTGCTCAACAACCTCTACAAGCACACCCCCCTCGAGACAGTGTTCGGCATCAACATGGTCGGCCTCGTCGACGGCCAGCCGCGGCTGTTGGGCCTGAAGGAACTGCTCGACGCGTTCCTCCGCCACCGGCGCGAGATCGTGACCCGGCGCACGATCTACGAGCTCCGCAGGGCCCGCGAGCGCGGCCACGTGCTCGAAGGCCAGGCCGTGGCGCTCGCCAGCATCGATGCGATCATCGCAGTGATCAAGGCGGCGCCCGCGCCGCCGGAGGCGAAGCTCGCGCTGATGGCCCGCAGCTGGCCGCCGGGCTCGGTACCCGAAATGCTGGCGCGCGCCCCGGACGTCAGCGCCCGTCCCGACGGCCTCGCACCCGAGCTCGGCCTCGTGGCCGGCGGCTATCGGTTGTCGGAGGTGCAGGCGCAGGCGATCCTCGATCTGCGGCTGCATCGCCTGACCGGCCTCGAGCGCGGCAAGATCGTGGCGGAGTACTCCGAGATCCTGGCGCGCATCGCGGATCTGGCCGATATCGTCGCGCGCCCGGAGCGCCTGCTCGAGGTGATCCGCGGCGAGCTGCTCGCGGTCAAGGCCGAATTCGCCGACCCGCGTCGCACCGAGATCAACGTCGATCACTCGGACCTGACCATCGAGGACCTGATCGAGGACCAGCCGGTGGTCGTGACGCTGTCCCGCGACGGCTACGCGAAAACCCAGCCGGTCACCGAGTACCGCCGCCAGAATCGCGGCGGGCGCGGCCGCGCCGCGACGGACATGAAGGAAGAGGACCTGATCGACCGGCTGTTCGTCGCCAACACCCACGACACGCTGCTGTGTTTCTCGAACCGCGGTCGGGTGTACTGGCTGCGCGTCTACCAGCTGCCACTGGCCGGTCGCGGCGGGCGCGGCAAGCCGATCGTCAATTTGCTGCCGCTCGAGGAAGGCGAGCGGATCAACGCGATGCTGCCGATCCGCGAATACCCGGAGGACCGCTTCGTGTTCATGGCGACCAGCCAGGGCACGGTCAAGAAGACGCCGCTCGAGGCCTTCTCCCGGCCGCGCGCCGCCGGCATCATCGCGGTGACGCTCGACCCGGGCGACCGGCTGGTCGGGGTCGACATCACTGACGGCGACAAAGAGATCATGCTGTGCACTTCCGGGGGCAAGGCGATTCGCTTCCCGGAGGACGACGTGCGGCCGATGGGCCGCGAGGCTGCGGGCGTGCGCGGGATCGCGCTGACCGAGGAGCACGAGGTCAACTCCCTGATCGTGCTGCGTGAGGGCCCGATCCTGACCGCATCCGAGAACGGCTACGGCAAGCTGACCGAGCCAGGCGAGTTCCCGCTGCACGGCCGCGGGGGCCAGGGCGTGATCGCGCTTCAGCTCTCCGAGCGCAACGGCCGGATGGTCGGGGCGCTGCAGGTGCTGCCGAGCGACGATGTGCTGCTGATCAGCCAGGGCGGCACGCTGGTTCGCACCGCCGTCAGCCAGGTCTCGGTTCTCGGCCGCAACACCCAGGGCGTGCGCCTGATGCGGCTGGACGAGGCCGATCTGCTGGTCGGGCTGGCGCGGGTCCAGCATTTCAACGGGGTCGATGAGCCGCTCGAGGACGAGCCGCTGCCGGACATCCCGGGGCCCGATGCCGGCGACCCGACGACCGCCTGATACCCCTGACGCAGTGCACAAACGCGCCTGAGCCGGTACCATCGGGAGCCGGCCCTGCGGTCGGATGCGGAGTGCGGATGCGCGTTTACAATTTTTCGGCCGGCCCGGCGATGCTGCCGCTCGAGGTGCTGTCCCAGGCGCGCGAGGAACTGACCGACTGGCAAGGCTCGGGCATGTCGGTGATGGAGATCAGTCACCGCAGCCGCGGCTTTCGCGCGGTTGCCGAAGAGGCTGAGCGCGACCTGCGCGAGCTGCTCGGCATCCCGGTGAGCTACAAGGTGCTGTTCGTCCAGGGAGGCGCCTCCCAGCAGTTTGCGGCTGTCCCGATGAACCTTGCGGCTTTGGGTAGCGGCGTCGATTACGTCAACACCGGCGCCTGGTCGAGCAAGGCGATCGGCGAGGCGCAGCGCTACGCGACGGTCAGCGTGATCGCCGACGGCAGGGACGGCGGGTACTGCGCGATCCCCCCGTACGCCGCGTGGC
>DATNHZ010000154.1:0-14558 GCA_035604655.1 Steroidobacteraceae bacterium | reverse complement strand
TGCGCCGGACCGCGCTCGCGCTCTACCAGTTCGCGGCGAGCCATGCCTTGGCACGGGGCATCATCATCGCCGACACCAAGTTCGAGTTCGGCGTCGATGGTCACCAGCGGCTGGTGCTGATCGACGAGGTCCTGACTCCCGACTCGTCGCGGTTCTGGCCCGTCGCGAGCTACGTGCCCGGGCAGAGCCCGCCGTCGTTCGACAAGCAGTTCGTGCGCGACTACCTCGAGACGCTCGACTGGAACAAGCGGGCGCCGGCCCCGCGGCTGCCGGCCGAGGTGATCCGCCGCACCAGCGAGAAATACCTCGAGGCGCTGAGGCTCCTGACGGCCGACTGACGGGCGCTCAGGCCCCGAGGGCCCAGCGCTCCACGATCGCGGCGATCGCCTCGAGGCCGTCGGTCAGCGCGGCCGGCCCCGGCTGCAGGATGATCGAGGACTTGACCTCGTGCAGCTCTCCGCTCACCACGGCCGGCACGCCCGCCCACCCCGGCCGGGCCGCGACGCTCGCCGGGCGGAACTTCTTGCCGCACCACGAGCCGAGAATGATGTCCGGCGCGCGCCGCGGCACCTCGAGCGGATCGCCGATGATGCGGTTCTTGCCGAGCGGCTCGCGCGCGAGCTCGGGGAAGCAGTCGATTCCGCCGGCGATCTCAATGACCTCCGACACCCAGCGGATCGCCGAGATCTGCGGCTGATCCCATTCCTCGAAATACACCCGCGGCCGGCGCGGCAGGCGCGCAGCGCGGGCGCGGGCCATCGCGACGCCGTCGCTGAGCCCGGCGACGAGCGTCGCGGCCTTGGCCTCGCAGCCAATCATCCCGCCGAGCATCCGCAGCATGCCGAGTATCCCGGCGACGCTGCGCTGGTTGAAGACGTGCACCTCAATGCCGGCACGGGCCAGTTCCGCGGCGATGTCGGCCTGCAGATCCGAGAATCCGAGCACCAGGTCGGGCTTGAGCGCCACGATCCTGTCGATGCGTGCGCTGGTGAAGGCGGATACCTTGGGCTTCTCGCGCCGGGCGCGGGGCGGTCGCACGGTGAACCCGGAGATGCCGACGATGCGCCAGTCCTCGCCGAGCAGGTACAGCGTCTCCGTGGTCTCCTCGGTCAGGCACACGATGCGCTCGGGAAAGCCGCGGGACTTCATTTTCGTGCGCTCCGTCTGGGGCGCCCGAGCTTACGGCCGCGACCCGTCACTTGCCAGCGTGCGCCGCGAAGTGCAACGCTAGCCGCCTGATGCGGAACTACTGGCGAAGCTTCGAGGCGGCGCTGTTCGACCCGCGGCGCACGGGTCTGGTCCGGCCGGTGATGCCCGCGCTCGTCGTGCTGCGCTACGTCTACGCGATCATCCGCGATCTGATTTTCGGCGACCTCAACATGCGGGCGATGAGCCTCGTGTACACGACGCTGCTGTCGATCGTGCCGCTGATCGCGTTCTGCTTCTCGATCGTCAAGGGGCTCGGGTTCGAGCATGACCTGGAACCGCTGATCTACCAATTCTTCGAGCCGCTCGGCGATCGCGGCGTGCAGCTGACGCGGCGTGTGATTGGCTTCGTCGACCACGCGCAGGGTGGCGTGCTCGGATCGCTGGGACTTGCATTCCTAGTCTGGACGGTCATTTCGGTGATCCAGAAGGTCGAGGAGTCGTTCAACCACATCTGGCACGTCGAACAGGCGCGCAGCCTTGGCCGTCGCCTCAGCGAGTACCTGTCGGTGATGGTCGCGGGGCCGATCGTGATCGTCGTCGGGCTTGGCCTCGTGGCATCGATCTCGACGCAGTCGCTGCTCTTGTGGCTCGGGTCGCACCCGCCGTTCGCGGCGCTCCTGCAGATGCTCGGCAGGCTCGCGCCGTGGCTGGTCGTCACCATCGGGTTCGCGTTCTTGTATTCGTTCGTGCCGAACACTCGCGTCCGGCTCAGATTCGCCCTCGCGGCGGGCATGGCCGCCGGGGCCGCGTGGGTCGCAGCGAGCCTCGGGTTCACCCAGCTGGTGACTTACTCGACGCGCACGATGGCGATCTACGCGAGCTTCGCGATCGTACTGTTCGCGCTGATGTGGGTCTGGCTCAACTGGCTCATTCTGCTGACCGGCACGCTGCTGGCGTTCTATCTGCAGAACCCGCAGTACCTGCGCTCCGGGCAGCGGGACGTCGTTCCGACTGCGCGCCTCAGCGAGCGCCTCGCGCTCAGCGTGATGTATCTCGTGGCGCAGGCCTTCGCGTCGGGCGAGCGACGCTGGACGGTCGAAACGCTGTCCGAGACGCTCGCGGTCCCCAGCATCGCGCTCGGGCCGGTCGTCGATGCGCTCGAGGCCGCCGGACTCCTCGAGTCGACCGAGCACGAGGCGGTGATTCCGGCCCGTGATCCGTCCGGCATCATGCTCGACGCCGTGCTGACCGCGGTGCGCGAGGGCAAGAGCGGGCGCGCCGTTGCGCTGCGCCAGGCCCGGCTGGTCGCTCCCGCCGAGGCGCTGTGCGACCGTCTGGATGCCGCGATCCGCGAGCAGCTCGGCCGGATATCGCTGCACGACTTCGTCGGCACCGCGGGCGATGCGCCCCGGCCCGCCGGCTAGACGCGCTCGAGCGCCTGGCTCACGTCCTCGACGAGATCGGCTGCATCCTCGATTCCTACCGAGAGGCGGATCATGGACTCGGAGATGCCGAGGCGGCGGCGCACGTCGGCGGGGACGCCCGAATGCGTCATCGCCGCCGGGTGACTGGCGAGGCTCTCCGTGCCGCCTAGACTGACCGCGAGCTTGATTACCGACAGCGCATCGAGAAAACGGAATGCGCCGGCCTCGCCCCCCTGCACCTCGAACGAGAACGTCGAGCCGGGTGCCTGGCACTGGCGGGCATACACACGGCTGCGCGGATCGTCCGGCGCCAGCAGCCCGAGGTAGTTGACCGACACGACCTTCGGGTGTCCCGCCAGGAACGCGGCGACCGTGCGGGCGTTGTCGTTCGCCCGCTCCATCCGGAGCGCCAGCGTCTCCATCGAGCGCAGCAGCATCCACGCCGAGTTGGGGTCGAGCTGCGTGCCGATCGCGTGGCGCAGCATCCGGATCGGCTCGACGCGTGCGAGAGAGCCCGTCACCCCGCCTGCGACCAGGTCCGAGTGGCCGCCGACGTATTTGGTCAGCGAGTACACATTGAGGTCGGCCCCGCAGCGCAGCGGGTTCTGGTAGAGGGGCCCCAGCATCGTGTTGTCGGTGACGACCGGCGGTCGGTAGCCCTGCTGCCTGCCGATATCGTCCGCCGTGGCCGACATCAGCGCCAGATCGACGAGTGCGTTGGTGGGATTGGCCGGCGTCTCGGTCATGATCATCCCGATGCGGCCGAGTGCGCGGGCCTCGGCGGCCGCGGCGTTGACGGCCGCGGGCGTCAGCCCATCGGTAAAGCCGACGGTACGGATGCCGTAGTTCGGCAGCACCCGGGCAATCAGCGTCTCGGTCCCGCCGTAGAGCGGCTGGCACAGCAAGATCACATCGCCCGCCTTCAGATAGGCGAGGAACGTGGTCGCGATCGCTGCCATCCCCGAGGCGAATACCGCCGCGGACTCGGCCCGGTCCCACAGCGCCAGCCGGTCCTCGAGCACCTCGAGGTTGGGGTTGTTGAAGCGCGAGTAGATCAGGCCTCCGGCGGCCCCCGCCGGCTTGCTCTTGCGGCCGGAGTTGTAGTCGAAGAAGTCCTTGCCGTCCTGCGCCGTCTTGAAGACGAACGTCGAGGTCAGGAACACCGGCGGCTTCAAGGCGCCTTCCGACAGGTGCGGGTCGTAGCCGAAACCCATCATCTGCGTTTGGGGTGACAGCGTCCGTTTGCCGACGGTGCGCTTGTGATAGGTGTCGACCATGGGTGGCCTCCGCAGTGCTTGGCAGATGGCTGCGGCAGCCCGGCGGGCCCGCCAGCCGTGCACCGGCTATTCGCCGGCGATCGTCATCTCGTCGATCAGCATCGAACCCGTGCGGATCGAGCCGCGCGCATCGACATCGCGCCCCACCGCCACCAGGTTCCGGAACATGCTCTTGAGGTTGCCGGCGATCGTGATCTCGCTGACCGGAAAGCACGCCTCCCCGTTCTCGACCCACATGCCTGCTGCACCGCGCGAGTAGTCGCCGGTCACGCCGTTGACGCCCTGGCCCATCAGCTCGGTGACGACCAGGCCGCGCCCCAGCCGCTTGAGCAGCGATGGGTAGTCGTCTTCGCCAGGATGCACGAGCAGGTTATGCACGCCGCCGGCGTTGCCGGTGGTCTTCAGGCCCAGCTTGCGGGCCGAGTAGGTGTTCAGTACATAGCCGTCGAGCACGCCCTGCGAGACAAGCTCGCGATCGTGGGTCGCACAGCCTTCGCCGTCGAACGGTGCGCTGCCGAGTGCGCGCGCCAGGTGCGGGCGCTCGGAGATGCCGAAGAAGGCGGGGAACAGCTGCTGGCCCGCAGCGCCGAGCAGGAACGAGCTCTGCCGGTACTGGGCGCCGCCGCGGATCGCCCCGATGAAGTGCCCGATCAGCCCGCGCGCCAGCTCCGGCACGAACAGCACCGGAGCGCGGGTCGTGGGGATGCGCCGGGCCCCGAGCCGCGCCACCGCGCGTTCGGCCGCCGTCCGCCCGACCGCCTCGACGTCCTCAAGCTCGCGCCAGTCGCGCGCCGCCGTGTACCAGTAGTCGCGCTCCATGTCGCCGTTCTGCTGGCCCATGACGACGCAGGACACGCTGTAGTAGGTGTTCGGGTAGCCGCCGAGGAAGCCGAGCGAGTTGCCATACACACGCAGCGCCCGGTGCGCGCTGACCGAGCCGCCTTCGGAGTTGGTGATGCGCTTGTCGTGGGCGAGTGCTGCCGACTCGCAGCGGCGCGCGAGCTCGATCGCGCTCTCGGCCTCGAGGTCCCACGGGTGCGAGAGCGCGAGGTCGGGGATTTCGCGAGCGAGCGTGGCGGGATCGGGAAGGCCGGCACAGTCGTCCTCGGCGGTGAATTTCGCGATCGAGACGGCCTTGCGGACCGTGTCCGCGATCGCCTGCCACGACAGATCGCCGGTGGTGGCCGTGCCCTTCTTCTTGCCGACGTACGCCGTGATCCCCATGCCGCGGTCGCGCTGGTACTCGAGCGTCTCGACCTCACCGAGCCGGACGGTGACCGAGAGGCCCGTGTCGACACTCAGTCCCACGTCCGCTTCCGTGGCGCCTGCAGCGCGCGCCTCGTCGAGTGACTGCTCGACGAGCGCGGCAAGATCGGCATAGGCGAGTGCGGGAGACTGCATGGGCGTCCGTGTGGGGCCGGCCCGCGCATTCTAGGCTAGGATGGGTCATGACGGCGCGGAACCCCGACCAGCGGGACCCGGACCCCGACGGCCCCAGCAAGAGCCAGCGCAAACGCGATGCGGTCGAGCTCAAGGAGCTCGGCGACGAACTCGTGTCCCTGCCGTCCGCCGAGCTCGACGTCCTGCCGCTCAGCGAGAAGCTCCGCGACGCGATCGACCTCGCCAAGCAGATCACGGCGCGCGGCGGTGCAGCCCGGCAGCGCCAGTTCATCGGCAAGCTGCTGCGCAAGGGCGACGTCGCGGAACTCAAGGGCGCGATCGCACGCCGCACGCTGGAGCAGCGCCTCGCGGCCCGCGAGTTTCACCGCATCGAGGCGTGGCGCGACCGGCTCGTGGTGGAAGGTGCCCCGGCGCTCGCGGCGCTGCTCGCGGCCGAGCCGAGGCTCGATGCCGATGAGCTGCGCGCACTGGTCGCGACGGCGCAGGCCGAGGCCGCCGCGGGGCAGCCGCCGGCTGCCGCGCGTGCCCTGTTCCGGTGGCTGCGCGTGGCGCTCGCCGCGCGTGAGCCAACCGCGTAAAATCGCCCGGCATGCAGCCACTCGTCGGCATCATCATGGGTTCGTCTTCCGACTGGGAGACGCTGCAGCACGCGGCCGACACGCTCAAGGAGCTCGGCATCGCGCACGAGGTGCGGGTCATCTCCGCGCACCGCACGCCGGACCTGCTGTTCGAGTACGCCTCCGCGGCCAAGGGCCGCGGCCTCGAGGTGCTGATCGCGGGCGCCGGCGGCGCGGCCCACCTTCCCGGCATGACCGCCGCCAAGACGACGCTGCCGGTGCTCGGCGTGCCGGTGCAGTCGAAGACTTTGAATGGCCTCGACTCGCTGCTGTCGATCGTGCAGATGCCTGCCGGTGTCCCGGTCGGGGCGCTGGCCATCGGCGCCGCGGGCGCCACCAATGCGGCGCTGCTTGCGGCCGCGATCCTCGCCAACAAGCACCCTGCCGTCGGCACCGCGCTCGAGCAGTTTCGCCGGCAGCAAACGTCCGCCGTGCTCGCCAGGCCCGATCCGCGCTCCGGTTCCGGCGCGTGAAGGTTGCGATCATCGGGGCCGGCCAGCTCGGGCGGATGCTGGCCCTGGCCGGTTATCCGCTCGGAATTGACGCCGAGTTCTACGACCGGACCACCGACGCGCCGGGCGGGCAGGTGGGCCCTATTGTAACCGGCGAATTCGACGACCAGGCGCGCCTCGCGACCCTCGCGCGACGTGTCGCGGTGGTGACCTTCGACTGGGAGAACGTTCCGGTCGCCTCGCTCAGAGCCTGCGCGCGCTATGCGCCCGTCTACCCGCAGCCCGACGTGCTCGCGGTCGCCCAGGACCGGTTGCTCGAGAAGACGCTGTTTCGCGACCTGGGGATCCCGACGCCGCCGTTCGCGCCGGTGGACATCCGCTCGGATCTCGAGGCGGCGGTCCGGCGCATCGGGCTGCCCGGCGTGCTGAAGACGCGCCGCTTCGGCTACGACGGCAAGGGCCAGGCCAGGCTGCGGCGCAGCGCGGACATCGAGCCGGCGTGGCGGATGCTCGGCGGGCAGCCGTTGATCTACGAGGGCTTCGTGGAATTCACGCGCGAGGTATCGCTGCTTGCGGCACGCAGCACGCGCGGCGAGGTCGTCTGTTATCCGCTGACCGAGAACGTCCACGAGCACGGCATCCTCGCCTCGAGCCGGGCTCCGTACCGCGCGGTGCGTCTGCAGCGCACCGCGGAACGCTATGTACGCGCGATCCTCAGGCGCTACCGCTATGCGGGTGTCCTGGCAGTCGAGTTCTTCGTGGCCGGCGGCGCGCTGATCGCCAACGAGATGGCCCCGCGCGTGCACAACTCCGGTCACTGGACCATCGAGGGCGCGTGCACGAGCCAGTTCGAGAACCATCTGCGGGCGATCTGCGGGCTGCCGCTCGGCAGCCCGTCGGCACGCGGCTATAGCGCAATGGTCAACTTCGTCGGCCGCCTGCCGTCCATCGGGCGCGCGCTGCGCGAGCGGGGGCTGCATCTGCATGTCTATGGTAAGCGCGAGGCGCGACCGGGGCGCAAGCTCGGCCACGCCACGGTCGTGACGGACTCAGCCGCGGCGCGCGACCGCGCCCTGCGGCGGGTACTGCGACTGCGCTGACCGGCTGGTCCGACGCGGCCGACTGCCCCCGAGCCGCCGGGCGAGGCTGCGCGAGACTGCGGTCTTACCGCCGGTTCCGGGGGTACCGTATAGTGGCGATGCCGGGATGTGCCCGGCGGGGCCGGTGAGATCCGCAACGATGTATCTCGAGCATTTCCGCCTGACGGAGCTGCCGTTCCGGTTGAGCCCGGACCCGGAGTTCCTCTACCTGTCGAAGCAGCATTCGCGCGCCAAGACGTACATGGAGTCGACCATCTGGTTCACGGATGGGTTCGTAGTGATCACCGGCGAGATCGGCTCCGGCAAGACGACGCTGATCGAGACCTTCCTGCGCGACCTCGACCAGGACGTCGTGGTCGCCCAGCTGAACCAGACGCAGATCAGCCCGCTCGGCTTCCTGCAGGGCGTGCTCGTGCAATTCGGGTTCGCGCCGTTCAAGATGGCAAAGCCCGAACTCCTCGCCACCCTCAACAACTTCCTGGTCGAGCAGTACGCGGCCGGCCGCAAGGTACTGCTCGTGGTCGACGAGGCGCAGAACCTGTCGAGCCGCGTGCTCGAGGAGATCCGGCTGCTGTCCGGCGTCGAGACCACCAAGGACAAGACGCTCCGGATCATCCTGGTGGGCCAGCCCGAGCTCAATGAGAAGCTGAATTCTCCCGAGCTCGTGCAGCTCGCGCAACGGGTCCGGCTGAGGTTTCACCTGGCGCCGCTGCTCAAGGAGGAGACGTGCGCCTACATCGCGCACCGTCTGGAGGTCGCCGGCGCCGGCGGACGGCAGATATTCAGCCAGCAGGCGATGGACCTGGTCTACGACTGCACGGCCGGCGTACCGCGGCTCATCAACACGCTGTGCGACACGGCGATGATGGCGGCGTTCGCAATCGACAAGGTAACGGTGGACGAGACCGAGATCAACGCGGCACTTAACGAGCTGCAGTGGGTCGAGCACGCCGCGCGCGCCGGCCGCGTGCGCCGCGCCGAGCTGGTGGTGCCGCGCAGACGAGCTCCGGATGCGGTGCTCGGGCGACTGACGGTGGCGACCGACGGCCGCAACGTTATGGAACGCACGCTGCGACCCGGCCGGTTCTTCATCGGGCGGACCGCCGAGAACGATCTGCAGATCGATTCGAAATACATCAGCCGGCACCATTGCCAACTGCTGGTGTCGCCGGAGGCGGCAATCATCGAGGATCTCAACAGCACCAACGGCATCCTGCTCCACGGCAGGCGCGTGCGCCGGCACGTGCTGCGGGATGGCGACGTGATCGTCATCGGCACGCACGAACTCAGGTACGACGACGAGCAGGCGTCGAACACTTACCCCCGCGGGGGCGGCCCGCCGCCCGTGGCGGATCCGAGCGGCGCGGAAGACGAGTTCAGCGCCGGCGCCGCAAGTGAACGGCCAGCGGCCGAGCCGCACTGAGCGGCGGGAGGCGGGTCAGTCGTCGAGCGAGTGCGAGTCGTAGCGCGCCGCGTCGTCCCGGTACGAGCGCCGCCGCAGGATCAGCACCCCACCGGCGACGATCGCGAGCCCGCCGACGGCGAACGCCGAGTTGCTCCACACCGAACCGCTGGCGAGGTAGGAGCCGATGCACAGCAGCAGGCCCACCACGACATAGGCGTATGGCAGCAGCTCGTACAGGCGGCGCGGCAGATACATCGGGATCCTCTCGCTGGCCGCTGATTATCGCGGCAGCCCGGGCGGCTGTCAGCCCGTGCCGCCAACGGTCAGCGCTTCGACCTTGATCGTCGGCTGGCCCACTCCGACCGGAATGGTCTGGCCCTCCTTGCCGCAGTTGCCGACGCCGGCGTCGAGCTTGAGATCATTGCCAAGCATCGTCACGCGCTGCAACACCTCCGGACCCGAGCCGATCAGCGAGGCCCCCTTGACGGGCCGCGTCACCCGGCCGTCCTCGATCAGGTAGGCCTCGTTGGCCGAGAACACGAACTTGCCGCTGGTGATGTCCACCTGGCCGCCCCCGAAGTTCACGGCATACAGGCCCCGCTTGACCGAGCGGATGATTTCCTCGGGATCGTGCGGGCCCGCCAACATGTAGGTGTTGGTCATCCGCGGCATCGTTGCATGCGCGAATGACTCGCGCCGCCCGTTGCCGGTCGGCTGCATGCCCATCAGTCGCGCGTTCAGCCGGTCCTGCATGTAGCCGGTGAGCACGCCCTTCTCGATGAGCGTGGTGCACTGGGTCGGCGTGCCCTCGTCGTCAATATTGAGCGAGCCGCGGCGCCGAGCGAGCGTGCCGTCATCGACGACGGTGCACAGCGGGTTCGCCACGGTCTCGCCCATGCGCCCGGTGAAGGCCGACGTACCCTTGCGGTTGAAATCTCCCTCGAGCGGGTGGCCGACAGCCTCGTGCAGCATCACGCCCGGCCAGCCGCCGGCGAGCACGACGGTCATGGTCCCGGCCGGGGTCGGGACCGCCTCGAGATTGACGCTCGCGGCGTGCACTGCCTGGCGCGGCAGGTCGTGCACCGCAGCGTCCTTGACGAGCTCCGCGATCGTGTAGCGCCCACCCATGCCGGCGTACCCCTGCTCGTGCCGGCCGCCGTCTTCCATGATCACGCTGACATTGACCCGGACCAGCGGGCGGACGTCGGCCGCGAGCGTGCCGTTCGAATTGGCGACCAGGATGATCTCGTGAATGGCGGCAAGGCTCGCCATGACCTGGCGGACCCGCGGATCGAGGTTGCGGGTCTCGCGGTCGAGACGCAGCAGAAAGGCAACTTTGTCGGCATCGGCGAGCGTCACGATCGGGTCCGCTGGCAGATAAAGCCGGTGGCCGGCGGCGCGCGTCGCGGCGATGGCGTGGCCGGCTGGCGAGGTGCTGGTGCCGCCGTGGCGGGCAATGGCGCGCGCGGCGCGCGCCGCTTCCTGCAGCGCCGGCAGCGCGATGTCATCGGAGTAGGCGAAGCCGGTGCGCTCGCCGGCGATGGCCCGCACGCCGACGCCCTGGTCGATGCTGTACGCGCCGTCCTTGACGATGCCGTCCTCGAGCGACCAGGACTCATCGCGCGCCAGCTGGAAATAGAGTTCGCCCTCGTCGACGGCGTAGCTGCGGATGATGCCGAGTACGCTTTCGAGCGTGCTGCCGTCGAGCCCGGCGGGCTCGAGAATGCTGCGGCGCGCGATCTGGAGCGCGTCCGGTTCCTTCAGTACTGCGACCATGTCTGTACGTGCCTCAGGGGTTGAATACGCGATGCGCGAGCGACGGAAAGCCGGTGCGCGTGGTGGCCATCGCCGCCCGGTCGATGTCGGCGGTGATGACACCGCTGCCGCGCGGCAGTCGGCTCAGCACCCGGCCCCAGTAGTCGACGATCAGGCTGTCGCCGTAGGTCTCGCGGCCACTGGGGTGCACGCCGGATTGTGCCGCTGCCACCACGTAGCAGAGGTTCTCGATCGCCCGCGCCCGCAACAGCGTCTCCCAGTGCGCGCGGCCGGTCGGCACGGTGAACGCCGAGGGTACGACCAGGATCTCGGCGCCGGCGGCGCTGAGGCGCCGGTAGAGCTCCGGGAAGCGGACGTCGTAGCAGACGCTGAGGCCGACGCGCCCCGCCGGCGTGTCGATCAGCACGACCTCGCGGCCCGGCGCGACACCGGCGCTCTCCCGGTAGCTCTCTTTGGGCTTGTCGGGGACGTCGACGTCGAACAGGTGAATTTTGTCGTAGCGCGCGACGCAGCGGCCGCTCGCGTCGTAGACCAGGGTCGAGTTCGTCACCCGGCCGTCCTTGTCGGGGCCCGCGAGCGGTTGCGTGCCGGCGATGATCCACAGCCCGAGCGCCGCGGCGCTATGTGTCAGGAAGTCCTGGGTCGCACCCGATCCAAAGACCTCGGCGACGGTGCGCTTGTCGGCGTCGCGCCGGCCGATGAAATTGAAGTTCTCGGGCAGTAGCGCCACCGTCGCTCCCGCCGTCCGCGCCTGCGCGAGTAGCGGGCCGGCGACGGCGAGATTGGCAGCGACGTCGGGTCCGGAGGTCATCTGTATGGCGGCAACTGTGGTCACGTCGGCTTCCTCACGGCGGGTTGCCGCTCGTTGTGGCGCTCTGGGTGGCTTCGCGGGCTGCACTCGCGCCGATCCGCTCGACCTTGGGCTGCTCCCAGGTGCCCGTGATTCGATAGTACCCTCGGGCGATGCCCGACAGGGGCTCCTTGAACACGGTGGAGAACAGCAGCAGTGCTGCCCCGACCGCCGGCCCCCCGGCGAGCGCCCCGGCGGCCGCCAGGGGTCCGCCGAAGTGGCCGGTCACCTTGGCGGTCTGGTCGTAGTCCCGCGCATCGAGGCCGGTGCGCCCGACGATGCCGATCTCCGCGGCCGGGCCTTTCAGCACCAGATTGTTCGTATAGGCATTGCCGTCGCGGAACTCGAAATCGCCGGTGATCGAGTCGAACGCGAAGCCCTTGTCGGTCAGGTCGCTGAAATCGAGCGTCAGGCGGCGCGGCAGGGCCGCGACCGACAACAGGCCGAGCACCCGTCCGGCGCCTGGCGCGACCGTCGTCAGCTGGCCCTCGTTGACGACGATGCGCACATTGCCCGCCAGACGCCCGACCACGTCTCCATCGATGCCGCCCGGCCAGCGCAGCTCGCCGGTCGCACGTCCGGACTTGGCCGACATCGTCGGCGTGAAACCCCATGCGGTCAGTGTATCGAGCAGGTCCGTGCTCTCGATCGTGAATGACACGACACTGCTTTGCCCCGTCGAGGTCAGCGCCCACGTGCCGCGCCCGGACCCCTGGAACGAGGCACCCTTGAGCGTCGCGCTGTCGAGCTGCAGGCCGTCCTCGGTGCGCGACACCTGCGCCTCGAGCGACCCCAGGTGCCGCTTCTGGATGTCGAGGTCGTGGACGGTGACCGCAAGGCCGGGCAACTGCGTCGGGTCGGTCGGCGTCTCGCCGGGTCCGCCGAGCGGGACGCGCTCGCCGAGCACGAGGTGCTCGAGGTCGAGCGTCAGCGGCCGCGAGCCGCGAAGTTCCCATGGGATCACGACCGTGCCCTTCGCCTGGGGCCCGTCGACCTTGACGTGCCACTCCGCCGCACCCGCCTCCAGCGCCAGCGACACCTCTTGGAAATGGAAACCGAAGATGCCGAAACGGTCGACCAGGACCGTCCCGCCGCGCAGGTACTCGCCGATGCCCGCGCTGGGGTCGTCCGTCAGCCGCACGGCGAGCCACGCTGACAGGTCATAGTCCGACAGGCGCCCTTCGAGCCAGACGCCGCCCGCCTCGCGTAGCGCGGCGTTGCCGCCACCGAACCGCAGCGTACCGCGCTGGAGCGCATACCCGTCGTGACGGCTCCACTCGAGTGTGCCCGCGTCGCGGCCCAGCTGGATGCGTGCCATCAGCGTCGGCGCGCGCGGCAGGTCGCGGGACTTGAACGTCCGCGGGAGCGGCGGTGCACCTGTCTCGAGCCCTGGGTCGATCACGAGGTCGAGCCGTGCCGCCCGCGCTTCATCGGCGGGTTTGGCGAGCGGCGCTGGCAATGCGAGCGCGAGCCCTTCGAGGCTCGAGTCGACGTGCACCGTGACCGGCAGCACGCGGAATTCCACCTCGTGCGGGACCGGCGCTGCGCCCGGCGGCGCGGTCGCCGGCGGCGCGTCGGGTGGCGGCCGCCACTCGTAGCGCGGCAGCCGCGCCTGCGCGCGCCAGTCGAGCACGCCGTCGAGCCACTGGCCGCGGGTGATCCCGAGCAGCGGCTGCAGCTGCGCGGCGGCCGCGCGGCCGTGCGCGTCGACCAGCAGGACGCGATCACCGGCGAGGCCGGTGGGGCCCGCGACGGTCCGGGCGCTCGCGACGACCTCGCCGCCGAACGCCGTAGCCGTGACTTGCGGGACCTCGAGCTCCAGATCCCGCAGCGTGAACGCGCCGGTGATGGCGGTGAGCTCATCGCGCAGCTCCGGCAGCCTCGCGGTCGCACCCTCGAGGCGGCCCGCGACGCTGACGTGTCGCTCGGCGAGGCGCCTGAACGGCAGGTCGAGCGTGACGTCGGCGTCCAACGGCCCGTGAGCGCCGAGCTGCATGAAATAAGACCCGAGCTTCGGTCCGAGCGGGGAAGACTGCAGGAACGCGAGCGCGTCGTTGGCATCGCCCCGCGCGCTGGCGCTGGCGGCGAGCTCGGCGTCGGCGAAGTCCGGCATCGCTGCGTTGGCGTTTGCGACCTCGAGCCCGCCGACGCGGGCGTGGGTGGCGTGCGCGGTGAAGCCCTGGTTCTTGAACACCGCCTCCCCGGTTGCATCCTCGATGTCGGCGTAGCCGTCCTGGTAGTGCACCCGCATGCCAGAGAACGGCACCTGGATCCGGAACAACCCGCCGCCGTCGCGGAACGGGAACTCGCGCGTCGGACCGACAAACTCGAAGCGCACATCCTTCACGCTACCTGCGATGAAGGCCTGGTCGAGCCAGTCCATCGCCGCTGCCGGAATGCGCTTGGCCGGCAGGTATTTGGTCGCAACGCGGGCGTCGATGTCGGTGAGCTTGAGGTCGAGCACCAGTCGCGGGGACTCGTCGTCGGCGGGCAGCCACAGGCGGGCCGTGCCGCTGCCGCTGCCGTCGGGCGAACGGCTGTGGGCATCGTCGACGGCGAAGCGCCAGCCGTCCGGCTGCCACCACCAGTCGAGCGTCGCGCCGACCTCGGCTGCGCTCACCGGCGCGCGCAGGAAGTGCTGCAGGTCGAGCGTGAACGCAGTCGACCGGATCTGGAGGCGACCGCTCGAACCGCGCGCCGTCAGCTCGCCGTCGACGCCCGTCACGCCCGGGACGTCGTGCCACGCCCCGATGCCGACGCCGGTGAACTTCAGGCCGCCATCCACACGCCATTCGGTAGGCCGCGTCCCGCGCGTGAGGCCGACATCGACCAGCGTCACCGCGCCACGCGGCGCGAGCGCCGTGCCCGCCTCGCGCGCGACCCCCTCCGGCAAGAGCGCCACCAGCGCGCTGACCGCGTCGAGGCGGATCGACGGCGATTTCAGGCGGGCGCCCGCCAGCCCGGCATCGTCAATGTCGAACGACAGATCAAACTCGCCGTGGCGCCAGGCGTCGTGGCCCGGATCGATCGTCACGTCGCGTCCGGCCGCGCTCCAGTGCCGCGCCTGGTGGCGGACGTCGATCGCGCCGGCGAGCTCGGCGAGGCTC
>DATNHZ010000153.1:0-3181 GCA_035604655.1 Steroidobacteraceae bacterium | reverse complement strand
CTCGTCCCGTTCTACATGCTGTGGGCGGACCGGCGCTCGGGCGAGACGCGCGACGAGTACTACGAGTTCGGCGCGCTCGTGATGGGTCGATGGCGCAGCGTCGATCGGGCCGTCGTTGGCCGCCACCTGCTCGGCTGGACCGTCAAGGCCTACTTCCTCCCGCTGATGACGGTGTACCTCGGGGATGAGATCCGCGCGCTGTATCGCGCGGTCGGGGCGACGGGGACCGGCACGATGTCCGTCTACGACGTCTTCTTTCATCTTTCCTATGCGGTCGACCTCTTGTATTGCGTCGTCGGCTACACGACCACCATCCGGCTGTTCGACACGCACATCCGCAGCGTCGAACCCACCGTGGCCGGATGGCTGGTGGCGCTCATCTGTTATCAGCCGTTCTATTCGGTCATCGGTCGCTTCTACCTGCAGTACGAGGACAATACCTACTGGGACAGCTGGCTGCGGCCGTGGCCGGCGCTTCAGGGGGCGTGGGGAGCGATCATCATCGCGCTGGCGTCGATCTACGCGCTTGCGACGGTTGCGTTCGGACTGCGGTTCTCGAACCTGACGCACCGGGGCATTATCACCAGCGGGCCTTACCGATTCACGAAGCACCCCGCCTATCTCGCCAAGAACCTCAGCTGGTGGCTGATCTCGGTGCCGTTCGTCAGCGAGCAGGGCGCCGCGGCCGCACTGCGCAATTGCTGCCTGCTGCTGCTCCTCAATCTCGTCTACTACGCCCGCGCGCGCACCGAGGAGCGGCACCTGAGTCGCGACCCGACCTACGTCGCGTATGCGCTGTGGATCAACGAGCACGGGATGCTGCGGTCCCTCGCGCGGTTGCTGCCATTCATTCAATACCGCCCGCCGCAGGCAGTTCCGGCTTCGGAGCAGCGCCACCGGGGCGGCTCCGCGGGAGCGTGATGACTGCTCGCCGCTGATCGAGCGGCCAAGCACCGGCGTGGGAGTGGCGCGTGACGGTGCGTGTTGCACCTGCGGCTAATGCCGACCGTAAGCGATGCGCCTGACTGTTAAACTCGGACCTCGGCTCGAGGCCGATTCGCTGAGGTATTGAGCTCCATGTACGAGTATCGCGCGCCGCGCCGTGACTTCCAGTTCGTCATCCATGAGGTGCTCGAGGCCGAGCGTGTTCTCGCCGGGCTGGGCCGCGAGGACGTCAACCGCGAACTGATCGACGGTATCCTCGAGGAAGCCGCGCGCTTTACCGAGAACGTGCTGTCGCCGCTCAACTGGCGCGGGGACTGGGAAGATCCGACGCTCACCGATGGGCGCGTCACGACGGCGCCCGGCTTCCGCGAGGCCTATCAGCAGTTCTGCCGCGACGGCTGGACCGGGATGGGTGCCGATCCGGCGTTCGGCGGCCAGGGGCTGCCGGCGATCGCGCACATCGCCGTGGGCGAGATGCTGTGCGGATCGGCAATGGCCTGGCGAATGGCGAGCGGCCTGTCCGAAGGCGCGGTGCTCGCGCTGACGCGCCACGGCAGCGAGGCACTGAAGAGTCAGTACCTTGGAAAGCTCGTGTCCGGCGAGTGGACCGGCACGATGTGCCTCAGCGAGGCGCAGGCCGGCACCGACCTCGGCTTGCTCAGGACCAAGGCGGAACCCGTGGGCGATGGCAGCTTCCGCGTCAGCGGCACCAAGATCTTCATCAGCTGGGGCGAGCACGACATGGCGGACAACATCGTCCACCTGGTGCTCGCGCGACTGCCGGATGCCGCGCCGGGGACTCGCGGCATCAGCCTGCTGCTGGTGCCGAAGCTGATCGACGGCAAGCCGAACGGCGTTCGTTGCGAATCGATCGAGCACAAGATGGGCATTCATGGCTCGCCGACCTGCGTGCTGGCGTTCGAGCAGGCGGCAGGTTGGCTGATCGGCACGCCGGGCGGCGGACTCGCTTGCATGTTCACGATGATGAACCACGCGCGCCTCGGCGTCGGGCTCCAGGGCCTCGGCCTCAGTGAGCGCGCGTTGCAGGCTTCGGCGCGCTACGCGTTCGAGCGCCTGCAGGGACGGTCGGCGAAGGGGCCGGTCGCGCGCGACAAGGCCGCCGACCCGATCGCGGTGCATCCCGACGTGCGCCGCATGCTGCTGACGCAGAAGGCGCTGACCGAGGGCCAGCGCCTGCTCGCCTACTACACGTATCTGCTCGAGGACATCGAGCGCCTGGCGCCGGATCCGGCCGAGCGCGAGCGTGCGGGTGCGCTCGTCGCGCTGCTCGTCCCGATCGTGAAATCACTGTTGACCGACACGGCGATGGAGACGACCAGCCTCGCGGTGCAGGTGCACGGCGGGGCCGGCTTCATCCGCGAGACCGGCGCCGAGCAATACCTTCGCGATGCCAAGATCGCCTGTATCTACGAGGGCACGAACGGGATCCAGGCGCTCGACCTGCTCGGCCGCAAGGTACTGGGAACGGGGGGCGCCAGCGTCAAGCGCATGGCCGAGGAGATCGGCAGGACCCTCGCCGGTGACCTGCCGGCCGCGCTCGCCCCGTGGGCCGCCGCGGTCAAGGCCGGGGTGGAGGAGTGGGCTGCGCTCACCCGGCTCGTCGGCGAGCGGGTCGCGCAGAATCCCGAGGAGCTCGGTGCCGCCGCGGTCGATTACCTCAACTTCGCGGGCTACGTGCTGGTCGGCTGGTGCTGGCTGCGCAGCGCCGTGATTGCCGAGGCGAGGCTCGCCGCCAGCACCCCCGAGCGCGCCTTCTACGAGGGCAAGCTCGCCGCGGCGCGGGTCTACTTCGAGCGGCTGCTGCCGCGCACACAGGGCTACGCGCAGGCGGTGCGCGCCGGCGCTGTCACGCTTCCGGCACTCAAACCGGAGCATTTCGCGGCCTGAGCGTGCGGCTTCTCCCCGTTGCATCGCGCGCGCCGGCGACTCATCATCCAAACCCGGCTGATTACAGGAGCCTAGCCGGCACATGAGGAGGGGATCATGCGTGTGGGGAAGAGGGCGCCGCTTGGATTGCTGGTCCTGGCGCTGATGTCGGGGTCGATGGGGACGCTCGCCGGCGAGGTGCGCACGCTCTCCGATGACAAGTGCGTCGCCCAATGCGACGAGCAATCGGATAAGTGCATGATTGACGCCGCCAAGGATGCCTCGAAGCAGCGGCAGTGCGACGCAACCTACGACGAGTGCCTGAGGAAGTGCGGCTGACCCCCCGGCC
>DATNHZ010000152.1:0-2222 GCA_035604655.1 Steroidobacteraceae bacterium | reverse complement strand
TAGTCCTGCGGAGCCGCCGCCGCTGTGCCCTCGAAGGTGACCCTGAGCGCGGTTGCAAGCGCCTCGACGCCGGTGACGCGGTTGCCGAGGTAAATGGCCTCGTACGCGCCCCGCAGGCGCTTCTCGAGCGGCCGCACCAGGTCGCGGTCGCAACCGGGCATCAGTCCCGGCAGCAGCTCGACGACCGTGACGCGGGAGCCGAGCGCTGCGTAGACGCACGCCATTTCGAGTCCGATGATTCCACCGCCGATGACCAGGAGGCGCTGCGGAAGACCATCAAGCTCGAGTGCCGCGGTCGAGTCCATGATCCGCGGATCCGCTTGAACGCCGGCGAGGCCAATAGGCTCCGAGCCCGCTGCGACGATGCATTGCTCGAAGCCGACGATCTTGGTGCCCGACTCGCCGGTCACGGCGATCCGGTGCGGCGAAACGAAGCGACCCTCGCCGCACAGCACCTCGACCTTGCGCTGCTTGGCGAGCGAGGTGAGGCCCGACGTCAGCCGGCTGACGATGCGGCGCTTCCACGCGCTGAGACGGGCGAGGTCGATCTGCGGTGCGCCGAAGGCCACGCCGAAGTTCGCCATCGAGGCGGCATCGTCGATCACCTTGGCGGCGTGCAGCAGCGCTTTCGACGGAATGCAGCCGACGTTCAGGCACACTCCCCCAAGCGTCGGTCGGCGATCGATCAGTCCGACCTTCATGCCGAGGTCCGCGGCGCGAAACGCGGCGGTGTACCCGCCGGGCCCCGCGCCCAGCACCACGAGCGGCAGCACGATGTCGGCGGCCGGCTCGGCGCCGGCGGCGACCGAGACGCCCGTACGTGCATCCTCGCGGAGCGATATCCGGACCGTGTCGCCACTCGATTGCGCAGCGGTGGCAGCGGCCGCCGAATCTGCCACGATCGCGAGCAATGTGCCCTCGGCGATGCGATCGCCGACTTTGACCAGCACCTCGAGCACCGTGCCGGCAAACGGCGCCGGCACGTCCATCGTCGCCTTGTCGCTTTCGAGCGTGACCAGTGGATCGTTCTCGCCGACAGGCTGCCCCGGAGCGACGAGCACCGCGATCACGGGCACGTCCTTGAAGTCACCGAGCGGGGGAACCCGAACCTCGCGTCCGCCCGGCCGCGTCGCGCTCACAGGACGGCTTCGAGGAGGTTGCGCACGTCGGCGAGGGCCGCGGTCAGCGCGGTGGTGAAGCGCGCCGCCTCGGCCCCGTCGATTACGCGGTGGTCATACGACAGGGACAACGGCAGCATCAACCGCGGCACGAACTGGCCGTCGACGAACACGGGCTTCAGGCTCGAGCGCGACACGCCGAGTATCGCCACCTCCGGCGCGTTGATGATCGGCGTGAACGCGGTGCCGCCGATCCCGCCGAGGCTGGACACCGTGAAGCACCCGCCTTGCATGTCCGCTGCGGTCAGCTTGCCCGCCCGTGCCTTTTCCGAGAGCACGCCCAGCTCGCGCGCGATCTCATAGACGTCGCGGCGGTCAGCGTCGCGCATCACCGGCACGACCAGGCCGTTCGGCGTATCGGCCGCGAAGCCGAGGTGGAGGTACTTCTTGAAGACCAGGTTCTCGCCGGCCGGGTCCAGCGAGGCATTGAAGCGCGGAAACTGCTGCAGCACCTGCACGCAGGCGCGCAGGATGAACGCCAGCGGTGTCAGCTTGATCCCCTCGTCGAGAGCCTTCTGCTTGAGTCGAGCGCGGGCCTCCTCGAGCGCGGTGATGTCGGCTTCGTCGAACTGCGTAACGTGCGGCAGGTTGACCCAGCTCGCCTGCAGCCGCGGCCCCGAGATGCGCTGAATCCGCGTCAGCGGCTGCACCTCGATGGGGCCGAACCTGGCGAAATCGACGACCGGCACGCGCGGCAGTGCCGCCACCGGTTCACGCGCTGTCTCGCCACCGCTGGCCAGTGCCCGCTTGACCCACGCTTTGACGTCGGCGTGCGTAATGCGGCCCTTTGGGCCGCTGCCCGCTACGCGCGCCAGGTCGACTCCGAGTTCGCGCGCGATCAGTCGTACCGACGGACTCGCGTAGGCGCGCGCGAAGCCCACCTCTTCGACCGGCGCCAGCCCGGCGACGATTTCGGACGGTGGCTGAGCGGCGCGCGCGGCTGCAAAGGCCGGCGCGGGCGATGCCGGCGCGGCAGCAGGCGCGCTGGCCGGCACCGGCGTCGCAATGCGGTCTGGAAAAAGCGCCGGCTGCGTGACCGTCGGG
>DATNHZ010000151.1:0-2695 GCA_035604655.1 Steroidobacteraceae bacterium | reverse complement strand
CGGCACTCGGCTGGGCCACCATCGCCTCGTGCTGCTCCGGGTTGAACGGCTGGCCGGTGGGGTCGAGCTCGGCGATCCCGGCCTGCTCGAAGGCTTTCCGGAGCAGGCGGTAGGTCGCCGCCTGGCCCGCGATCAGGCTCTTGACGTCGGCCGCCTGAGCATTCGCGAGGGCAAGCTCGAACCCGTCGAGCGCCGGCAGCAGCTCCTGGGCGAAGCGCTCGAGCGCGTAGCGCTGGGCCGAATCAAGGTCGCGGGCTGCGCGCCGGCGGTAGTTGTCGAACTCGGCGAGCGCGCGCACGTACTGGTCGTAGTGCTGCGCGGCCTTGGCGTTGGCCGCGCCCAGGGCCGCCTCGAGCGCGGCGACGTCCGGCCGGAACTGGTCCTCGGCGAGCACGGTCGTCGCCTCCGGATCGGCCGTGGCACCGGCTCCGGCCTGACCGCCGGGGGGGACACTGGGGTCACTCATCCTTGCCTCCGCGCTGCAGACATCGCGGTCACACGCCGCCCGCGCGCAGGATGGAGGCGGGGCGGCGCGACTTCAAGGGCCGCAGTCAGCGGCCCTGGTTGAGCGCAGAACCGAGCAACCGGGCGGTCAGGTCGACGATCGGGATGACCCGCTCGTAGGCCATGCGGGTCGGGCCGATGACGCCCAGCACCCCGACGACCTCGTTGTCGACGGTGTAGGGGGCCGTGACGACCGACAGGTCGTCGAGGATCTGGTAGCCGGATTCGTGGCCGATGAAGATTTGCACGCGGTCGGCCCGCAGGCACTGATCCAGCAGGTGCAATATGTCGCGTTTCTCGTTGAAGGCGTCGAACAGGCGCTTCAACTTGTCGACGTTCGAGAGCTCCGCAAAGCCCATCAGGTTGGTCTCACCGGCGATCACGACGTCCGCCGGCACGTCGACATCGTCGGGCGGCGTAAACATCTGCTGCGCCATGCTGATGGCATCGAGCATCAGCTGGTTCATGTGCGCCCGCGTCTCCTGCAGCTGTGCGAGCAGCTGGATTCGCACGTCGGCGAGCTCCCGGCCGCGGAACTGATCGTTGAGGAAGTTCGCGGCACGCCGCAGTTCCTCCGATCCGAAGGCGCGATCGAGCTGCAGGATCCGGTTCTGGACCTCGCGGCCGTTGACGACCAGGATCGCGAGCACGCGGTTGTCGGACAGCCCCAGGAACTCGAACTGGGTGACCGCCGCGTGCGCGTGCCGCGGAACGGTCACGAGCCCGGCAAGCTGCGTGAAGCTCGACAGGAGGTGCGAGGCGGAGGCAACGAGCGCGCGCGGGTCCTCGGCCGATGTGAGGAAGCGGCGCTCGAGTGCGCTCAACACGTCCTGATCGCCGCCGCCTGCCGGGTGGATCTTGAGCAGCGTGTCGACGAAGAAGCGGTAGCCCTTGTCGGTCGGAACGCGCCCGGCAGAAGTGTGCGGCGAGCTCACGAAGCCGAACTCCTCGAGGTCGGCCATCACGTTTCGCACCGTCGCCGAGCTCAGCTGCAGCCCTGACTCGCGCGTGAGGCTCCGCGAACCCACGGGCTGGCCGTCGCGGATGTAGGCCGCAACGAGCGCGGTCAGCAGCCGTTGCGCGCGCTCCGAGAGGGCGCCCGCTGGGCGCGACTCGCTCCCCGGGGCTCCGCGCAGATCATCGACCATGCTTAAATAAGCCTCTGTACCGGAAAGCTTTTCAACGCTCGCGACTGCAATCTAGCGACGCGCCGCGCGGGGTGTCAAGGCGGGGAAATCACAGGCAGCAGGGCGCCGCGCGCCGCGCGGCAAAATGCCCTGATTCACCGCGAAAGAGCCGCCGGGTGGTTGGGCGCGAAAGCCGCGTGCTAACGTCCTCCACCTCGATGAATGCACCTTTCAAGACCATTGCGCTGATCGGCCGGTTCGCCGATCCACTCGTCGCCGATGCGATGCTCTCGCTCGCCGAGCACGCCGCAACGCGCGGCGTGCGTGTGGTGATCGACGCCGAATGCCCGGTCGAATTCCGCAGCGCCGTCGAGCGGATCGCGGAGGCCGAACTCAGCACCGGCGCCGAATTGCTGGTGTCGGTTGGCGGTGACGGTACGCTGCTCCACGCCGCACGCCTCGCCCACGGGACCCACGTCCCCCTGCTCGGCATCAACCGCGGCCGGCTGGGGTTCCTGGCGGACGTGAGCGCCGCGGAGATGCTCGAGCGCTTCGAGGAGGTGCTCTCCGGCCGGTACAGCCGCGACGTGCGGCACGTGCTCGAGGCGCGGATCGCAGCACCCGGCGCCCCGGAGCGGCACGCGCGCGCACTCAATGACGTCGTGCTGCAGAAATGGCAGACCGGCCGGATGCTCGATTTTGAGACGTGGATAGACGGCCGCTACGTCAACACCCACGGCGGGGACGGCCTGCTGATCGCGACCGCGACCGGCTCCACGGGCTACGCGATGTCCTGCGGAGGACCCATCGTCGAACCGAACCTGGAGGCGCTGGTGCTGGTGCCGATCTGCCCGCACACGCTGTCCGACCGACCGATCGTCGTGAACGCACGCTCGCAGATCGAGGTGCGGATCGTCGCGCAGGCGCCTGTCAGGGCCCAAGTCACCACCGACGGCGTCGTGCTCGATGAACTCCAGACCGGGGCCAGACTGCTGGTGCGGCGGGCCGACTCCGATGTCACGCTGCTCCACCCGCCGGGCTACGACTTCTACCGGATCCTGCGC
>DATNHZ010000150.1:0-2774 GCA_035604655.1 Steroidobacteraceae bacterium | reverse complement strand
CCGAGTCGGCGCTCAAGATCTGCCGCGAGGACCGGGTGCTGGACGAGGAGTTCGAGGCAATCCAGCGCCAGTGCATCACCTTCATGATGGAGGACCCGCGGACGATTCGGCGCGCGCTCGACGTCGTGTGGGTCGCGAGGGCGCTCGAGCGGATCGGGGACCACGCCAAGAACATCTGCGAGTACGTCGTCTACATGGTCCACGGCAAGGACATCCGGCATACCTCGCTCGACGACGCCGAGAAAGAATTGCGCGCCACGGGCCGCGCCTGAGTCGATGATGCTCCCGGCAGCGTTGACTCGCCGGCCGGTGAACCTCGCGGGCTTCATCGCCTGCGCGGTGATGATGGGCTTCGCGCTCTATGCGGAATACGGCCTGGGGCTGAAGCCGTGCAACATGTGCATCCTGCAGCGCGTGTGCGTGATCGCGCTCGGCCTCGTGTTCCTGGCCGCCGCGCTTCAAAATCCTGGGACGCTCGGCGCGCGGATCTACGCCGCTGCCATCGCCATCGTGGCACTCGCCGGTGTCGGTGTGTCCGGAAGGCACGTCTGGGTGCAGATGCAGCCGGCCGGGAGCCTGCCGTCCTGCGGCGCCGACATCCCGACGATGCTCAGCATGATGCCGGTGTGGGAGGTCGTGTCCCGGATCCTGCACGGCGGCGGCGAATGCCAGACGATCCTGTGGAAGCTGTTTGGCATCTCGATGCCGGCCTGGGTGCTGATCGGGGTCGCGACGCTTGGCATCGCAGGCGTCGTGGCCAATGTCGGCCTGGCGCGCGCGCCGGCTCGAGCCAATTGAGGGCGGGCGACGATTCCGGGGCGCGGGCGCGGCCCGCTCTAGCCGAGCAGGCGCTCGAGCGCGCGGACGTAGGCGGCGCGCAGCAGGCAGATCTCCTCCACCCGCACGTGCTCGTTCACCTTGTGGATGGTGCGATTGACGACCCCGAGCTCGACGACCTGCGCGCCGAGCGGTGCGATGAACCGCCCGTCCGAGGTCCCGCCGCCGGTCGAGAGTTTCGGTGTGCGGCCGGTCACGTCCGCGACCGCCTGGCTGACCGCGTTGGATAGATGGCCGGGCGGGGTGTAGAACGGCAGCCCCGACACGAACCATTCAAGCGAGTACTTGAGGCCGTGCCGGTCGAGGATCGCGGTGACGGTCTGCTCGAGGCCCGCCAGGGTCTGCGCCGGCGACCAGCGCAGGTTGAAGCGCGCCTTCAGTTCCCCGGGGATCACATTCGGCGCACCCGTCCCGGCGCTCAGGTTCGAGATCTGAAACGTCGTCGGTTCGAAGTGCGCGTTGCCGCCATCCCAGGTCCGCGTGCACAGCTCCCCGAGCGCGGGGGCAAATGCGTGCACCGGGTTCTCGGCGAGCTGCGGGTAGGCGACGTGGCCCTGGATCCCGTGCACCGTCAGCCGCCCGCTCAGCGATCCGCGCCGGCCGATCTTCACGGTATCGCCAAACTCCTGCTCGCTGGAGGGCTCGCCCACCAGGCACCAGTCGATTCGCTCGCGGCGTGCCTTCAGGTGCTCGACGACGCGCTTGGTCCCGTCGACCGACGGGCCTTCCTCGTCGCTCGTGATCAGGTACGCGATCCGGCCCTGATGGCCAGGATGGGATCCGACAAACACCTCGGTCGCGGTCACCATCGCCGCGAGGCCGCTCTTCATGTCCGCCGCACCGCGCCCATAGAGCACGCCATCGCGGATCGTCGGCACGAAAGGATCCGAGTGCCACTCCTCGAGCGGGCCGGTCGGCACGACATCGGTGTGGCCCGCGAAGCAGAACGTCGGCGCCTCGGCCGGGCCGCGCGTCGCCCAGAAGTTCTCGACATTCCCGTACGGCAGCCGCTCGATGGCGAAGCCAATCGCCTCGAGCCGCTCGATCATCAGCTGCTGGCAGCCGGCGTCGTCGGGACTGACGGACGGTCGGCGGATCATGTCCTGGGTCAGCGCGAGCGTGTCGGGCATCAGATGTGGCCAGGGAGCGGTCGGCCTTTATACGATCCGGGTGCCTCAGGGGCAAGCGGGGCGACGGCGGTCGGGGCTGAATGCGCGCACTTCGGCTCAATTGCCTTCATACGCAGCCACTTGCGACGACTAACTCGACTCTCTGTAAGAACGCGCTGAAAGATTTCTGTCACAAATCTCGCGGATAATCTAGCGGCTGCCTGCGATAACAACTGGCGGGCAACCCACCTGCGGCGGCCTGACGAGGGGGCCGTCGCGCCCTTCGGTCCGCTCTGAGGCATCGATCCGGTACGCATGCAGACCTCGACCATCGTGATCGCCATCCTGGTCCCGAGCGCCGTTGCCTATCGCCTGGGACCCCGCAGGTCGCTCGCGCTCGTCGGCGGCCCGCGGTCGATCCGCGACCTGCACTCCCTGCCGAGCTACTACGGGTTTCTGACCGCGATCTGGTGCGCGCTGCCGGCGCTGCTGGTCCTGGCGGCGTGGCACATGCTCGACCGGCGCCTGATCCTCGACACCGTGCTGTCGCACATGCCGGGAGAGCTGCAGCGCCGACGTGCCGAAGTCCTTTTCCGATTCGGCCACCCTGCTGCCGGTGCAGGTCTACTTGTGGGCGAGCAGCCCGGAACGCACCTTCATCGAGCGAACCTCGGGCGCGATCATCGTGTTTCTGGCCTTCCTGCTGGTCATGAATGCGGCCGCCGTGGTGCTGCGCAGCCGTTTCGAGCGGCGCTGGTAGCGCCGAGGTAACGACAGATGGCGACACAGATGGCAACCACCGACGAGAACCTGCGCACCCGAGTGCCG
>DATNHZ010000149.1:0-2863 GCA_035604655.1 Steroidobacteraceae bacterium | reverse complement strand
GATTAGGCAGGCGAAGTGGTGCGGGTCGCGCGCGGTGCCCGTCTCGATCAGCAGGTTGCACTTGCAGCGCAGGCCGGCCCGCACCAGCCGGTGGTGCACCGCTCCGGTTGCAAGCAGCGCGTGGATCGGCACCTTGCCGCGCACCAGGTAGCGATCCGACAGCTGCAGCACGAGCTTGCCGGCGCGCACGGCCGCCTCCGCCTGATCGCAGATCCGGCCGATGGCCTGGCCGAGGGCTTCATCGCCCGGGTGCTGCAGGTCGATGAACTCGTTGGTGACGCCGAAGTCCTTGTGGCCGAGGATCTGGCGGAGCTTGCGCTGCGACAGGATCGGGGAATTTAGGACGATCTGCCGGGCATGCTCGGGGGCCGGCGCGAATACGTTGCACTCCGGACCGATCTGCGTCTGCAGGCTCATCACGATCGTTTCGCGCAACGGATCGATCGGCGGATTCGTGACCTGCGCGAACTGCTGGCGAAAGTAGTCGTACAGGGGGCGCACTTTGTGCGACAGCACCGGCATCGGCGTGTCGTCGCCCATCGAGCCGACCGCCTCGTTCTCGTCCTCGGCGAGCACGCGGATGATCTCGTCGCGCTCCTCGGCCGTCACGTTGAACATCTTGCGGTACAGGTCGAGCGTGTCGCGGTCCATGGGTTCGGCCGCGAGGCGCGCGTCAATCAGGTCGCTCTCGAGGTAGCGGACACCCTTCTTGAGCCAGCTCTTGTACGGGTGCCGCGACTTCAGCAGCTGGTCGATGCGCCGCGTGTCGAGCAGCTCACCGGTCTGCAGATCGAGAGCCAGCATCTCGCCTGGGCCCATCCGGCCCTTGCGGACCACGTCCTCCGGCCGGTAGTCCCAGACGCCGACTTCCGAGGCGACCGTCAGGTGGCGGTCGCGCGTGATCACCCAGCGTGCAGGCCGCAGGCCGTTCCTGTCGAGCGTGCAAGCAGCATAGCGGCCGTCGGTCAGCACGATTCCGGCGGGGCCGTCCCACGGTTCCATGTGAGTCGAATAGAACTCGTAGAACGCCCGCAGGTCCGGGTCGATCGTGTCGACCGTCTGCCACGCCGGCGGGATCAGCAGGCGCATTGCATGCAGCACGTCGAGCCCGCCCATCAGCAGCAACTCGAGCATGTTGTCGAGCGTCTGCGAGTCGGATCCCGTCAGCGACACGAGCGGCTGGATGTCGCTCAGATCCGGCAATACCGGCGAGCGGAATACAGCGCCGCGTGCGACCGCCCAGCTGCGGTTCCCGGAGACCGTGTTGATCTCGCCGTTGTGTGCCAGGAAGCGGTACGGATGCGCAAGCCGCCATTGCGGCAGGGTGTTGGTCGAAAAGCGCTGGTGGAATACCGCGACCGAGGACTCGAGGCGCTCGTCGCAAAGGTCCGGGTAGAACTGTGTCAGATGCTCGGGCATGACCATGCCCTTGTAGACGAGCGTGCTCGCCGACAGCGACGGCATGTAAAACAGCGGATCCTTGTGCTCGAGGGCCTTCTCGGTCCGTCGCCGCGCGAGGAACAGGCGCCGGTTCAAGGTTGCCTCGTCGATGTCGTCCGGACAGCTGACGAACACCTGTTCGAGCCGCGGCAGCGTGCGCAGCGCTTCGGCTCCGCAGGCATCGCGATCGATGGGCAGCACCCGCCACCCGGCCACCACCAGGCCCTCGCGCGCGAGCTGCGCCTCGAGCGTCGAACGCGCGCGATCGGCGGCATCGTCGTAGCGCGACAGAAACGCGATGCCCGCGGCGTATCGAAGGCCGAGCTCGAACCCCGCCTCGGCGGCGACCGCGCGTAGAAACCTGTCCGGCTTCTTGAGCAGCACACCGCAGCCATCGCCCGTCTTGCCATCGGCGGCGACGGCGCCGCGATGCGTCAGCCGGTTGAGCGAGGCGATCGCGGTGCGGACGAGCCAGTGACTCGGCTGGTCGTCGAGGTTGGCGATCAGCCCAAAGCCGCAGCTGTCACGCTCGAACGCCGGGTGATAGAGGCCCACCGGATCGTGCCCGCCGCAGTGCAGTGCGGCGGCACTCGTCGGTCCGCGGGCGGCATCCGCCCCGCTCTGGTGACTCATCCCCGGCTCCCGCGCCCGTCGCCGGGCGTTCTCGAAATCCCGGCGACTATGCGGGCGGGTCGGACGACGGTCAATGCTGCGACGCAACATGCTTGCTGCGATGCAGCGAACTGTTTTGGAAACGGCCTCCCCCGGGCACAGGGCCTGGGATCACCGTCACGACCCCGCGGCTGGCCGGCATCCACATCGACTGGAGCTGTGACGCACGTTGTGGGAAGTTTGTGCGACGTTTCCACGGGGGCGGAACGACCACGAAGCCAGCTTCGATCGGCGGATCCCGCTTCCGCAGGCGGCGGACGTTCTTGATGCGCGCGCGGCAGGGATCAGCGGTGCCGGCAGCGACGGGTGCCAACAAGCATGCGGGCGGAGCGGCGAAGGAAGCGCGGCCTCGCCACCTACACGAGAGAAGCAGTCATGCACGAATTCTTCAGGGATACGCTGAGCCGCCAGAAGCTCAAGCAACTCTTCGTCAACACCGCGCTCGGGAATTTTGTCGGCTACATCGCCGGCTCTCTGGTGACGGTTGTCTCGACGTACCATTCGGTCGAACGCCGCGCGCTCAGGAATCTGTTCGGAATTCTGCCGAGGAAGAAGGTGGTCGTGCATCTACTTCCGGAGTGGGCCGAATGGCTGCTGGCCTTGCTGGTGGGATTCATGGTGATGGAGTACGTCCGCTACGTCATCAACCGCAAAAAGTACCTGGTGTTCTTCAAGGCGGCAGCCAAAATCCGCGTGTCGCGCGCTGCGCCGCAGCCGCCCGCGGATGCTTCAGCGCCGGCACCGGCCGGCC
>DATNHZ010000148.1:0-7292 GCA_035604655.1 Steroidobacteraceae bacterium | reverse complement strand
TGCCGTCGGTGGCGTATGGCCCGAAGCGACCGTTCAGCACCTGCAGGTCGTCGACGCCGTAATCCCGGATCAGCCGTGCCGCATCGGCGTGCCGCTTCTCCTCGATGAGTGCGAGCGCGCGCGCGAAATCGACGGTGTACGGGTCGTCGGTCTTGATCGAGACGTACTTGGCGCCGTACTTGACGTAGGGCCCGAAGCGTCCGATGCCGACGACCACGTGCTCGCCGGTCGGCAAATCGCCGAGCGTGCGCGGCAGCGTGAACAGCTTCAATGCCTCGGCGAGCGTGATCGTGCCCATTTTCTGGCCGGGCCGCAGCCCTGCGAACTTCGGCTTCTCGACGTCGTCCTTGGTGCCAAGCTGCACGAACGGGCCGTATTGGCCGATCCGCACGCTGACCGGCCGGCCGCTCGCCGGGTCGACGCCGAGTTGCCGCGCCTGCGCCACCTGCTCGCGCGTGACATTCGCCTCGATGTCCTTCACGCGCTCGATGAACGGGCGCCAGAACTGGCGCATGACCGGAATCCATTCCTTGTCGCCGCGCGAGATGTCGTCGAGGTCGTCCTCCAGCCGTGCGGTGAAGTCGTAGTCGACGTACTGCGTGAAGAACCGCACCAGAAACTGGCTGACGATCTTGCCGGTGTCGGTCGGCACGAAGTTGCGGCGCTCGTCCTCGACGTACTTGCGGTTGCGCAGCGTTTCGATGATCGCCGCATAGGTCGACGGCCGCCCGATGCCGCGTTCTTCGAGTGCCTTGACGAGCCCGGCCTCGGTATAGCGCGGGGGCGGCTCGGTGAAGTGCTGCTCGGGCCGCAATTCGACGAGCTCGGCGACCTCGCCCGCCGCCAGCGGCGGCAGCCGGCCACCCTCGTCGGCCTCGTCGTCGTCGTTGCGGTCGACTTCGTAGACGACGAGATAGCCCGGCTTGACGAGCGTCGAGCCACTCGCCCGTATGACGCCCACCGGATCGCCAGTCGCCGCCCCCGGATGCATGGTGACGGTGACCTGCTCGAACAGTGCGCTTGCCATCTGCGAGGCGATGGTCCGCTTCCAGATCAGCGTATACAGCCGCCACATGTCCTCATCGATGTGGCCGCGGAGCTTGTCCGGAGTGTTCGCGGCAGACGTCGGGCGGATCGCCTCGTGGGCCTCCTGGGCGTTCTTCTGCTTGTTCGGATAGCTGCGCGGCGCATCGGGCAGCGCTTCCTTGCCGTACAGCGCGCCGATCGTCTCGCGGATCTGGCCGACCGCCTCGACCGACAGCAAGGTCGAGTCGGTGCGCATGTAGGTAATCAGTCCTACGGGGCCTTCGCCGAAGTCGACGCCCTCGTAGAGCTTTTGCGCGAGCTGCATCGTGCGCCGGGCACTGAACCCCAGCCGATTGGCCGCGGCTTGCTGCAGCGTGGAGGTGCGAAACGGCCCCTGCGGATTGCGCGAGCGCGGCTTGGACTCGACATTCGCCACCCGCAGACGCCCGCCGCACGCCGCGTTGAGCCGCCGCTCCACCTCGCGCGCCGCTGCCTCATCGGTGAGGCTGAAGCGGCCCTTGCCGACATCCGCCTCGAGCTTCTCGCCGTCGACCTCCACTACCCGGGCGCGGAACGGCTGCCCGTCCTTGGCGGCGTCGACCTCGACGGTCCAGTACTCCTGGCGCACGAATGCGGCGATCTCGGCCTCGCGCTCGCACACCAGCCGCAGCGCCACGCTCTGCACGCGGCCTGCCGACAGGCCTGGCATGATCTTCTTCCACAGCAGCGGCGAGAGGTTGAAGCCGACCAGGAAGTCGAGGGCCCGGCGCGCCTGCTGCGCGTTCACCAGCTCGGGCGACAGTTTCTCGGGCGCGGCGATCGCCTTCTGAACCTCGTTCTTGGTGATCTCGAAGAACTTCGCGCGGTGTACCTGCTTGTCCTTCAGCGCGCCGCGCGCCTTCAGGATCTCATACAGGTGCCAGGAAATCGCCTCACCCTCGCGGTCCGGGTCGGTCGCGAGATACAGCGCCCGGGCCTTCTTGAGCGCGCGCTCGATGGCATTGACGTGGCGTTCGTTGCGCTCGATGAGCTCGTAGCGCATCTCGAAGTTGCGGTCCGGGTTGACGGCTCCCTCCTTCGGCACCAAGTCGCGGACATGGCCGTAGGAAGCCAGCACCTCGAAGTCCTGGCCGAGGTACTTCTTGATGGTCTTGGCTTTGGCCGGGGATTCGACGATGACGAGGTTGTTGCTCATTACCCAAAAAAACTGAACCGCGGACATAGGCCGCGGCTCGTTTCAATTCCGTTCGACAGAGCTGTTCCGCGCTTCAGTGCACCGCGTCGGATTGGCCTTCGAACACCAGATCCTCCATCCGCTGGTAGGCCTGCTCCTGCCCTGGCTGGCTGAACAGCACCATCAGCACCACCCACTTGACCTGCTCGATGTCGATCTCCTCGGCCTCGAGCGCCAGCAGGCGGTCGATCACCAGCTCGCGCTGCTGCGTCGATAGGATGCCGATGTTCTCGAGCTGCACCAGATACCCGCGTACGTCCGATGCGAGCCGCGCCTGCTCGTAACCGCTGAACACCCGGAACGAGCGCTTGTTGGCATCGCCTACGGGTGGGGCGGTCTCACCCGACAGTCCCTCGAGCCACTCCAGCGCGCGCTCGATGCCGCTTTCGGCAAATCCCGCGTGCTCGAGTTCCTCGCGCAGCACATCGCGCGTCGGCTGGGGCACATCGTCCGACTCGAGGTAGTTCTCAAACAGATAGATCAGGATGTCGAGCACGTTGTCTTTCATCGGATCTTTCATGTTGCGCGCCTCTTGCACGCACCCAGGGCGCGGCGGCGGTCATGGCCGGAGCACAGGGCCATGCGACCCTTACCCTCACGGATCAGGAGCATGGAGGACACGGTCTGGGCGGGGGAGCCCGTTCTTGTGACCAACGTGTCGACGTCCACCGGTTCGAAGCCGAGGGCATCTAACAGCATTTCGCCGGGCTTGTCCAACCGCGGGGGCAGCAGCTGTGGTGGCTGACTGCACCGATTGACGGCCAGCCGCTGCCGGCGCAGTGCAATCACACGGCGCCGACGGCCGTGATTGCTCGATGGTTACGCGCGCCGGTTCCGTCGCGGAACCGGCGCGGGAGTCAGGCGGGCGCTATGGATTCTTGACTGTGTCGCCGACGTGCATCGCGTTCTGGGCCGTCATGATCAGGCCGTAGCTGATGCGGTCGTAGGTCTTGAACACCATGAACGTGCCCGCATGCTCGGACGGCAACCGGACGCTGGGGGCGAACGGTTCAGTAAACTGGTTGGTGTTTGCGGCGCCCCCCGGCCCGCGGTCCTTGACCACATCGCCCACTTGCCATACCGCGAGCACGTGTCCGGCCTCGAGCCCGTGCTGCTTGCCGCGGTTGATCACGACGACCTGGTACTGGCCGATCACCGTCACACCGCCAAGCACCGAGATGATGGTGCCCGTGACCGGCTGCGACGGCGCATGCGGCATGAAATCAAGCGGCACCTCGACCTGCTCGCGGACCAGGCGGTCGCCCGCCAGGGTCTCGCGCCCGGACTCGGCAATCACCAGCTTCGCGAGGCCGTCGCTACCGGCGGTGCGCTCGACGCGAGCGAGACCCGCGTAGATTCCCTGGTAGCCAAGGACCGCGCCGTCATCGGGATCCTTCAGAAGTTCGCCAAGGTGCACCACGTTGTAGCGGGCGCCGGGATCGACGCCGGCAATACCGCGTGCATAGACGACGTCGCCGACTCCGGCAATCACGTGGTGATTGGCGAGGCCGACCAGGTACGGTAGACGCTTGGCATCCTCGTTCGAGACGACGCTGGGCTTCGACATGAAGGCGGCGACGACGTCGTACGGGATTGCCGGAATAGCCTGGGCAAGCGGCGTGGCGCGGATCTGCGGTGACAGGCGCTCGGTCCCGGCGCTACCGCTGCCGCGCTCCACCTCGATGTGTGGCTTGCCGCTCGCGTCATACACAAGCCGCAGCGTATCGCCCGGATAGATTCGGTGCGGGTTGTTGATTTCCGGGTTCAGATACCAAATCTCGGGCCAGTACCACGGCTGGCTCAGAAATTTGGCGGCAATTGCCCACAGCGTGTCACCGCGCTGCACGACGTAGCTCGAGGGCGCATCGGGCGCGAGTGGGACGGAGGTGCTCTGACCCGGCGCCGGCCGCGCGAGCGAGGCGTCGGTGTCCGCGCCCAGCGCGAGCTGGCCGACGAGAGCGCCGAGCGCCAGAAAGCCTGCGAATTTAAGGAATTTTTTCATGGAGTTGCATGTCCGCTTCAGGGCCCGGCGAAAGGCCCATCCAATGGAGACCCGAACAGGCCCGCCGCCCTATAATCCGGCCATCCGAGTCGTACTGCAGGCGACATTAAGTCCAATGCCAGCCAAACTTTAGCAGCATTATTGCGCCGGATGCACGAATTGCCCCGTTTATAAACATGACACGCCTCACGATTCTCGAATATCCCGACCCCCGCCTGCGGACCCGCGCCACCCGGGTGGCCCGCGTGGACGCCGAGGTCCGGCAGCTGATCGACGACATGCTCGAGACCATGTATGCCGCCAAGGGGGTGGGACTCGCCGCCACGCAGGTCGACGTCCATCGCCGGCTGCTGGTCGCGGACGTCTCGGAGCAGAAGGATCAGCCGCTCGTGTTGGTCAACCCCGAGATCCTCTCCCGCGAGGACGTCGGTGCCATGCAGGAGGGATGCCTGTCGGTCCCGGGCGTCTACGAGGAGGTCAATCGCGCGCACCGGATCCGCGTGCGCGCGACCGGCCGCGACGGCAAGATATTCGAGCTGGATGCAGAGGGACTGCTCGCCGTGTGCGTGCAGCACGAGATGGATCATCTGGACGGCAAGCTCTTCGTCGACTACCTGTCGGAGCTCAAGCGCACTCGGATCCGCAAGAGGCTCGAGAAGGATCAGCGCCAGCGCGCCGTCGAGGGCCTGCGGCCGCGCGCGCCGGCGCTCTAGACGCGTGCCGCTAACGCTGGTCTACGCCGGTACGCCCGAGTTCGCCGTACCGGCGCTCGAGGCCATTGCCGCCTCGCCGCACAAGGTACGAGCGGTGCTGACGCAGCCGGATCGGCCTGCAGGGCGCGGCCGCGTCGTGCAGATGAGCCCGGTCAAGCGCCACGCGTTCGAGCTCGGGCTGCCCGTGCTGCAGCCAGCGACGCTCAACGATCCCACGACGGTGACCGCGCTCGCAGCATGCGCAGCGGACCTGCTGGTCGTGGTTGCCTATGGACTGCTGCTGCCGCCGGCGGTGCTGGCACTGCCGCGCCTCGGCGGCGTCAACATTCACGCCTCGCTGCTGCCGCGCTGGCGCGGAGCGGCGCCGATCCAGCGAGCCCTGCTGGCGGGCGATCGCGAAACGGGCGTTGCCATCATGCGGATGGAAACGGGCCTCGACACGGGCGCGGTGTACGCAACCGAGCGCGTGCCGATCGGGTCGCGCGATACGGCGCTCAGTCTCGCGACTGTGCTGGCCGAGCGCGGCGCCGCGCTGCTATTGACCACGCTCGCGGCGCTCGAGGCCGGCACCGCCGTGGCCGTGCCGCAGGCGTCAGCGGGCGTGACCTACGCCCGCAAGCTCGAGAAGGGGGCGGCGCTGATCGACTGGTCGCGGTCCGCCGCGGAGCTCGACCGTCAGGTACGGGCGCTGCTGCCGTGGCCGGTCGCCGAGACGCGCTTTCGGGGCGCACAGCTCAAGCTGCACGAGGCCGTGTGCACCGAGGGTGCGGCTGCGCCGCCCGGTACGATCATGGCTGCCGGCCGTAGCGGCATTGACGTCGCGACCGGCGCCGGCCAGCTACGGCTGCAGCGCGTCCAGCTCCCCGGCCGGACGGTGATCGGCGCCGCCGAGTTCGCGCGCGCCGCGATCCGGGGTGGACCGCTGGTCGGTGCGCGCTTCGACGGCGCGCCGTGAGCGAGGGCTCCGCAAGCCGGGCCGTCGCCGTGCGCGCGGTCGCCGCCGTGATCGGTGCCGGCAACAGGCTCGAGACGGCGCTCGCCGCGCCTAATGCGCCGGGACTCGAAGGTGCCGACCGCGCGCTTGCCCAGGCGCTCGCCTTCGGCGCGCTGCGCTTCGGTCATCGCCTGCAGCGGGTCGGCGCGGCACTCCTGACCCGGCCATGGGACACCCAGCCTGCGGAGCTGAAGGCCCTGCTGCTGGTCGGGCTCTATCAGCTCGAGTACGCTGGCACCCCGGCGCATGCGGCGGTCAGCACCACGGTCGAGGCTGCCCGCGCGGTCGGTCAGACGCGCGCCGCGGGCTTGGTCAATGCGTGCCTGCGCCGCTTTCAGCGCGAGCGCCCGGCGCTCCTTGCCCGTGCCGATGCCTCGCTCGCGGGGCGCACCTCGCACCCCGACTGGCTGGTAGCCGCGCTCGAGCGCGACTGGCCAGGCGCGACCAGCAGCATCCTCGCGGCCAACAACGAACACCCGCCGCTGACGCTGCGCGCCAATGCACGGCGCATCACGACCGCGGCACTTGCCGACCGGTTCGAGGCGGCCGGCTTCACGGTGCGCCAGACGCCGTTCGCGCCGCGCGCACTGATGGTCGAGCCGCCGGTCGATGTCCGCGGGCTGCCAGAGTTCCAGCAGGGCCTGTGTTCGGTGCAGGATGCGGCCGCGCAGCTGGCCGCGCCGTTTCTGGCCGCCGCTCCCGGAATGCGTGTGCTCGATGCCTGCGCCGCGCCCGGCGGCAAGGCCTGCCACGTGCTCGAGGAAGTGCCTGGCCTCGCGGAGCTCGTCGCGCTCGACATAGATCCAGCACGTGCTGCGCGGATCAGCGAGAGCCTGGCACGGCTTGGGCTCACGGCCACGGTCCGCAGCGGCGATGTGCTCGAACCCGCGGTCCTGGCGGGTCGGATCTTCGACCGGATCCTGCTCGACGTCCCGTGTTCCGGCACCGGCGTGATCCGCCGCCACCCCGATATCAAGTGGTTGCGCCGCCCCGCCGACCTCGGGCCGCTCGCCAGGCGCCAGCGCCAGCTGCTGCAGGCGCTCTGGCCACTGCTCGCAGCCGGGGGGCGTCTCGTGTACGCCAGTTGCTCGGTCCTGAAGGCCGAAAATGCAACAGTGGTGGGGGGGTTCCTGGCCGACACGCCGGGGGCGGTGGATGTCACGGAATCTGTTAGCCTTAACGTCCCGGGGCTGCCGACGCAACCCGCCACGGATGAGGCGGGTGTTGCATTGCTGCCCGGGATCGCCGGCACCGACGGGTTCTACTACGCGTGCCTCGAGCGGTGCGCTCGCTGATCGTCCGACGTGACGGGATTCGCTGCTC
>DATNHZ010000147.1:0-2328 GCA_035604655.1 Steroidobacteraceae bacterium | reverse complement strand
ACCCTCAGGCTGCCACCGAGCGCCTCCGCGGCCGCGGCCGCCTCCGCACCGGTGGCGGCCACGTGACCGCTCGGGATCGCGATCCCGTAGCGCTCGAACAGCTCCTTCGCCTGGAATTCGTGCAGGTTCATCCGTCGTGCGCGGCCGCCGCTCCTCCCCGTCCTCGACGCCGGCGGTATTCTGCGCGAAGCACCGCGGCAGAAGCAAAGAAGCCGCGTGCGCGACCTCACGGTCGCGCTCCCTGGAACGATGCTACATTCGTTGCCGTCGCGCCCCGTGCGCGAGCCGCGGTAGAGGACCGGCCCATGCAGCATAGCCTGCGCGCCATGCACGACACTTCGGAGCTGTCCTGGCGCGTGCTCGGCCTTCTGAACCTGTTCAGGCTGCTCGTCCCCCTGGTGCTGGTCCTGGTGTTCGTGATCGCCGGCCGGCCGCACCCGGTGGGCGATGCGCATCCGGTCCTGTTCCGGGCGGTGCTGTACGGCTATTTTCTGGTCGGAGTTGCGCTGATCGTGCTGCTCAAACGCCGGACTCAAACGGCGGTGTGGCATGCGTACCTTCCGGTGATCGTCGACATCGCAACCTTAAGCGTCGTCGTGTACGCAAGCGGCGGTGCGGACAGCGGACTCGGGAGCCTGCTGATCGTGCCCGTCGGCGGGCTGTCGGTCATCGCCTATCCTCGCGGTGCGATGGTCACGGCCGCCGGGGCGGTGCTGGCGCTGCTCGCACAGCAGGGCGCGGCGGTGCTTGTCGATGCGGTGAGCCCGATCGGCTTCGTGCAGGCCGGCTACTACGGGGCCGTGCTGTTGCTGGTGGCGGCCGGCGGCAGCTTCATGGCGTTGCGCCTGCGCGAAACGGAGGCGGTCGTCCGCCAGCGGGACATAGACGTCGCGAACCTGGCGCAGCTGTCGGAGTACATTGTCCAGCACCTGCGCGAGAGCATCGTCGTCGTGGACGCGGAGGATCGGATTCGGTTGATCAACGACTCTGCCCGACAGCTGCTCGGACCCGAGGCGCGCTCCGGCGAGCTGCTCGGAGAGATCTGCCCGCGCTTGCTGTACCACGTGGAGAGCTGGCGCCGGCGGCCCGAGGGCACTTCGGCCGAGAGCGCCAGCTTCGTCGCGGCGGACGGCAGCCGCGAGGTCGAAGCTCACTTCGCCGCGCTCGGCAGGAATCGCCCGGCGCCGCTGATCGCGTTCCTCGACGACACGAGCCAGCTCGCCGAGCGCGTGCAGCAGACCAAGCTCGCGGCGCTCGGCCGGCTGTCGGCAAGCATCGCCCACGAGATCCGCAATCCGGTCGGCGCGATGAGCCACGCCGCCCAGCTGCTCGCCGAGAGCGCGGCGCTCGGCGAGCAGGAGAAGCGCCTGACCGAGATCATGACCACCAACTCCGAGCGCGTCAGCACCATCGTCGCGAACATTCTGCAGCTATCGCGCAGCGACAGTACCCGGCCGGAGCGGGTCCGCGTCGGCGAGTGGCTAAGCCAGTTCCTCGGCGAGTTTCGCGACACGCTGCAGTTGCCCGCCGGCCGGATCCGGGCCGTGCTGCCGAGCCCCGACATCGAGGTGCGGGTCGACCCGACGCAGCTGAGGCAGATCCTCTGGAACCTGTGCGACAACGCGATCCGCCACAGCGCCGAGATGCCGGGGACACCACCTGTGGAGGTCGTGGTCGCGCGCCTACAATCGACTGGCCGCCCGTTTCTCGAGGTCGCAGACCGGGGGCCCGGCATTGCGGACGCAGCGTCCGAGAGGATCTTCGAGCCGTTCTTCACGCAGCGCCGGGGCGGCACCGGACTCGGACTGTTCATCTCGCGCGAGCTCGCGCATCGCAACGGCGCGCTGCTGCTGTACGAGCCGCGCGCCGGCGGCGGCAGCATCTTCCGGGTCGTCTTCGCCGACCCCCATCGCTGGCAGGGTCGAGCCGATGGCTAAGCCGGTCGTGCTGATCGTCGACGATGAGCCAGATTTGTGCGAGTTGCTGTCGATCACCCTCGGCCGCATGTCGATCGAGTCCCGCTCGGTCGGCGACATCGCGAGTGCTCAGGCGGCGCTCAAGGACGGACAGTTCGACCTCTGCCTGACCGACATGCAGCTACCGGACGGCAACGGGCTGACACTGGTCGAGTGGCTGCAGTCCCACCGGCCCGAGCTCCCGGTCGCGGTGATTACGGCCCATGGCAACGTCGAGAGTGCGGTCAAGGCCCTCAAGCTCGGCGCCTTCGACTTCGTGTCGAAGCCGCTCGACCTTGCAGACCTGCGCAAGCTGGTCGCCCAGGCGATCAAGCTTGCCGGGCGCGACATCGGGGACGAGACCGGCGTCGTC
>DATNHZ010000146.1:0-2461 GCA_035604655.1 Steroidobacteraceae bacterium | reverse complement strand
AAGCCGAGGACATCCTGAGGCGCCAGCGCGCGAGCGGCGCGCGGCCCCGACGGGTTCAGCCGGGCGAGGTCGACTCGGCCGCCGCCTGCGTGGTGCTGGAACAATGGCTGCGCGGCCGGGACCGCGAGCCGCGCGACGAGTGATCTGCATGCTGCCATTCAGCCAGTTTGACAGCCACGGGCGCCTGCACCACCTGATCACGCTCGAGGGTCTCTCGAGCGACCAGGTGCGCGAGCTGCTCGACCGCGCCCAGCGCTTCCTGCGCCGGCCGGGCGAGTTGCCGGCCCGCAGTCATGCGCTCGACGGGATCACCGTCGGCAACATCTTCACCGAGCCGAGCACGCGGACCCGCTCCTCGTTCGAGCTCGCGGCACGCCGGCTGGGCGCCGACGTGCTGAACCTCGAAATAATGCTGTCCTCGCGAGTCAAGGGCGAGACGGTGCTGGACACCGTATACACGCTGCAGGCGATGGCGGTCGACGTGTTCGTAATAAGAGATGCGGCGCCCGGCGTCGGCCAATTCGTCGCGGAGCACGTCCAGGATCACGTCAGCGTGCTGTCCGCAGGCGAGGCGCATCTGTCGCATCCGACCCAGGGTCTGCTCGATGCGCTGACGATCCTGCAGTTCAAGGGCGGATTCCGCGACCTCGTGGTCGCGGTGGTTGGCGATGTGCGCCACTCGCGCGTGGCTCGCTCGGCCTACCAGGTGTTCACGGCGCTCGAGGTCGGCGAGCTGCGGATCGTCGCCCCCGACGGCCTGATGCCGGAGCCCGGCGAGATGCCAGGCGCCGTGCGCTGCGGTTCGTTCGAGGACGGCATCGCGCATGCCGACGTGGTCATGATGCTGCGGATCCAGAACGAGCGGATGGCCGAGGCCGCGATTCCCGATCCGCACGACTACTTTGCGCGCTGGGGACTGACGAAGGCGCGGCTCAGGCTGGCGCGCCCGGAAGCGATCGTGATGCACCCGGGACCAATGAACCGCGAGATCGAGATCGCGAGCGAGGTCGCCGATGGCCCGCACTCGGTGATCCGCCAGCAGGTCACAAATGGCGTCGCGGTGCGGATGGCGGTCCTCGAGACGGTGATCGCGAACCGCAACCTGCGGCTGGGTTCCAGATGACGACGGCCCGCGATCACTCGCACCGCGGCAGGATCGTCATCGAGGATGCGGAAGTGCTCGGACAGCAGGCCTGGCCGGGCGAGCAGTTCGTGCTGCATCTGCGGGCTCCGGCGATCGCCGTGCGGGCGGAGCCTGGCAGCTTCGTGCACCTGACCTGCGACCCGGACCTGCCGATGCGCCGGCCGCTGTCAATCCAGCGCGCCGACGCCGCGAGCGGCGCAATCGAGATTCTCTACAAGATCGTCGGCGGCGGACTGCGTGCACTGGCGGGAGCGCGCCCGGGCATGCGACTGTCCTGCCTCGGGCCGATCGGCCGGGGTTTCGTCCCCCATCCTGACCGCCCGCGCGCGCTCCTGATCGGCGGTGGCGTCGGCATGCCGCCGATCCTGTTCCTGGCCGAGCGGCTGGCGGCGCAGAGCGCCAGCGGTTTTCGGCCGCTGGTGCTGCTGGGCTCGGAGGTCCCGTTCCCGTTCCGTCCGCGGCCGTCGACGCTGCTGCTACCTGGAATGCCGGCCGGCACGATCGCCGCACTGCCGCTGCTCGAGGAGCGGGGCGTGCCGAGCCGGCTCGCCACGCTGGCCGGCTTCGCGGGTTGCTTTCCGGGGTTCGTCACCGAGCTCGCGGCGGCCTGGCTGGGGACGCTCGCGCCGGCGGCGCTGGTCGAGGTCGAGATGTTCGCCTGCGGCCCGACGCCCATGCTCCTCGCCGCGGCGCGCCTCGCGCAGCGTTTCGGACTGCCGTGCCAGGTATCGCTCGAGGAGTTCATGGCGTGCGCGGTCGGGGGCTGCGCAGGCTGCGCGGTGAGGGTCGTGACTCCCGATGGCCCCGCGATGAAGCGGGTGTGCGTCGACGGGCCGGTATTCGATGCGAACACCGTGTTCCCGCCGGCTGCGCGCGGGCAGGGGTAGGGACTTCCAATGCAGCTGCAACTCACTGCGCTCGAGGGCCGCGTGCTCGGCTGTCTCATCGAGAAGGAAATCACGACGCCGGACCAGTACCCGCTGTCGCTGAATGCGCTAACCAACGCCTGCAATCAGAAGACGAACCGCGACCCGGTGCTGGAGCTCGACGAGCGGACCGTGCAGGAGACGCTCGACGGGTTGTCCAAGCGCCATCTGGTGATGGACCGCAGCGGGTTCGGCAGCCGCGTGGTCAAGTACCGGCACCGCCTGTGCAACGGCGATCACAACCCGCTGCAGTTCTCGGCCAGGGAGCTGGCTATCGTCTGCGAGCTGCTGCTGCGGGGACCGCAGACGCCGGGAGAGCTGCGCACGCGGGCCCAGCGGCTTGCAGCGTTTACCGACCTGGGCGAGGTCGAGGCGACGCTCGAGCTGCTCG
>DATNHZ010000145.1:0-3092 GCA_035604655.1 Steroidobacteraceae bacterium | reverse complement strand
GTGCCTGCTGCACGCCCTCGCCCGATACGTCGCGGGTGATCGACGGGTTGTCGCTCTTGCGAGAGATCTTGTCGATCTCGTCGATGTAGACGATTCCTGTCTGCGCCTTCTCGACGTCGTAATCGCACTTCTGCAGCAGCTTCTGGATGATGTTCTCGACGTCCTCGCCCACGTAGCCGGCCTCGGTCAGCGTGGTCGCATCGGCGATCGTGAACGGCACATTGAGTAGCCGCGCGAGCGTCTCGGCGAGCAGCGTCTTGCCGGAGCCCGTGGGGCCGATCAGCAGGATGTTGCTCTTGGCCAGCTCGACGTCTTCGCGTCCGGCGTGCGCGCGGCGCTCGCCGCTGCCGGCCTGACGGGTCTGCAGGCGCTTGTAGTGGTTGTAGACCGCGACCGCGAGCACCTTCTTGGCGCGCTCCTGGCCGATCACGTATTCGTCGAGGACTTTCTTGATTTCCTGGGGCTTCGGCAGCTTTTCGCGAGTCCGCTCGGCCTTCTCCTCGAGCTCCTCGCGAATGATGTCGTTGCACAGCTCGACGCACTCGTCGCAGACGAACACGGAGGGGCCGGCGATGAGCTTGCGCACCTCGTGCTGGCTCTTGCCGCAGAACGAGCAATACAGCAACTTGCCGTCGTCGTGCTTACCCCTGGAATCTTCGCTCATTAAGATCCTCGTCGCGGGAGGGCCCGCCGGTTGGACCGGCTGTCCCAGACACCGGGTATATAGCACGGCAGGCCATGCGCTGCAAAAACGCCGGTCGCGGTCCCGGGTGAAATTTGGCCCGCTAAGCTGCTGCCGGCGTTCAGGATTTCGGCTCGCCCGTTTTCAGGTCGCCGGGCAGTTGACCGCGTTTTTCCAAGACGTGGTCGACAATTCCGTAGCTGACGGCCTGCTCCGCGCTCATGAAGTTGTCGCGGTCGGTGTCGACCTTGATCTTGTCGATCGACTGGCCGGTGTGAAGCGACAAGATCCGATTCAGGCGGTCGCGCAGGTCGAGGATCTCCTTGGTATGGATCTCGATGTCGGTGGCCTGGCCCTGGAAGCCGCCGAGCGGCTGGTGAATCATCACCCGCGAGTGCGGCAGGCAGTAGCGCTTGCCCTTGGCGCCGCCGGCGAGCAACAGCGAGCCCATGCTGGCGGCCTGACCGATACAGATGGTGGTGACGTCGGGCTTGACGAACTGCATCGTGTCGTAGATGGCGAGCCCGGAGGTGACGATGCCGCCCGGCGAGTTGATGTAGAGCGCGATGTCCTTCTCGGGGTTCTCGGACTCGAGGAACAGCAGCTGGGCGACGACGAGGTTCGCCATCTGGTCTTCCACCGTACCGACGACAAAGATCACGCGCTCCTTCAGCAGCCGCGAGTAGATGTCGTAGGCCCGCTCGCCTCGGGCCGTCTGCTCGACGACCATCGGCACGAGGTGCTGCGCAGTTTCCTTCATCGTGTGCTCCCGGCGCCTCAGGCGCCGAAGTTCATCAATTCCTTGAATGTCGACGGCTGCTCGAGGACCTTGACCCGGCCGAGCAGCCAGTCGACCGCCTGATCCTCGAGTACGCCTGCCTCGAGCTGCGAGCGCAGCTCCTCGCTGCCGCGGATCTGGCGCGCCGCTGCGTCAGGATCGGCGTAGCCCGCCGCCGCGACGTCGATGCGCTCATCGAGCGCCCGCGCATCGATCGCGAGCTGTCCCTGCCGGACGATCTCCCGGACCAGCAGTCCGAGCGCCACGCGGCGTTTCGCGCCTTCCTCGAACGGCTCACGGGGAGGGGCCTGCTTGAGATCTTGTGGCTTGGCGCCGATGCGCCGAAGCCAGTCGACTTGCAGCGCGCGGATCTGGTTCTCGACCGCGACCCGCGGCAACTCGAACGGATTGGCGGCGAGCAGCTTGTCGAGCAGCTGGGTCCTGACCCGGCCGCGGATATTGTCGGCGAGCTCGCGGCGCATGTTGTCCTCGACCTCGCGCCGCAACTGCTCGATGCCGCCGTCGGTCACGCCGAAGGCCTCGCAGAATGCGGCGTCGAGCGGTGGCAGATGGCCCTCCTCGACGCTCCGGACCGTGATCGTGAACTCCGCCGTCCGGCCCGCGAGTTCGGCCTTGCCATAGTCGGCCGGGAACTCGACCGGCACGGTTCGCGTGTCGCCGGCGCTCGCACCCTTGAGGCCGGCCTCGAAGTCCCTGAGCATCCGGCCGGCACCGAGCACGACCGTCACGCCCTGGCCCGCACTGCCCTCGAACGGGGCGCCATCGATGCGGCCGTCGAAGTCAACCGTCACGCGATCGCCGTCGGCAGCCGGGCGCGTCGCCGGCAGGTAGTTCAGCCGCTGGCTCCGGAGGTTCTCGATCATCGCATCGACGTCCGGCGGGCTGACATCGGCGGTCGCGCGGATGACCTCGATCGTGTCGAGCCCCCTGAGTTCGATCGTCGGGTACACCTCGAACACGGCGGCGTACTTGAGATCCTGTCCGGTCGCGGTCGACAGCGGCTCGATCCGCGGTCCGCCGACCGGTGCGAGGCGGTGCTCGGTGAGCGCATCGCCAAGTGTCTTGCGGACGAGCTCGGAAACCACCTCCTCGCGAATCTGCGGACCGAAACGGCGCGTGACGACGGCGAGCGGAGCCTTCCCTGGCCGGAAGCCCTTCAGGCGCGCCGTGCGGCTGAAGGATTTCAGGCGCGCGTTGACGGCCTGCTCGACCTCGCCGGCCGGCACCGACACCTCAAGGCGTCGCTCGAGGGCACCGATGGACTCTACCGAAACCAACATTCAGGGCTGTCCTCTGGTGCGAAAGGAGGGACTCGAACCCTCACGGGTTGCCCCACTGGATCCTAAATCCAGCGCGTCTACCAATTCCGCCACTTTCGCGGGCCACAAACCAAGCATGACCGGGCGGCGCGCTGGCGCCGGCCGATGCAGGCTCGCGAGTATATAGGTCCGGGCGGGACTCCCGGAAGCGCGCGCGACGCGCGCGGGCGTGCTTCGGGGGCGACTCGCTCGTCGGCCGCGCACGGTTGCTGATCAGTCGGCGACGCCCCGCTGGCTCCAGATCGTGCGCACCGGAGGCACCGCGGGCAGCGCGCCGCAGCTCACCAAGCCG
>DATNHZ010000144.1:0-8094 GCA_035604655.1 Steroidobacteraceae bacterium | reverse complement strand
CCTGAAAGGGCAGACGCACGTCGCAATCCGCTACGGCGCGAGCGTCTGCTCGAGCATTTTCTGCAGCGCCCGCGCCTGGCGGAACGACTCCTTGAGCATCCGCTGGTCGAGTTCGTTGAGCGCATTCGGGTCGAGGCGATTTGCGGCCATGGACGAGCCTTCGGCGCGGGTGGCGCTGCCGTCGCGGTCGGCGACCGCGCCGCGCTGCACGCGCAGTCGCAGCAGCTGCAGGAAATGGAACGCCTCGACGATTGCCGCGCCTTCACGCTCCTCCATGCCGAGGCGCCTGCCGGCAAGCCTGAGGCGCGCGGCGGTGCCGGTCTCGGCCATGCCAAAGGCAAGCGCGAACGCGCGCGCCGCGTCGACGAATATCCGTGTGCCGTGGGTCTTCAGGTCGAGCGTGCCCGGATGCGGCCCCTCATCGTCGGTCCTGAAGCTGCGCACGACGCCCAGCGGCGGCTCGGCCTGCAGGGCGTTCGTCGCGAGCAGCCTCAGAAACAGCCGACTCTCGGGGGTGATGGCCGACAGCCAGGCACGCAGCTGTTCGGCCAGTGCGCCGCGGCCGGCGAGGGCCCGGAAGTCGAAGAAGATGTTCGCCGCCAGCAGTGCCTCGGGGGAGGGCTCCCGGATCCACCCGGCGAAGCGCACCCGCCACTCCTCGACGCTCAGGCACAACGCTGGGTTGCTCGCCATGATGTTGCCCGGGCAAAGCGGTACGCCGATCGTGGCCAGCGACTCGTTCGCGACGCGGGCGAAAGCCAGCAGGCGCCGGCGGTCGGGCTCGGGATCGCCGTCCGCCGCGGCGAACATGAGGGCGTTGTCCTGGTCCGAGACAATGGTCTGTTCGTGTCGCCCTTCGCTGCCGAGTGACAGCCAGCACCACTCGACTCCGTCAAGGTTTGACCCGGGCGTCAGCAGCTCGAACAGCCGGTGCGTGAGCGCATCGTGCAGCGAGGCGATCGTCCGGGTCAGTGGCTCGGCGGCCGCGCCCTGGGCCACGAGGTTGTCGGTCAGTGTCCCGATGTCGGCCGCCGCCTGCCTGAGGCCGGCGACGTCGCCGGCGCCGCGGATCGCCTCCATGATGTGCTGCATCGACACCCGCTGCAGGGCGAACAGGTCGCGCTCCGACACCACGCCGGCGAGCAGCCCGCCGCGGGTGATGACGAGCTGGTGATAGCGGTTGGCGGCCATCAGCGCCATCGCTTCCTGGGCCGTCGTCTCGGCCTCGACCGCCCCGGGCCGCGGCGTCATCACCGCCTCGATCGGCGTGTCGAGCGCGACGCCCGGCAGCACGACCCGCACCAGCAGGTCGGTCAGCGTGAAGATGCCGACCGGCCGGCCGGCTGCGTCAATGATCGCGATGGTGCCGACTCCCGCCCGCTCCATCCGCTCGAGGGCGGCGCGGATCGGTGTCAGCTCGCGGCACGATACTGGCGGTCGTCGGGTGAGCGCCTGCACGGGCTGCAGCAGCGTCTGCTGGTCGAGCGCCCGGCCGCTGAATTCGCGGTGCGCCTGGCCGAGCGAGCGCCGCACCAGAGTCGCCAGCGACTGGGCGCAGAAGTCCGCGAACTGCGCGGACGCATCGCGCAGCGCGCGCAGGTCCGTCCGCGCCAGCTGGAAACAGAACGTGTCGTCGGCGGCCACATACGCGGCGGTGGCGCCGGTGTCGGTCACCGCGGCGGTCAGCGGGAAGCACTCGCCCGGGCCGAGGACCGTCTCGCGAACGCGGTCGCGGGGATCGTGGCTGCGCACGTGACCGCGCTGGATCACGTACAGCGGGCAGTTCGCGCCGTTCGCAGCATCGACGATGACGCTGCCGGTCGCGAAGTACGCGAGCCGGGCGCGCTCGGCGAAGAACTCGAGGTCGCGCCGCGCCATGCGAGCGAACGGCTCGTGCGCCCGCAGGAAGCGGGTCGTCGCCTCGAGAATCAGCGCCGGTGCCGCCATGCTCGGAGGACCCGCCTCCGCGGTTGCGGCCGCCGGGGCAGCGGGCCGGAGCGAACCGCCGCGCGCGTCAGCCGGCTAGTCAGTGGGCCGTCGACCTCGAGGCCAGCAGACCCGTATTCTGCCGTACGTACACCTCGTCCCACATGTCCTCCGAGCGCTTGTCCCGCCCGAGCAGCGAGCCGAGGATCACGGCCAGAAAGCCGAGCGGGATCGAGTACAGCCCGGGGTTCTTGAGCTCGATCAACGGCTTCTCGAGGCCCACGAACGAGGTTTCCTGACCCTCGACCTTGGCCATGTCCGCTTTGGCCTTGCTGATCGCCTTGTCGAGCGCCGCCGCATCCTTGGCTGCCTTGGCCGCCTTGGCCGCGTCGCCCGAGGCAACCGCCGCCGCGATCGCTTCGCGCTTCGCTGGCTCAGCATCCAGCACCTTGTGGGCCGCGGCGCGCACGGCCTTCGGATAAGTCAGGTTCGGCGACACCAGCGTCAGCCCGACCGCGAGCAGCGTGCCGACGATCATGCCCGAGACGACGCCCGTCGTATTGCACCGCTTCCAGTACAGCGTCAGCAGCACGCACGGGAAGTTGGCGCTGGCCGCGACGGCGAACGCGAGCGCGACCAGCACCGCGACGTTCTGGCCTTTGGCGGCGATGCCGATCAGGATCGCGATTGCGCCGACGATGACGGTGGCGATGCGCGCCGCGCGCACCTGTTGCTGCGGCGCGACCGTCTCGCCGCCGTGCACCACGCCGACCCACAGGTCGTGCGCCATCGCCGAGGCTGCCGCGAGCACCAGTCCCGCCACGACCGCGACGATGGTCGCGAAAGCGACTGCCGAGACGAACGCCAGCATGAAGTTGCCGAAGAACGAGTCGGCCCCGCCGCCGATGTACTGCGCGAGCAGGGGCCCTGCCATGTTGCCGCCGGCATCCACCGCCGCGATGTTGGCCGAACCGACGAACCGGGCAGCGCCGAAGCCGAGGAACAGCGTCAGCACGTAGAAACCGCCGATGATCGCCATCGCCCAGACGACCGACTTGCGCGCCTGCTGTGCGGTCGGCACGGTGAAGAACCGCATCAGGATGTGCGGCAGGCCGGCCGTCCCGAACACCAGCGCCATGCCGAGCGAGATCTGGTCGATCGGCGCCTTGAAGTACAGGCCGGGCTCCAGGAAGCGCTGGCCGAGCTCGGCCGCCGTCATGTTCTTCGCCGGATCACCGAGCAGCGTCGCGACGCGCGCCTGGACCTTCGGGTCGGAAACGACGTCCTGCATGAACGCCGGCAGCGAGAACCCGTACGGCGTCCACACCAGCATGACGATGATGATCGAGGCGGCCACCAGCAGCACCGCCTTGACGACCTGCACCCAGGTGGTTGCAACCATGCCGCCGAACAGCACGTAGCTCAGCATCAGCACGCCGACCGCGATGACCGACACCTCGTAGTCGATGCCGATCAGCGTCTTCACCAGCACCCCGCCACCGACCATCTGCGCCGTCAGGTAGAACGTCGAGACCGTGATCACCGACAGCGCACCGACCACGCGCGTCTTCCTCGGATCGTTGCGGTACGCGAGAATGTCGGAGAGCGTGTACTTGCCGATGTTGCGGCAGGGTTCGGCGATCAGCAGCAGCACCGTGATGTAGGCGACGAGCCAGCCGACCGAGAACATGAACCCGTCATACCCATACAGGGAGATCAGCCCGGCGATGCCGAGGAACGAGGCGGCGGACAGGTAGTCGCCGGCGATCGCCCAGCCGTTCTGCATGCCGGAGATGCCGCCACCCGCCGTGTAGAAGTCGGACGCCGATTTCACCCGCTTGGCCGCGACGTAAGTGATGTACATCGTGAGCGCGATGATCGCGGCGAACACCGCGAAGGTGACCCAGCGATACTGGCCCGCGGCACTCGTCTCGGCGTGCGCCGGGACGGCCATCAGCGCCACTGCACCGCCGAGCGCGAGCGCCCGGCCCTTGACAGCGTTGATCGTCATGACTCAGCTCCCGGCACGCTTGGTGAAGTCGGCAGCGATCTCGCTGGCGATCCGGTCGAACTCGGTGTTGGCGACATGCGAGTAATAGATCGCGATTCCCCATGCGACCACGAACTCGCTGAGCGCGAACAGCAGTCCGACGTTGAGCACGCCCCAGACCCGGATCTTGAACAGTTCCTGGAAGTAGGCCGCGCCGATCGGCAGCGCGAAGTAATACACGACCGAGAACGCCATCAGCCCCCACAGGAAGGCCGTCTTTCGGCGGTGCAGTTTCTGGAAGCGCGGATCGGCGATGACCGCAGCCCAGTCAATCGAGCTATTAGCAGGCGCCATGTATCCCCCCTCAGACGATGCCGTTCGGATTGTCGGCGGCGGCGCGAGACCTGCCCCGCACTCCGCCCTCGGCGGCGCGCCTGGTTCGGCGGCGCCGGTCTGCCATTCGCTTGTCGACGCGTTCGGCCTTGACCCCGGTATTCCCCTCTCGCCAGTAGAGCATATCCACGTTCCGGCTGGAACCTACCCCGGCCGCGGGTACGCCCCTTTAAGGGTAAACCCGTAGCAGCCTTCCAGGGCGCCGGGTGCCGCCCGGGCGGCGCGTGGCCGGATACGTGGCAGACCCGGCCTGCGGACTGAACAGACGGCCGCGTTGATCGGTACCGATGCGGCTTGAGCTTCGTGCCATTTTCGTGAACGATCCCGGTGCGGGGCTGGTGCCCCGCGCCTGGAGCGAAGTCACTATCCGGTCGTAGGGGAAAACCGTACTACGACGGCCGACGCGCGCGGACGCGATCACAATTGCAGTCGGGCTGGTCGGCAGCACAGGGCGAGGGCGCCGCAGTAACCTCGCGCCTCGGGGGACGGAACTGATGAATCACATCTATGAGGTGCCGGCCGATTTTGCGCGGACGGCGCGTGTCGATGCCAAGCGCTACGCCACCGACTACGCCCGCAGCATCAAGGATCCGAGCGGCTTCTGGGGCGAGATTGGCCGGCGCATCGACTGGCTGAAGCCCTACACGCAGGTCAGGGACGTGTCCTTCCGGCTCGAGGACTTCCGGATCCGCTGGTATGGCGACGGTGAACTCAACGTCAGTGCCAACTGCCTCGATCGCCATCTTGCGCGGCGCGGCGACCAGACCGCCATCGTGTGGGAGGGCGACAACCCGAAAGACAGCCGCCGCATCAGCTACCGTGAGCTGCACGCCGACGTCTGCCGCTTCGCCAATGCCCTCAAGGGCCTCGGGATCACCAAAGGCGACCGCGTCACCATCTACCTGCCGATGATCCCGGAAGCGGCGGTCGCGATGCTCGCCTGCGCGCGGCTCGGCGTCATTCATTCGATCGTGTTCGCCGGCTTCTCGCCCGAATCGCTCGCCAGCCGCATCGAGGACTGCGGCTCGAAGCTGGTGATCACGGCGGACGAGGGCCTGCGCGGCAGCCGGAAAGTCCCGCTCAAAGCCAACGTCGACTCCGCCCTCGCCCACCATTCATTGCCGAGCGTCGAGAAGGTCATCGTCGTCCGACGCACCGGCGATCCCATCGCCTGGCACCAGGAACGCGACCTCTGGTACGACACGCTGCTCGCCGCCGCGAGCCCGGTCTGCGCCCCGGTCGCGGTCGGCGCCGAGGACCCGCTCTTCATCCTGTACACGTCGGGCTCGACTGGCAAGCCGAAGGGCGCGCTGCACACGGCCGGTGGCTACCTCGTGTATGCGGCCTATACCTTTGAGACGGTATTCGACTACCGGGACGGCGACCTGTTCTGGTGCACGGCCGACGTCGGCTGGGTCACCGGGCACAGCTACGTCGTCTATGGCCCGCTCGCCGCCGGCGCCACGACGCTGATCTTCGAGGGCGTGCCCAACTGGCCCGACCCCGGCCGGTTCTGGGACATCGTCGACCGGCACGGGGTCACGATCTTCTACACCGCACCGACCGCGATTCGCGCGCTGATGCGCGAGGGCGAGAGTTGGGTCGGGAAGCACTCGCGCAAGACCCTGCGGCTGCTCGGCACGGTTGGCGAGCCGATCAATCCCGAGGCCTGGGAGTGGTATCACCGGGTCGTGGGCGACCACCGCTGCCCGATCGTGGATACGTGGTGGCAGACCGAAACCGGCGGCATCCTGATCACACCGCTCGCGGGAGCGACGCGCCTGAAGCCCGGCTCGGCGACCCTGCCGTTCTTCGGAGTGCAGCCGGCGATCGTCGACAGCAGCGGCCGGCAGCTCGACGGCGCCTGCGAGGGGAACCTAGTGCTGCTCGACTCGTGGCCGGGGCAGATGCGAACCATCTATGGCGATCACCAGCGGTTCATCGATACGTATTTTCGCACCTACCCCGGCACGTACTTCACGGGCGACGGCGCGCGGCGCGACGAGGACGGGTTCTACTGGATCACCGGCCGGGTTGACGACGTCATCAACGTCTCCGGGCATCGGCTGGGGACGGCCGAGGTCGAGAGCGCACTGGTCGCGCATCACGCGGTCGCCGAGGCCGCGGTCGTCGGCTATCCGCACGACATCAAGGGGCAGGGCATCTACGCCTACGTGACGCTCAAGACAGGGTTCGAGCCGTCCGACAAGCTGGTCATGGAGCTGAAACAGACGGTGCGCGAGCAGATCGGCGCAATTGCCTCGCCCGATGTCATTCAGTGGTCGCCGGGGCTACCGAAGACCCGCAGCGGCAAGATCATGCGGCGCATCTTGCGGAAGATTGCGGCGAACGAGTCCGATCAGCTTGGCGACACCTCGACGCTCGCCGATGCATCGGTCGTCAAGCAGCTGGTGGACAACCGGCCACGCGGCTGAGCAGCGGCGCTCCCGCTCAGCAGGCGGCGCGCAGTGAATGCGGTGCCGGCGCGCGCGGCACCGGTGTGCCTTGTGCGAGCGGCCAGCGAGCCTCGGCGGCCGCTGTCAGGTCGTCAGCGGCTCGCGCGAAAACACGACGCCGTCTTCATCGGCGTAGACGAAATCCCCCGGTTGGACCCGGGCGCCGAGGATTTCGATCGGGAGGTCGCGCACGCCCTGGCCGTGCTTGTCGCTGCGGCGTGGCTGGACGCCCTCCGCCATCACGCCGATCGGCACCGCCGCCAGCGCCACCGAGTCACGAACACAGCCGGCGACGACCAATCCCGTCCAGCCGTGCGCATGAGCCGCCGCAGCGAGCATGTCGCCGATCAACGCACAGCGGCGCGACCCGCCGCCGTCGACCACGATCACGCGGCCCGCCCCCGCCGTACGCACGAGTTCGCGCAGCAGCGAATTGTCCTCGGCGCAGCGGACCGTCACGGCACGGCCCGAGAAGTGACGCAGTCCCCCGAAATGCATCAATCCGGCCGCGCAGGCCTCGATTTCCGGGTGCGAATCCAGCAGATCGGCGGTTCGAAAGCCCATCGGGCACCTCCGGCCAGCATTGTGCCGCGCGTGTCCAATACTGCCTACCCAGGCGGTCTGCCGCGCTAGACTTAGCGACCCGCGTTCCTCGAGGACTCGCCATGCAGGTCGCCCGCGACGCCGTCGTCATCGTCCACTACACGCTCACCAATGATACCGGTGAGGTGCTGGACAGTTCGGCCGGGGGCGAGCCACTCGCCTACATACACGGCAGCGGCAACATCATCATTGGCCTCGAGGAAGCGCTCGAGGGCAAGGCCGCCGGCGACAAGCTGGCCGTGGTCGTGCCCTCAGAGAAGGCCTATGGCGGCCGCGATGAGCGTCTCATCGAGCAGGTCCCGAAACGGGCTTTTCAAGGGGTGGGCGAGGTCAAGGCGGGCATGCGCTTCACGGCACAGACCGAGCAGGGACCACGGCAGGTCGTGGTCACCCGCGTCGCCGGCGACATGGTGACGGTCGACGGCAACCACCCGCTGGCCGGCCAGACGCTCAAGTTCGACATCGAGATCGCCGAGGTGCGCGTCGCCACCGCCGAGGAACTTGCGCACGGGCACGTGCACGGCGCAGGCGGGCACCACCACCACGGCTGACGATCGGGCCTCGCCCGGGTGATGCTACCCCGCCGCCCGCAGCAGGCGGTGACGCGCGAGGTGCCGGGGTGTCCAGCTGTGCGGCGCCTTGTGCACGAAGCGGTGGCGCGCAACGTGGTAGCTGGTATCGAAGCCATAGAAGCTGCGCCGCATCCGCTCGAGCTCCTCGGCACGG
>DATNHZ010000143.1:0-11315 GCA_035604655.1 Steroidobacteraceae bacterium | reverse complement strand
TTCGAACCCGGCCATGCGCCAGCAATTGCGCGGCGTTGAGCCTCGCCGGACCCTGCGGTGTCGAGGTTCTTTGCACTGGTCGCCTGGAGCTTCGCGCACTTAATTATGTTTACGCTGCATCACATTGATAAAACGATGAATGTTAATCAACGGCGCAAGACGATGTGAGCGGCACGCTCGGTTCGCACACAAAGCCCCGGCTACGCACCGGGTTCCTGGTTATTCGCGGATGCTCCACGTCGCGCCGCCCCATTCAGGAGCGGGCGAGCGCACCTGAAGCTCGCCGCGTGCTCCGCACAGCCTGCAACGCAGCGGTAGGCTCGCCAACGGCTGATCCCCTTCGCCGCGCATCACCAGCTCCCGCAGCTTGAGTTCCGCCCAGCGTTGGCACCGCGGGCAATAGACGCCCGCCTTATGGTTGTAGCGGATGTACTCCGTAGCGGTGGCGATGTCGATGCCGGCGTTCGCGAGGAGTCGAAGGCCGGCGGTTTCTCTGTCCATGCGAAATCATCGCTGGCCGGCGCGAGCGGCGGCACTCGTGAATCTGGTGCGAGCGTGCCGAAACGCGTGTCGAGCCCCGTCAGGTGAACCGTCCCGGCCGAAGCCGTTAGGCGCCGTTCGTCAGGTGTCCGGACATGGCACGATTTGAGCGCCGGGTTAAAGATTACAGATGACGTACCGGCCCGTCACATTGGCTGAGTAAGAGGCGTCAGCATGACTGCGCGAGTGGCGCTCCCAGAGGGATTCGAACCCTCGTACCAGCCTTGAGAGGGCTGTGTCCTGGGCCTCTAGACGATGGGAGCGGTGCGGCCGGGGCCGGGAGGCGCCGGCAGATGCCAGCCTGTTATTATACGGTGCGACCATCGCACCACAAGCGAGACTCTCTTCTGGTTAACCCGTCAACCGCGGCCGTCCGCGCGCCGCACGCTGAGCGCCCAGCGGGCCCCGTGATCATTGAGCGCGCCGCGCACTCGATCTCGCGCGCGGACATTTCACCGCAGGCCCTCAAGGTCCTGTATCGACTCAAGGATGCCGGTTACCAGGCGTTCCTTGTCGGTGGCAGCGTCCGCGACCTGCTGCTCGGGATCCGACCCAAGGATTTTGACGTGGCGACCAATGCGCTGCCGGAGGAAATCCGGCGCGTGTTCCGCAACTGCCGCCTGATCGGGCGTCGCTTCCGGCTCGCGCATGTGCATTTCGGCGACGAGATCATCGAGGTCGCGACCTTTCGCGCCGCGACGGCGCCGGAGGAGGTCGACGACGAGGATCATCGCGAGGTGGACGACGCCAGGGCCCATGACGACAGTGGCCGAATCCTGCGCGATAACCTCTATGGCACGATCGACGCAGACGTCTGGCGCCGCGATTTCACGGCCAATGCGCTCTACTACAACATCGCCGACTTCTCGGTGTGGGACTACGTCGGCGGGTTCGAGGACGTCACGGCACGCGTGCTGCGCCTGATCTGCGATCCCGAGGTTCGCTACCGGGAGGATCCGGTACGCCTGCTCAGGGCGGCGCGTTTCGCGGCGAAGCTCGGATTTGAGCTGCACCCCGATACGCGCGCGCCGATGCGCGCGTTCGCACCGCTGCTGGCGAGCGTGCCCGCGGCGCGCCTCTTCGACGAATGCACGAAATTGTTCCTTGGCGGCCACGGGGTCGCGGGGCTCGAGCGCCTCCGCGAGTTCGACCTGCTGCCGCACCTGCTGCCGGCGCTCGCGGAGGAACTTGCGCACGAGCCGGACGGGGAGGCGGCGCGCCTGCTTGCGCTCGGCCTCGCCGGAACCGACGCTCGCGTGCGCACGGATCGCTCGGTCACGCCGACGTTCCTGTTCGCGGTGTTGCTGTACGGGCCGATCGTGCGACTTGCCGCCGAGCGCCGCGCGGCGGGCATGCCGCCGGTTCAGGCGCTCGCCGAGGCGACCGATGTCGTCCTCGCCACCCAGGTCCGGCGGGTCGCCGTGCCGAAGCGGTTCACACTGCCGCTGCGCGAGATGCTGGCGTTGCAGCCGCGCTTGGAGCGGCGCGACGGACGCAAGGCCCTCGCACTCCTGCATCACCCGCGTTTCAGGGCGGCCTATGATTTGTTTCTGCTGCGGGCGGACGCGGCGGCCGTGCCGCGCGAGCTCGCCGACTGGTGGACCGAGATCCAGACCGTCAGCGCCGAGGAGCGCCTCGAACGCATCGCGGCGCTGGCGCCTCCGGAGGGCGGCGACATTCCGCCAGCCGGGCGCCGCCGCCGGCGCCGCCGGCGCCCGCGCAGCGGGACTGATCATCCGCCGGGCTAGCATGGACGCTGGGTCTTGGTGGACGCCGGCGTTCATCGGGCTTGGCAGCAACCTCGACGATCCCCCGCGACAGCTCGATGCCGCACTCGCAGGCCTCGCGGTGCTGCCTGCGAGCATGCTGCTCGCCGTGTCGTCTCGCTACCGTTCGCGTCCGGTCGGCTTCCTCGACCAGCCCGACTTCGTCAACGCCGCGGCCGCGCTGCTGACGCGGCTCGACGCCGAGACGCTGCTGCGGGAGCTGCGGGCGCTCGAGCTGCGGCTCGGCAAACGCCCGCCGCCGGTGCGGTTCGGACCGCGCCGCATCGATCTGGACCTGCTGCTGTTCGGCGGGCAGACGCTGCATTCACCGACGCTCGAGCTGCCGCATCCGCGCCTGCACGAGCGGGCGTTCGTCCTGTATCCTCTGGCGGACATAGCGCCCGAGCTGTGGATACCGGGTCGCGGCCGAGTCGCTGCGCTCCGCTCCGCAGTCCAGGGCGACACCCTGTCGCCGCTGTAATCTGCCACGCGTGAGTACCGCGCCTGCCCAGCCGTCCGCCGCTTTCGCGCACCGCTACGTCGTGATCGAAGGACCGATCGGCGTCGGCAAGACGAGTCTCGCCCGTCGCCTGGCGGCGCTCGCCGGTGCCGATCCCGTGCTCGAGCGCGCCGAGGAGAACCCGTTCCTCGAGCGCTTCTATCGCAATCCGAGGAGCGGCGCGTTACCCGCGCAGCTGTACTTCCTGTTCCAGCGGACCCGCCAGCTGCAGCAACTCAAGCAGACCGATCTGTTCGCGCCGGTGCGGGTTGCCGACTTTCTGCTCGAGAAGGACCGCCTGTTCGCGCGCGTGACCCTCGATGACGAGGAGTACGCCCTCTACGAGCAGGTGTACCAGCGGCTTGCCATCGATGCCGCCGTCCCCGACCTCGTCGTGTACCTGCAGGCGCCGGTCGATGTGCTGCAGGACCGGATCGCGCGGCGCGGCATCCGCTACGAGCAGGGCATGGAGCGCGAGTACCTCGAGCGCGTGGTCGATGCCTATACACGTTTCTTCCACCACTACGATGCCGCGCCGTTGCTGATCGTCAACGCGGGCGAGGTCGACTTCATCGGCAACGACGCGCACTTCGCGCAGCTGGCGGCCGAGATCAGCCGGCCGCGGCGCGGCCGCCACTACTTCAACGCGTTTCGCGGTTGAGTCCGCCGGCGAGCACGGGCGCGAACCGTGCGAGCGGCGGTGCCGGAGGAGTGCGGCCGTCAGCTGGCAGCCGCCCTCCGCCGCTGCTCGGCGAGCGCCCAGCCGACGTGCTCGCGCACCAGCGCCGATGGGTCGTCGGCACGGGCCTCGAGCGCCTGCTGTACTCCCGGCTCCGCCGGCGCATTTCCAAGTGCCACCGCGACATTGCGCAGCCACCGCTCGTGACCGATCCGGCGGATCGGGCTGCCCTGAAGATGCGCGTCGAATTCACTCGCCGACCAGGCGAGCAGAACCGTGAGCCGCGGCGCGTCGAGATCCCGGCGGGGCTCGAAGCCGGGCACCGAAGTGACCCTCGCGAACTTGTTCCACGGGCACACCAGCTGGCAGTCGTCGCAGCCGTAGATCCGGTTTCCGATTGGCGCGCGCAGATCCTCGGGAATCGTCCCCTTGAGCTCGATCGTCAGGTACGAGATGCAGCGGCGCGCATCCAGGCGGTAGGGCGCAACGATGGCGCCCGTCGGGCAGGCCGGTAGGCACGCGGCGCAGCTGCCGCAGTGGTCGCTGGCTGGCGGGTCGATTGGCAGTTCGAGGTCAGTGTAGAGCTCGCCCAGGAAGAAATACGACCCGGCGCGGCGGCTGATGAGGTTCGTGTGCTTGCCGATCCAGCCGAGCCCGGCATTGCGCGCGAGCGGCTTCTCGAGCACGGGGCCGGTATCGACGAACACCCGGTAGCCAAACGAGCCGATGCGCCGGCCGAGCTGATCGGCGAGCTGCTGCAGCCGGCCGCGCATGAGTCGGTGGTAATCCCGGCCGAGCGCGTAACGCGAGACATAGCCGAGCGAGGGGTCAGCGAGCACCTCGTTCGCCGGCCGCGCGGTTCCCGGCCAGTAGTCGAGGCGCACCGATATCACCCGGACCGTCCCAGCCTTGATGGCCGCCGGGCGCGCCCGTCGGGCGCCGAAGCGCTCCATGTAGTGAAGCTCGCCGTGCAAGCCCTGGGCCAGCCATTCGAGCAGCCGGGCCTCGTCGTCGGCGAGGTCGATGCCGGCGATCCCGACCTCGTCGAAGCCGAGCGCCAGGGCCATACCCTTGAGTTCCGCCGCAAATCCCGGGTGAGACGGATCGTTCATCGGAGTCAGTCGAGTATAGGACCACGAGCTACGCGATAATCGGCCGATGCAGCCGCTACCCATTTTGATTCATTCGACGACGGCCATCCGGGCGGCCGACCGGTACGCGATCGACGTGCTCGGCATCCCCGGCTACACGCTGATGACGCGCGCGGGCGAAGCGGCCCTCGGGGTGCTCCGTGCCCAGTGGCCGCTGGCACGGCGGATCGTCGTGCTATGCGGGTGCGGCAACAACGGCGGCGATGGCTATGTGCTCGCGCGTTACGCGCAGGCGGCCGGCCTCAGCGTCACGGTGACCGCACCCGCCGGGCCTCCCACCGGCGGCGACGCCGCCCGCGCGGCCAAGGACTGGACCGGGGCGGGCGGCCGGACTGAGCCGTGGAACGCGGCGCTCCTCGCGCAGGCCGACCTCGTGGTCGACGCGCTCCTCGGCACCGGCCTGACGCGCAGCGTCGAGGCGCCGCTCGCAGCAGTGATCGCGAGCGCGAATGGCGCCGGCCGACCGATCCTCGCGCTCGACACACCTTCGGGCCTCGACACGGAGACGGGTCTTCCGCACGGCGCGTCCGTGCGGGCGACGCTGACGGTCACTTTCGTCGGCCTCAAGCCCGGCTTCTTTCTGGGGCTCGGCCCCGAGTACGTCGGCAGGGTCGCGTGCGATGACCTCGACGTGCCGGCGATCGCGTTCAGTGCCTCCCGCGGAGTCTTGCGGCGAATCACGGACGCCGATCTGCGGCGCGCACTGCCGCAACGGGCGCGCACGGCGCACAAGGGAACTTTCGGGCGGGTGCTGGTGATCGCCGGCGGGTCGGGGATGGCCGGGGCCGCGCGGCTCGCGGGCGAGGCTGCGCTGCGCGTCGGGGCAGGACTCGTCACCCTCGCCACCTGGCCCGGGCATGCCGCGGCGATTGCCGCCAGTCGCCCGGAACTGATTTGCATGGGCGTCGAGGAACCGAAAGCCCTCGGGGCGCTGATCGCAGCGGCCGACGTCGTGGCGATTGGTCCGGGCCTCGGACAAACGACCTGGGCTCACGATCTCATCGAGGCCGCATTTGCGACGCACAAGCCGCTCGTCGTGGATGCCGACGCCCTCAATGCGCTTGCGCGCGCGCCCATCGCGCGTGGCGGCTGGTGCCTGACGCCGCACCCGGGCGAGGCCGGGCGGCTGCTCGGGACGGATGCCGACGCGGTCCAGCGCGACCGGCTGGCTGCAGTCCGCGCGCTCGCCGCCCGCTACGGCGGGGTCGCGGTGCTGAAGGGGGCGGGGACATTGATTGCCGAGGCGGACGCGCCCGCCTACGTCTGCGAGCGGGGCAACCCGGGCATGGCGGCAGCCGGCATGGGCGATGTGCTGACCGGGGTCATCGCCGCAATCGCGGCCCAGCAGCCCGATCGCGGTGCGGCGCTCGCCCTGCCGGCGGCGGTCGCCGTCCTCGTGCATGCGAGCGCGGGGGACCTCGCGGCACGTGCCGGCGAGCGCGGTCTGCTCGCCACGGACCTGATCGCGCAGCTGCCCGCATGCGTCAATCCGGAAGGCTGAGCGTCACGCTCGGCGATGAGTCGGCAACGCGCGCCGCCGGTGCGGCGCTCGCCCGGGCACTCGATTCGGCCGGCGCGGACGCGGCCCTCGTAACCCTCGCGGGCGAGCTCGGCGCCGGGAAGACGACGTTCGCGCGCGGCTTCCTCGAGTCGCTCGGAGTGCAGGGGCCTGTCCGGAGCCCCTCCTACCCGCTCGTCGAGTCCTATCGGGCCGGCGCACGTTCGGTCCACCACTGCGACTTCTATCGCCTGTCGGTCGCGCAGGAACTCGAGGAGCTCGGCTTTCGGGAGCTGGTGGGTCCCGGTCAGTGGATCCTGGTCGAGTGGCCGGAACGCGCACCGGCAGTCGCCTCTCGCGCGGATCTGGCCCTGACGCTTAGCTATGCGCCGGCGGGGCGTCAGCTGCTGATGACCGCCGGTTCGGCGATGGGCCGGGAGGTGGTTGCGAGGCTCACGACAGAGAAAGCTTTAGGATGAACCTGTAGGTCCATAATCTAATTTGAGTTTTTTGATGTGCGGGGCTAGAGTCGCCGCATGCGATGCCCCATTCGAGACCGACTGCGCACCCTGGGCGCCTGGCTTGCGCCGATCGCGTGCGCTCTCGGTCTTGCCGCCATGGCGCCCTCAGCCGGGGCTGCCAGCGTGGCGCTCAAGGCGCTCGAGGTCGTCGGCACGAACGAGGGGACGCGGCTCACCCTGGATCTCGGCGGTTCGGCGAGCGCAGCGCTCTTCACGCTCGCCCGCCCCGACCGGGTCGTCATCGACCTCAAGCCGGTGGCTTTCGACCGGCGGCTGAAGCTCCCCCCTGCGCAGGGACTCGTCAGGAAGATCCGGCTCGCGCCGCGCGAGGCGGGGGTGTTGCGAATTGTGTTTGAGGTCGACCGCAAGGTGCGCGCGCACTGGGTCGGCGGCGAGGCCGCGAGCGGCGAGCCCCGCCGGCTAGTCGTCGAGCTGGCCCCGCTCGACGCGAATCTCTCGGCCGCGGTTCCGGCGCCTCCACAGCCGGCGACGGCGCCGCCCGAGCGAAAGCTGTCGCTCGCGGCGCGCGACCTCGTGATTGCGGTCGATGCCGGCCACGGCGGCGAAGACCCCGGCGCCACGGGGCGCGACGGGACCCGGGAGAAGGACGTGACGCTCGCAGTCGCCCGCGTGCTCGCCGCGCGGATCAATGCCGAGCCTGGCATGCGCGCGGTCATGACGCGCGGTGGCGATTACTTCGTGCCGCTGCGCGAGCGCATTCGGCGGGCGCGCGTGGCGCAGGCGGATCTGTTCGTGTCGGTGCATGCCGATGCGGTCGCCGACCGCAGTGTCGCGGGATCCTCCGTGTACGTGCTCTCGCAGCGGGGGGCCTCGAGCGAGGCCGCCAAGTGGCTGGCCGACAGGGAGAATTCGGCCGACCTCATCGGCGGGGTGTCGCTCGATGACAAGGACGACGTGCTCGCCTCCGTGTTGCTCGATCTGTCGCAGTCGGCGGCGATGAGCGCCAGCATGGTGGCGGCAGAGAAGGTGCTCGATGAGCTGAACGAAGTCGGCGAGGTCCGAAAAGCCCGCGTGCAGCAGGCCGGGTTCGTCGTGCTGAAGTCGCCCGACATCCCCTCGCTGCTGATCGAGAGCGCCTACATCACCAACCCGGGCGAAGAGCGGCGCCTCAGGGACCCTCGTCACCAGGCGCGCCTCGCGGAGGCCATCCTGACCGGCATCCGCAATTATTTCCGCGAGAACCCGCCACCAGGCACGCGGCTCGCGATGCTCGCGGCATCCGTCGACAGCGGCGCCGGCGGCGCCGCGCCCACGAGCGCGCTTCGGCGCTGAGCGACTGCTAGACTCACGCACCGCGCCGGGCCACTCCCGGCGCGGTTGCGCATGTCGATCCGCGTCCTTCCCTCGCACTTAGTCAACCAGATCGCTGCCGGCGAGGTCGTCGAGCGGCCGGCGTCGGTCGTCAAGGAGCTGGTTGAGAACGCGATCGATGCGGGCGCCCGGCGGATCGAGGTCGACATCGAGCAGGGAGGCGTTGCGCTGATCGCGGTGCGCGACGACGGTGCCGGGATCGATGCCGCCGAGCTCGGTCTCGCGATCGAACGGCATGCGACCAGCAAGATCGCGAGCCTCGAGGATCTCGAGCACATCGCAAGCCTCGGCTTTCGGGGCGAAGCGCTGCCCAGCATCGCCTCGGTCGCGCGCCTGAGTCTCACCTCGCGGCGCCCGCCAGCCACCTACGGCACGCGGATCGACGTCGCCGGCGGTGTCGCTTCCGAGCCGCGTCCGGCGCCGCAGCCGCCGGGGACGTCGATCGAGGTGCGCGACCTCTTCTTCAACGTGCCCGCGCGCCGCAAGTTCGTGCGCAGCGCCGCGACCGAGTTCCAGCACATCGAACGCATGCTGATACGCCTCGCGCTCAGCCGCCCGCAGGTGAGCTTCGTCGTGACTCACAACGGGCGGCGCAGTTTTGCGCTCGAGGCGGCAGTCGGGCGCGGCGGGGCGGAGAAACGGCTCGGGGTGCTGCTGGGCGACGAGTTTCTGGAAGGGGCGATCCACGTCGAGCACGTCGCGCTCGGTCTTGAGCTGTCCGGCTGGCTGGCACTGCCGACCTATTCGCGGGCGCAGCCCGACGAGCAGCACCTGATCGTCAACGGGCGAGCCGTGCGCGATCGCTTCCTCGCCAACGCCGTGCGCCTGGGTTACCGGGATGTGCTGTTTCACGGCCGGCACCCGGCGTACGTACTGTACCTCGCGCTCGATCCCGCGCGGGTCGACGTGAACGCGCATCCGCAGAAGCTTGAGCTGCGTTTCCGCGATGGCCGGACCGTTCACGACTTTGTGATGCGTACCGTCGAAAGCGCGCTCGCGACGACCCGCCCGGCAGCGGGGCTCGCAGGTCCCGTGCCGGTGAGCGCACGGGTCACCGTCGGCGCGGCGCGCGAGGCCGGGATTCTGCCGCAGGCGGCCCTGGCCCTGCACCCGTCGATACCGGGACGCATCGACTGGTCGGCGCTCGCTGCGGCAGCACCGCCGACAACCGACCTTGGACGAGAGCCCGGCGCCGGCGAGCGCATCCCGCCGCTCGGATTCGCGCTCGGCCAGCTGCACGGGATCTATATCCTGACCGAGACCGCCGACGGGCTGGCGCTCATCGACATGCATGCGGCCCACGAGCGGGTGCTCTACGAACAGTTGAAGGATGCTCGCGCCCGCGGCGGCGTGCCGCGCCAGGCGCTGCTGGTGCCGCAGCTGCTCGAGTTCACCGAGGCCGAGGCCGAGCTCGCGGCCGAGCAGGCGCCGGCACTCGCCGAGCTTGGCATCCTTGTCGATCGCGTAGGCGCCCGCCAGCTCGCGGTGCGTGAGATGCCGGTTGCGTTCGGCAGCCGCGATCTCGGCGGCCTTGTGCGCGATGCGCTGATCGAGCTCGCCGAGCGTGGCACGACCGCACGGGTTGCCGATGCCGAGGAACGGCTGCTCGCCACCGTCGCGTGCCACGCGGCCGTCCGCGCGCATCGGCGCCTGACGCTCGCCGAGATGAACGCCCTGTTGCGCGACATGGAGCGCACCGATCGCGCCGATCAGTGCAACCACGGCCGACCGACCTGGGTGCGATTGACCCTCGAGGAACTCGACCGCCTGTTCCTGCGCGGCCGCTGAATGATGCCCGCGGCGATCCTGCTGATGGGCCCGACCGGTGCCGGGAAGACCGACGCCGCGGTCGCGCTCGCCGACCGCCTGCCGGTCGAGATCATCAGCGTCGACTCCGCGATGGTGTACCGAGGGCTCGACATCGGCACGGCGAAGCCCTCGGCCGCGGTCCGCGCCCGCGTGCCCCACCATCTGATCGACGTCCGCGATCCCGCCGAGCGCTACTCGGCCGGCGAATTCGTGCGCGATGCGCGCCTCGCGATGAGCGCCATCCGCGGGCGCGGCAAGGTGCCGCTGCTGGTCGGCGGGACGATGCTCTACTTCCGCGCCCTGCAGGCGGGGCTCGCGAAACTGCCCGCAGCAGACCCGGGAGTGCGCGCGCGACTCGATGCGCGGGCCGCAGCCGAGGGCTGGCCGGCGCTGCACGCCGAGCTCGCGATGGTCGATCCCGAGGCGGCACGGCGGATCCGGCCGATGGATGCGCAGCGGATCCAGCGGGCACTCGAGGTGCAGGCGCTCACCGGCCAGCCGCTGAGCACGCTGCAGCGCGAGGATCTGCGCGGTGGCGGGGGCGAGGAGTACCTGAAACTCGTGGTCGCCCCCGCCGAGCGGGCCGATCTCAATGCCGAGCTCGAGCGGCGGTTCGATGCGATGCTCGCCGACGGATTGATGGCCGAGGTCGCGGCGCTTGGCGCGCGCGGCGATTTGAGCCCGGCGCTGCCGGCGATCCGCGCGGTGGGCTACCGCCAGCTGTGGGCGCACCTCGCGGGCGAGTGCGACCTCGCCACTGCCCGGCTCGTCGCCGTTCGGGCAACGCGCCAGCTGGCGAAGCGGCAGTACACCTGGCTCAGGGCCGAGCGCGCCGCAGCGTGGTTCAAGGCGCGCAGCCCGCGGCTGATCGATGATCTCGCGGCGGAGCTCGAGGAATGGAATTTGCGGCACCGCAAAGCGTCAGACACCCTGTGATAGTATTTTTGGCATCCGACCCCATACTTCGGATGCCCCGCGCTGACTTAACGTCGACGGCCACGGCATGGCGACGGCAGCGGGTACGAATTAGTCGATTAAGAACAAGGAGATACGACAATGGCCAAAGGCCAGTCCCTGCAGGACCCCTTCCTGAACGCACTGCGCAAGGAGCGCGTGCCGGTGTCGATCTACCTGGTCAACGGCATCAAGCTGCAAGGCCATATCGACTCGTTCGATCAGTTCGTCGTCCTCCTCAAGAACAGCGTCAGCCAGATGGTCTACAAGCACGCGATCTCGACGGTCGTGCCGGCACGCAACGTGCGCTTGCCGAGCGGCGAGGGCGGAGAGGTCGGCGAGGAGCCGGCGGTCGAATGATCGGGCTGCGCCTCGCGGTCCTGGAGCGATGCGTTGTTTGACCGCCCGCGAAGCGGCGAACGCGCGCTGCTGGTCCGCATCGGTCTTGGCGCACCGGTCGCTGCGGCCGAGCTGCAGGAGTTCGAGGCGCTGGCAGTCTCGGCGGGCGCGATTCCTGTCGGCAGCGTCAGCGGCGCGCGCTCGCGCCCGGACCCGCGGTTCTTCGT
>DATNHZ010000142.1:0-2947 GCA_035604655.1 Steroidobacteraceae bacterium | reverse complement strand
CGATAAGTCAAACGTTGCGACTACCGGGGCGTGGTCGGAAGGTCGTTCCCAGCGGCGGGTATCCCGGTCCACCCGGCAGGCCGTACAGCGCTCCGCGAGGCGTGGGCTCGCCAGGATCAGGTCGATCCGAAGGCCGGCATTGCGGCGAAATGCCGCAGCGCGGTAGTCCCACCAGCTGAAGGTCCGCTCCGCCTGCGGAAAGCGCCGGAACACATCCACCAGGCCGAGATCCCGGAGCCGTCCAAGCGCCGCACGTTCCTCTTCGCTCACGTGCACCTGGCCCTCCCAGGCCTTCGGGTCGTGCACGTCACGGTCCTCCGGGGCAATGTTGTAATCGCCGATCACCGCCAGGTACTCGTGCCCGGCGATGGCGTCCACAAGATAAGCCCTCAGGCCCTCGAGCCACCGCAGCTTGTACAGGTACTTGTCCGAGCCGACGCTCTGGCCGTTCGGAACGTACACGTCGACGACGCGGACGCCCTGGATCGTACCGGCGATCACGCGCGCCTGCTCATCGGCGAAACCCGGTATGCCGCGGACGATGTCGAACACCCCGGCGCGCGCAAGGAGCGCGACGCCGTTGTAGGTACGCTGGCCGTGCCAGGCCCCGGTGAGCCCCAGCCGCTCGATCTCCGCGCCGGGGAAGTCGCCGTCGGTGACCTTGGTTTCCTGAAGGCCGAGCGCATCGACGCCAGCCGTGCTGAGCCATTGCTCGAGGTGCGGCAGGCGCACCTTGAGCGAGTTGACGTTCCAGGTGGCGAGGCTGAGCGTGCGCAACGTCATGCCGCGATCCCGTCCTGCCGCAGCAGCGGCTGCACGTCTGGCCGGCGTCCGCGGAAGGCAATGAAGGCCTCCATCTGGTCGCAGCGCCCGCCCTGCGACAACAGCTCGTCGAGGAAGCGCCGCGCCGTCGCGGCATCGAAGATCCCGGACTCTGCAAACGCCGCGAATGCATCGGCGGCCAGCACCTCGGCCCACTTGTAGCTGTAGTAACCCGCTGCGTAGGCGCCCGAGAACACGTGCAGAAAGCTTTGTGCGAACCGGTTGAATTCGGGCGCGGGCACCACCCCTACGTCGCTGCGGACCTCGGCGAGGACCCGCTCGAGGTCGACGAGAGTCGCCGGTTGCTCGCCCGAGTGCAGCCGCAGGTCGAACAGCGCGTACTCGAGTTGGCGGGCGGTCGCGAGCCCGGCATGGAAGGTGCGCGTCGCGAGCAGCCGCTTGAGCACCGCCTCCGGGAGCGGCGCGCCGCTCGTCACGTGCGCCGATACCAGCGGCACGGCTTCCGGGCGCCACGCCCAGTGCTCCATCAGCTGGCTCGGCAGCTCGACCGCGTCCCACGGTACGCCGTTGATGCCCGCAAGGCTCGGATAGTCGATGCGCGTCAGCAGGTGGTGCAGCGCATGCCCGAACTCGTGGAACAGCGTCAATACGTCCGCGTGCGTGAGCAGCGCCGGGTGACCGGGGGAGGGCGGTGCGAAATTGCACACCAGGTTCGCGACCGGGCGTTCGCTGCCGCCCGCGAGCCGTTTGCGGCCCGTGACTTCACCCATCCAGGCGCCCGTCCGCTTGCGATCGCGGGCATACAGATCGGTGTAGAAGCCGCCGACCAGCTCGCCCCGGGCGTCGTGGATCTCGAAGTAGCGCGCATCGGGGTGCCACAGCGCGATGCCGTTGCGCTCGCCGATGCGGATGCCGTACAGACGCGTCGCGATCTCGAACAGACCCGCCAGCACCCGCGGCAGCGGAAACCAGGGGCGCAGCGCTTCCTCCGACACCGCGTGTCGCTGCTGCTGCAGCTTCTCCGCGTAATAAGCCACGTCCCAGGCACAGAGCGCACGGCCGGCGAAGCGCTCAAGCTCGACGAACTCGCGGCGCGCGGCCGGCACATAGTGCTTCGCGAGATCCTCGAGGAACCGCACTACCTCCGGTGCGGTGCCGGCCATCTTGGTCGCGAGCGACAGCGCCGCAAAGTTCGCAAAGCCGAGGAGCCGCGCGGCCTCGTGCCGCAACCTGAGGACGGCCGCGATCACCGGTCCGTTGTCGAACTGGCCCGCGACCGGGCCGCGGTCGGAGGCCCGCGTGACCCATGCCTCATAAAATTCGCGCCGCAGCTGCTCGGAGTCCGCATGCGTGATCACGGCCAAGTAGGTTGGCTGGTCCAGCGTCAGCAGCCAGCGATCGCCGCCGCCGTCGCGCGCGGCGCCCGCCGCGCGCTCGATGACGTGCGCCGGCAGGCCGGCCAGCAGCGTCACGTCTTCGACCGGGCGCGACCAGGCCCGCGTCGCATCGAGCACCTGTTCCTCGAACTTCGATTGCAGCTGGGCGAGCTCCTGCATCAGCGCCTTGAAGCGCGCCTGTTCGGCGGCGGGAAGCCTGACGCCGGCGAGCCGGAACTCGCGCAGCGCATATTCCAGAACCTTGCGCTGAGCGGCCGTCAGCCGCGCACCCTCGCGCTCGCGTATCGTCTCGTACGCATGCGCCAGGCGCTCGTTCTGTCCCACCTCCGTCTGGTACTCGGCCAGCAGCGGCAGGCAGGCGTTGTAGGCGACCCTGAGCTCATCGGAGTTCGCCACCGCGTTCAGGTGGCTCACCGGCGCGAACACGCGATTGAGCCGATGCTGCAGCTCCTCGAACGGCTCAACCAGCGTCGCGAAGGTCGGCTCCGGCTGCGCGAGCAGCTCACTCAAGCGCGCGCGGTTGGCCGCGAGCTGCATGCGGACGGCGGGCTCGGCGTGTTCGGCGCGAATGGCGGCGTAATCGGGCAGACTCCCGGTGGCGAGCAGCGGGTTTCCCATCGGCGATCCTGGCAGCAGCAAACGACCGAATCGTACCAGAGGGCGCGCGGCCGCCGGCCGGCGGCTATGATGAGCCTACCGGCACAACTGGTCGCGCACTGATGCCCATTCACTACGATTACATCGCCATCGGCGGCGGCAGCGGCGGG
>DATNHZ010000141.1:0-2243 GCA_035604655.1 Steroidobacteraceae bacterium | reverse complement strand
CCCGCGAGATCGTGCGCCGCTCGGCGCCGCGGGAATTCACGCAGCATGCGCGCAATCCGGCGCGCAGCGTTCAGATCGGCGGCAACCACACGGTGTTTGCGCCGGCCTATGGCCCGCCGTTCGTGTCCGACATCGACCGCGGGCGCCGCTACGGGACGCTCGAGGACTTCCACAATTTCGTCAAGCTTGCGTACGTCTCGCCGTGGCTGCACCACTCCGGCGGAACCGTCTGCGAGCCGGTCGATATCCCGGTCAACAAGCGGCACTTCGACATGGTCTACGCGCACATGCGCTACTCGGACAAGCCGTTCATGGGGTCCGTCACGACCGCCGCCCGCGCCGCAGATTCGATCGAGATGTGCCGGGTGCTGTTCGGTTCGGAGTTCGTCGCGAACAACTGCGTGATCCTGGGGAACGTCAACGTCAACTCCCCGCTCGTGCTCGACGGCGAAGCGAGCCGCGTGATCCGCACCTACGCGGCGGCCAATCAGGCGCCGGTGTGCGTGCCCTTCATTCTCGGCGGCGCGATGGGGCCGGTGACAACCGCCGGAGCGCTGGCGCAGTGCTTTGCGGAGGCGACGTTTTGCGTCGCACTCGCGCAGCTCGAGCGGCCCGGTTCGCCGGCCATCCTCGGGAATTTCCTCTCGTCGATGTCGCTCCGCAGTGGTGCGCCGACGTTCGGCACGCCGGAACCCGCGCTCGCCTACTTCGCGATCGGCCAGCTGGCTCGCCGGCTCGGCGTCCCGCTGCGCTGCGGCGGGAACCTGTGTGCCTCAAAGGTCGCCGATGCCCAAGCTGCATTCGAGAGCGCGAACTCGATGTGGCCGGCGTTCCTGGCGGGAGCCAATTTCATGCTGCACGCGGCGGGCTGGCTCGAGGCTGGCCTTGCCATGTCCTACGAGAAATTCGTCATGGACGTCGACCAGCTCGGCGGGTTTCACACTCTCGCCAGGGGCATCAGTCTCGACGCCAACGGCTTCGCTCTCGAGGCATTCCGCGAGATCGGGCCCGGCAAGCACTACCTCGGCTCCGCGCACACGCTGGCGAACTACGAGCACGCGTTCCACGATTTCGAGCTTGCTGACAACAACTCCTTCGAGCAGTGGAGCGCCGAGGGGTCGCGGGATCAGCTCGTGCGCGCCAACCAGCGCTGGAAGGCACTGCTCGAGTCATACGAGGCCCCGCCGCTCGAGGCCTCGATCGACGAGGCCCTCCAGGACTACATCGCTCGACGCAAGCACGGACTAGCGGACGAGATCGGCTGAACCGTTCCGGGCTGAGCGTTGACTTCGGGCCTGCCGCCACCGCTCAGCAGGTCGGATGGCCGCCGAGTCGCCCTCCGCTCCGGCCGCCCCTTCCGTCCTGGCTCCTGCCCAGCCGAACCTCACGTCCGCAAGTAGCTCGCGCCGTTCACGTCAATGATGCTGCCGGTCATCGCGGCCGGGGCATCGAGCGCGCAATACACGGCCACCCCCGCGACCTCACTGGCGGTCGCGATGCGATCGAGTGGGTGCTGCGCAAGGATTTCCGGGCCGCGCGGCCCCGCCAAGTCACCCGCCGCCATGTCGGTCTCGACCCAGCCGGGTGCGAGGCAGTAGACGTAGACGGCTCGCGGCGCCAATGCCTTGGCGAGCGACTGGCTGAGCGCGTTGAGGCCGGCTTTGCTCGCGGCATACGCCGGCGCATCGGGTTCGCCGCGGAACGCGCCTCGCGAAGACAGGTTGACGATCCGGCCGCGGCCCCACGCCGGGTCGCGTCGCCCGTCGCTCGCAGCCATTGACTGGGCAGCGAGTACCGACAGGTTCGCCGGACCCTCGAGGTTGGTTGCAAGAGTCCGCCGCCACGCCACCTGCCATCCTTCGTAGCCGGCGGCGAGTGGCGGATGCGCGAGGTAGACGCCGGCGTTGTTGACCAAGATGTCGATGCGTCCGAACGTCGCCGACGCCTCGCGCCACAAATCCGCCGCCTGCGCCGGACTCGCGAGATCGGCCGCGAACAGCGCGTGGCCGTCGCCGGCGAGTTCCCCGCGCGCCTCGTCGGCCGCCTTGCGGTTGAGGTGATAGTGCAGGGCGACCCGTACGCCGCGCAGCGCGAGCGCACGCGCGATCGCCCGACCGATACCGCGTGACGCCCCGGTCACGAGCGCAGTGCAGGGCGGGACTCTCTCGCTCATGAACCGCGTGTCGCGGCACGGCGCTCGCGACTTCCGACCCGGGTTGGACCGTGTGCTGGCGGGCCGGACA
>DATNHZ010000140.1:0-2017 GCA_035604655.1 Steroidobacteraceae bacterium | reverse complement strand
AAGCCGATCCAGGAGACGCGCGTGGTTGACGTCGTCTCGGGCGCCGACTGCCTCGACTACTATGCAGGGATCGCCGCCAGTATCAGCGGGGAGCACATCGACCTGGGGCCCGCGGCCTTCGGCTACACGCGGCGCGAACCGCTCGGTGTCGTCGCTGGCATCGGCGCCTGGAACTATCCGCTGCAGATCGCGTGCTGGAAGTCGGCGCCGGCGCTCGCCTGCGGCAATGCGATGCTCTTCAAGCCCGCGAGGCTCACGCCGCTGACGGCGATCGAGCTCGCCAAGATCTACGACGCGGCCGGACTTCCCGCCGGCGTATTCCAGGTCGTGCAAGGCACCGCCGACACCGGCCGGCTGCTGATCCGCCACCCGGACATCCGCAAAGTCTCGCTGACCGGCGCGGTCGACACCGGACGTGCCGTCATGGCCGAAGCGGCCAGCACGCTCAAGTACGTGACGCTCGAGCTCGGCGGCAAGTCCCCGCTGATCGTGTTCGAGGATGCGGCGATCGACAACGCGGTGTCCGGCGCGCTGCTCGGGAATTTCTACTCGGCCGGCGAGGTATGCACGAACGGAACGCGCGTGTTCGTGCACCGCAGCGTCAAGGACGCTTTCATGGAGCGGCTTGTAACCCGGGTCAGGGCGATGCGGATCGGCGATCCGCTGGATCCGGCGACACAGGTCGGTGCGCTGATCTCAAGGGAGCACATGGAGACGGTGCTCGGGTACATCGCCCGCGGTCGCAGCGAAGGCGCGCGGCTCGTGGTTGGCGGGAACCGCCTGACCCATGGGGATCTGGCGAACGGGTTCTTCGTGGAACCGACGGTGTTCGACAGTTGCCACGACGACATGTGCATCGTGCGCGAAGAGATTTTCGGGCCGGTCATGACGGTGCTCGCTTTTGAGAGCGAGGAGGAAGTCATCGCCCGCGCCAATGCGACCGAATTCGGCCTCGCCGCCGGCGTGTTCACCAAGGACCTCATTCGCGCGCACCGCGTGATCGCCCGGCTCGAGGCCGGCACGTGCTGGATCAACCATTACAACATCACGCCGATCGAATTGCCGTTCGGGGGATTCAAGCGCTCGGGGCTCGGACGCGAGAACGGGCGCGCCGCCATCGAGCACTACACGCAGCTGAAGAGCGTCTACGTGGCGCTGCGCGACATAGAGTCGCCATACTGAGCGAGCGATGACTGCCAACACCGACAGCTTTGACTATGTGATCGTCGGCGCCGGCTCGGCCGGCTGCGTGCTCGCCGACCGGCTCACCGAGGACGGCCAGCAATCCGTCCTGGTCCTCGAGTACGGCGGCTCCGATCGTTCCGTCGTGATCCAGATGCCGACGGCGCTCGCGATCCCGATGAACCGCAAGCAGTACAACTGGTACTACTACTCGGAGCCCGAACCGAATCTCGGCGGACGCCGGATGCACACGCCGCGCGGCAAAGTACTCGGCGGAACCTCGTCGATCAACGGACTCGTCTACATCCGTGGCAATGCGTTCGACTTCGAACGGTGGGAAGCCGAGGGTGCACGCGGCTGGGGTTACCGCCAGGTGCTGCCGTACTTTCGGCGCAGCGAGCGCCGCGAGGAAGGCGGCGATGCATACCGCGGCGACGCGGGGCCTCTCGGGACCTGCTACGGCACGGTCAAGAACCCGCTGCACGCCGCCTGGCTCGAGGCCGCGCGCCAGGCGGGCTACCCGCTCACCAAGGACGTCAACGGCTTCCAGCAGGAAGGCTTTGGCCGCCTGGATATGACGGTCAGCGGCGGCGTGCGCTCGAGCACCGCCAATGCCTACCTGCGGCCGGCCATGCGTCGAGGAAACCTGACGGTGCGGACCGGGGCGCTCGCGACGCGAATCCTGCTCGAGGCAGGGCGCGCCATGGGCGTCAGCTACCGCCGCGGCTCGAGCGAGCGCACGGTACGGGCGCGGCGCGAGGTTCTCGTATGCGGCGGACCGATCAACTCGCCGCAGCTTCTGAAGCTGTCCGGAATCGGGCCCGGGGCCGAACTC
>DATNHZ010000139.1:0-5800 GCA_035604655.1 Steroidobacteraceae bacterium | reverse complement strand
CTCGGACTCGAGCGCGGGCCGACGCGCTCCGGCCAGTTGCTCGAGCAGCTCGCGCCAGTGGCCGAGGACCGCCGGGTGGCGCGCATCGGCGGGGTGGAGCGCCGCGCGTACGCGCGGCGCGGCGCTCAGCGACCGCAGGCGCTGCGTGTTCCAGCGCTTCGACACGGCGCGCCGCAGCCGGGAGCGGGCCGAGTAGACGAGGCTCGGAGCCGCGACGCGTCGGGCCGGGGCACCCGCGAGCGGGACCAGCGCGTCGCGCGTACAGGTGTAATGAAACCCCGAGGCGCGCAGCGCGCGCCATGCTCCCGGCCCCAGCAGCCACGCCGGAGCGACGAACCCGCGCGGCTCGAAGCCCATCGCCGCGATCATGTCCCGTCCCGCGCGGAGGCGGGCGAGCGCTTCATCGTCCGCGAGCGCGCCGAACTCCCCCTCGCGGGCCGTGTACAGGCGCCGCCGGCCCCAATCGAGCGGCGAGCGGGGAACGGGTCCAGTGTCGCGGTGATAGTAGCCATGGACCACGACCTCATCGCCGTCGACGACGCGCTCGCGCAGCGCGGTCGCGAATCCCGGATCGGCGTCGGCACGGCAGCCGCCATGGTAGTGGGGTACGACGAGCAGTGTCGTGCGGACTTCGAGTGGCGCGAGCAGCTCGAGCAGGCGCGCGCAATCAGGCCAGGTGGCCGGTGCAACGTCGTGCACCGAGACCGCGTAGCACGAGGTCATGCAGCGTCCACGGTTCAGGCCGGCAGCAGCGTCGGTGCGTCGCGTAGCAGCGAGGCCCCGTTGAGCAGCTGCGCGTAGTGGCGGACCTGCCTCGTCAGAGTCGCATCCCACGTATGGTGGGCGAGCACCCGGGCACGCGCAGCGGCCCCGCGGGTGGGCGCACCGCTGCGGAACAGGCAATCGACTGCCTCGGCGAGAGCAACCGGCCCTGTCGGGGGCGCGAGCTCGCCGACGGTGGTATCGATGAATTCGGGCATCGCGCCAGCAGCATAGGCGACGACCGGAATGCCGCAGGCCATCGCCTCGAGTGCGACGAGGCCAAAGGTCTCCTGGCGGCCGGCATGGACGAGCGCGTCGCACGCGGCGAGCGTCGCGGCAAGCTGCTCGGCACCCGAGCAGTACGGCAGCAGCGTGATCGAGGCCGTCGGGCGCCTGGGTTCCGGCGCGCCGATCACCAGCAGGTGGTACGGCGCGCCGAGGCACTCGGCCATCGCGTAGAGCTCCGCGACGTTCTTCTCGGGCGCGAGCCGGCCGGCGAAGACGAGGAGCCGCGTGTCTGGCGCGAGCCGGAGGCGGGTGCGGAGCCTCGAGTCGCGGCGCGCGGGATGAAAGACCTGTGCATCGACGCCGAGTGGCTGGACCGCCGTGTTCCCGATCCCTGCAAGCCGGAGCCGCTCGGCGACCACCGTGCTCGGCGCCAGCACGAGGTCGAAGCGCTCGTAGAGCGCCCTGAGATAACCGGCTGCGAGAAGTGCCCCGGGCCGCCCGAGGCGGTGCGCCACGAGGTTGATGAGATCGGAGTGGCAGAACGCGACCGCCGGGACGTGCAGCGTCCGGGCGACTTCCGCCACCTGCCAGCCCATCACGTACGGGTCGCCCGCTTCAAGCAGGTCAGGCCCGAGCTCGGCAAGGGCGCCGCGCAGCGCCGGCAGCCGGATCGGGCAGCGGTAGCCGGCGCGAAGCCGAGGACTGCGAAACTCGACGAGGCCGCCTGCCGTCCCGCGGTCACGAGCCCCGGGAACGAACAGCGTGTGACGCAGGTGGCTGCGGGCGCTGAGCCAGGCGTGCTTCGCTAGAAGGTAGCGGCGGACCCCGCCGCTCGTGTGCGAGAAGAAGAGCGTGGCGTCGACGAGGTGGGCCGTCATCGCCCCTGGAACGCGCTCGGCATCATCAATAAAGTGTACGCAGGCGACATGACGTCGCAATGACGCGCGGTCCGCCCGCCGGACATGTCGCCGGGGGAAGCGGCGCTTCGGCCTGCAGCGCACGCAGGAGGAGCGATTTGGGGTTCGCGGCGCTCGGCCGAGGCGAGCACTGCCTCACCCGGCACCACCCAGCGCGGCGGGCCCGGAGCATCGACAACGCCGCGGCAGGCGAGCGGCCGTCCTCACGTAGTTGTATATTACTCAGTATCTAAAGAGATTTATCTCTTGTAGTAGATAGATGTCACTCGTGTGACGCCGGGGAGCCGGCACAGCTCCCATTGGCGTATACCGCAACCCGCCTGTCACAATTTTCTTCTACAAAGCCGCCAGCCACGCGGGCCGCCGAGCCCGCATTTCGCACCTCCACGGCCCGGCCGGGAGATACCGGGGCGAGTTCACGAGCGCAAAAGCGATGGGTGCCGACGGCTACCTCGTTGAACGCGGACTCATTCCGATGCCGGCCAGCGAGCTCAAGAGTGTCCTGAACGACGCCAAAAACACGAAGCCCGTCCAGCTCTGAACTGTCCTGGACAATCCGCGGGAGTGGGCGCGCCGGGCGCCCCGCACGGCGCCCCAAAGCGCGCTCGCCAGCACGGCAGGATCGCGCGCCGAAGAATCCCGCGAGCTAGAGCACCTCAGGAGCCATTCGCAGGGACAGGGTGAGCGTCGTGCCCCTGTTGGGCGCGCTCTCGATCCGCAGATCCGCGCCGATCAGCTGTGCCTGCTCGCGCAGCCCCACGAGACCAAAGTGGCCTGGATGCGGATCGTGCGGGTCGAAGCCGACACCGTTGTCCTCGATGCGTAGTTCCAGCTGGGTGCCGTGCCGGACCTGCAGCGACACGCCGACCCGCGTCGCCCGCGCATGCTGCTCGACATTGCGCAGCGCTTCTTCCGCCATGCGAAAAGTGGTCTCGGCGCGCTCGTCTCCGAAGCTGGCGGCCGCGGCGTCGGCCGTGAACTCGGTCGGCAATCCGGTGCGATCGATGAAGCGCTCGACGGTCTTCGCCAGTGCGGCGCCGAGGCCGGTATCGCGCACTGCATTGACACGCATCTGCGCGATTGCAATGCGCGCCTCCTTGAGGCCCTCATGGGCAACCTGTTCGGCGCGCGCCAGCTCCTCCGCCACTGATTGCGGATCGCGCGCTTGCAGGCGGCGGAGCAGCCGGATCTCGCTCAACATCGCCATCATCGAGTGCGCCAGCGTATCGTGAAGATCCCGCGCGATCTTCAGGCGCTCGCGCACGACGGCGGCGTAGCGCGACTCCTCGGCGAGCCGCTCCACCTCGCGAGTCCTGACCGCGACGCGGCGCTCAAGGTCGCTGCTGAGCGCCCGCAACTCGCCACGTTCCTGTTGCAGATCGTCCAGGATCCGGGCAAAGGCAACCGCCAGCTGGGCCACCTCATCGTGTCCGCCGGGGACGTCGATGCGGGTGGTCTCATTCCGGCCGACGGCTGCGACCGAGCGCGCCAGGTGCCGGAGGCGGTTCGTCAGGTGCCGCGCGCCCAGGGCCCCGAGCAACGCGGTCAGTGCTCCAAGGCCCATCGACACCGCCAGTATCCGGATCGAGAGCGCGTCGGCGCGCTGATAGACCTGCGCGCGGGGCTCGCTGAGCTGCAGCTGCCAGCCCAACGGCGCGAGGTCGCGTCCGAGGCTAACCGGTGACCGGGCGACGAGGACGGTGGCGCCGTCCGGCAGCCGCTCGAAGCGCGGCGGACCAGGCGCACCCGGTGCCGGTGCGGGCCCGAGTGGCGAGCCATCGTCGGCCACGATCCCGTTCCACGGCCGGCCACGCAACGCGTCCGGTCCAATGAGCACGATCCCGCTGCGATCGAGGACCAGCGCCTGCGCGAAGTCGCGTGCCGCGGGTCCTCCGGTCAGGCGCTGCAGCTGGTTCGGAGCCCAGCGCCAGCGCAGGTGCGCCGCGACCACGCCGACGACCGCGCCGTTGGCGTCCCGCACCGGTGCGGCCACATCTCCAAGCCCTGGCTCGATTGGTACGGCGGAGGGAGCAGCGGCCCCGCGGGCAATCCGGGTCTCCTCGATCACGCCGGTCCACGGTCCGCCGAGCCCTTGAGAGAACCACGGCCGGTCAGCCACGGACGTCGCGGCCGGCAAGCTGGTGCTGGCTGCCACCACGGTGCCGGCAGGGTCGGCCGCGGCGATCCAGTCAAGCTCCGGATACGCGGACTCGAGCTCATCGAACACCTCGCGCAGTCCGCTCGGGCGTCCGGACATCTTAGCCGCGCGCACGATGGCTGCCGCCGCCCGGATGGCACCAAGGCGCGAGGCGATCGCCTGTGCGAGATCGGAGCCGAGCTGGTCGGTTTCGAGCGAGAGCCTGCGGACGTGCTGTTGCACGATGTTGTCGCGCGCGAGACTTCCGACCCAGACTGACGCGGCGAGCGAGAAGCTCGCGGCCAGCACGATGATGAGCCACACGGTGCCTGCCATCAGGCTGTGGCCGGGATCGAGCTCCCGCAGCGCCGCCCTCATCCGGCTTGCAGTGGCCATTGGTCTGCATTACCAGGTGACGAAAGTCACTTCCAAATGATGCACTGTGCATCGCATGATTGCCATTGAGATGCATGGGCGCGGGATTTGTTGTGCCGATGTGTGCTGAGACGTTGCAACGGTGCCGGCTCGGCTCTCTTCGATGTATGGATGCGGTTGGGGCGTGCCGCGTCGCGGCGCGGAGCTGGCGATGAGCAAGGACTTGGTCGCCGTTGCAGACAGGCTATTGGAGGGATCCCCATCGTCGGTAACTGGGAGGTGCGCCGCGTGAGCGCCGTCCGATGACACCGGATGCGACCGCGGGTGCGCCGCGGATTCGGATCGTCATTGCCGAGGACCAGGCGCTCGTGCGGCGAGGAACGACGGCGCTACTCTCGATGGAGCCCGACATGGAGGTCGTGGGCCAGGCGTCCGACGGCATTGAGGCGGTGGATCTCGCACAACGACTCCGGCCTGACGTCGTGCTGATGGACCTGCACATGCCGCGCAAGGGCGGCGTGGCGGCGACCCGCGAAATCACCGCGACGTTTCCCGGCACACAGGTGCTCGTGCTGACGACACTGAACGATGATGAAACCGTGTTCGAAGCGGTGCGTGCGGGCGCTCACGGCTATCTGCTGAAGGACGCGACCGAGCAGGAGCTGCTCGATACGATCCGCGCCCTGCGACGCGGCGAGTCCGGGCTTACCCCGCAGATCGCGCGCAAGGTGATGGACCAGTTCCGTCGCCTGGCGCTGTCAGCGGACTATTCGCCGCGGCCGCACGCGGTCCCGGCGGGGGCAGCGACCGCGCCGTCGCACCAGCAACGGGACTCGCTCACCGAGACGCTGACCGAGAAAGAGGAGAAGATCCTGCGGCTGATCGCCGAGGGCATGAGCAATCGGCAAATCGCCAATGCGGTGTTCCTGGCCGAAGGAACGGTCAAGAATTACGTCAGTCGCATCATGGAGAAGCTGCACGCCAACACCCGCACCGAGCTCGCCGTGCTCACCGCGAAGCAGCGCCGCACCGACTAACGTTGCCGGGGCGGAAATACCGTCACTACCCGTCGCGAAGGCACTCGCGCTGCACACGTTGACTCCGCGCCGGGGCTATTCGATGCTGCCGCGAGCAGCAGGACCGCAGGTGACCGGCGCTCCCGGTTCCGGCGGTGCCCGGCGTGCAGAGGCGCGTGATACGCCGCACAGCGCCGCTGGGCGGGACGGGAGAAGTGACTTTGGTCACCTCCAGCTAGTGACTTTCGCCATCGGCCGGTCGTGACGTTCGGACGCTGAACCGCGGGCGGTGCCTCTCTACAGTGAGCCCATGTGGATCGTGAATCAATTGCCGGACGGAATCGGCCGAGCGGCGCCGGTGCGGG
>DATNHZ010000138.1:0-19846 GCA_035604655.1 Steroidobacteraceae bacterium | reverse complement strand
CAGGTCGGCGATCGAGTCGACGCCGGGGAATCCTGCCGTGTCGCGCGCCGGCCGCCCGGAGTCCGGCCGGCGAATGGCGCACAGCCAGCCGATCCCGAAGTCGCGCGCCGCGGCGAGAACCGCCAGGCTGTCGTCGACGATCAGCGTGCGGGCCGGGTCGAGCGGCTCGCTCGCGACGAACCTCGGCCAGAACGCCGGGTCCTCCTTCGGTGCGCCAAACGGGTGAGTGGAGTAGGCAGCGTCCAGATGCCCGACGAGATCGATATGCTCGTCCTTGATGGCGAGCGTCTCCGGATGCGCATTCGTCAGCAGCAGCCGGCGTTTGCCGAGCCGGTACAGTCGCAGCAGGAAATCCTCGGCACCGGGGACCCATGCCACCTGTTCCCGGACGCCGCGCTTGATTGCACGGATGTCGAGCGTGAGCTCGCGGCTCCAATAGTCGACGCAGTACCAGTCGAGGCGTCCGCGTGCCGCCGCGAAGCGCGGCATCAGTTCGGCGAGCGCCGCCGCCGCCGTCAGACCCCGCTCACGGCCCCAGACAGCGGGGATGTGCTCCTGCCAAAACCAGTTGTCGAACCGCAGGTCGAGCAGCGTGCCGTCCATGTCGAGCAGCACGGTGTCGATCGCATCCCACGGCAGCGGCGCAGACTTCGGGTGCATCGGCCATATGATATAACGCGACGATCCACCGACCCGGGCCCAGGCGCGGCGCGGACACCTCTCCATCCAGCATGACCTCGCTCCTTCTCGTGACCCTGTGCGGCGGCGTGCTCGCGCTGTGGTGGCGCGCCAGCATCGAGGCACGCGTGCACGCGAACGCCGCGGCCGTCGAGGCCTGCGAGCACGCCGGCGTGCAGCTGCTCGACGGCACGGTCGCGTTCAAGGCGCTGCGACCTTCGCGCGACGAGCGCGGGCGGCTCGCCCTGCGGCGGACCTATGTCTTCGACTACAGCGAGGATGGGGCCTCACGCCGCCATGGCTTCGTGATTCTGAGGGGCCGCGAGGTCGAGATCGTAGGACTCGGACCCACGCTCGTGCACATCCGCGCCGCCTGAACCACATGAACGATGGCATCGACCTGCATCTGCATTCGACGTGCTCCGACGGCGTGCTGTCGCCGGCCGCGCTCGTCGGCATGCTCGCCGCCTCCGGGATCGGGCTGTTCGCGCTCACCGATCACGACACTGTCGCCGGCCTCGAGGCAGCCGACGCGGCTGCGCGCGCGGCCGGACTGCGCGCCATTCCGGGCATCGAGTTGTCGGCCCGCTGGGAGGGACGCGACGTGCACGTCGTCGGCCTGGGCATCGATCCGGGTGCCGCTGCGATCCGGGTCGCCGTCGCGGCACTCCTGGACCTGCGCCGGGCCCGCGCCGCGGACATTGCGGCGCGTCTTGAGCGGGCGCGTGCGCCGGGCCGTGCCGCGCTCGCGCGCGTCAGCGCACACGAGATGCCGACTCGCACGCATTTCGCCCGCGCGCTGGTCGAGTTGGGAGCCGCCCGCGACGTGCCGGCGGCATTCACGCGCTGGCTCGGTCGCGGCCGGCCGGCCCACGTGAGCCCGGCGTGGCCGGAGCTCGGCCCGACAGTCGAGTCGATCACTGCGGCCGGCGGGGTCGCCGTGCTCGCCCATCCGCTGCGCTACACGCTGTCGGCCGGCCAGCGCCGGCGTGTGATTCGCGAGTTCCGCGCCGCCGGCGGGATCGCCCTCGAGGTCGTCAGCGGTGGCGCCGCGCCGCACCAGATCGAGACCGCCCTCGGCCTTGCGTTGCGCGCCGGGCTCGAAGGCTCGGTGGGTTCCGATTGCCACGACCCGGACCTGCCGTGGCATCGTCCGGGGCGATTGGCTAAGCTGCCGCTGGCTGTCGCTCCGGTCTGGCACCGGTGGGCGCCGACACCGCGCCGAACGCTCGAGGCATGACGGACACCGACGACAAGGTCAACACCGAGCTGTTCCAGCGGCTCGAGCGGCTGCGCGAACTGCGGATCGAGCATCGCGATCTCGACGATGTGATCTCGCGGCTGCAGCTCGACCTCAGGGTCGACGAGCTGCGCCTGAAGCGCCTCAAGAAGCGCAAACTGCTACTCAAGGACCAGATCATCCGGCTCGAGAGCGAACTGATACCCGATCTCAACGCCTGAGGCGGACGCCCCGCCCGGCCGAAGCTATGGACACGCTGCGCGAACTCATTCCCCGCCTCGCCCGCGAGTGGCTGACCGCGACGACGCTGCTGGAGCTGGCCGCGCTCGTCATCGCCGTCGTGGCGGCGGGGCTCGCCCGTCGCGCGACCGCGGGCTGGATCGGGGACCGGCCTGCCGGCCGCGGCAGCCGGCGGCCGCTGCTGCTCGAGGCGCTGCTGATCGCGGTCCCGTACGGCACGGCGCTGCTGCTGCTGCTCGCGATCCGTGGCGCGCTATCCTTGGTGCTGCTCGACGTGCGGCTGCTGGACCTCAGCCTGCAGCTGTATGGTTCGCTCGCGGCGATTCGCGGCGTCATGTTCCTGCTGCGTGTGTCGCTGTTCCCCCACAAGCACCTGCGCCGGTGGGAATTGCGCGCCGCGCTGGTCGTGTGGTTGTTCGTTGCGATGTACCTGCTCGGCTGGCACGAGACTGTCACCGCGTTCCTGGACTCGATCTCGATCGCGCCGGGCGGCAAGAGCGACACGCCACTGACGCTGTGGTCGCTGATCCGCTCGCTGTTCACGGTGATCGCGTTCGTGATCATCAGCGCCTGGATCGGCCGGGTGCTCGAGCGCCGGGTGGCGACGCTGTACGGGCTCGCGCCCAGCACCCGCATTGCGGTCGCGAAATTCGCCTATGCCTTCCTGATTGGCTTCGGCGTGCTGCTCGGCCTGTCGGCCTCGGGCCTTAATCTCGGTGCGCTCGGTATCTTCGGCGGCGCGCTCGGCCTGGGGCTCGGCTTCGGCCTGCAGGCCATTGCGGCCAACTTCGTCAGCGGCTTCGTGCTGCTGATGGACAAGTCGATCAAGCCGGGCGATGTGATCAGTTTCACCGGCACGATCGGCACCAGCACGGAGGGCTTCGGCTGGGTGCAGGAGCTGCTCGGCCGCTACGTCGTGGTGCGCGACCGCGACGGCGTCGAGACGCTGGTTCCGAACCAGAACCTGATCACCAACCAGGTCATCAACTGGAGTTACAGCGACAAGAAGGTGCGGCTCAAGCTCCCGGTCCGGATCAGCTACGACGACGACCCGGAAATCGCCATGCAGGTGCTGCTCGAGGCCGCGATGTGCTCGCCGCGCATCCTCAAGGACACGCCGCCGGTCGCGCGGCTGATGGGCTTTCATGACTACGGCCTCGACCTTGAGCTCAGGTTCTGGATCGCCGACCCCGAGGCGGGAGTCAACAACGTGCGCTCCGACGTCAACCGCGCGATCTGGCGTCTGTTCAAGGCCCGCGGCATCACGATCCCGCGGGCGCAGCTCGACGTGCGCATGTTCGATGCCGACGGCCGGATCATCGGCCAGGGAGTGCTCCCGGCGCTGCGTCGCGAGCCGGCGGCAGTCACCGGCGGCCCGCTGGCCAGTGCCAAGTCGCACCCGGGGCGCAACCCGTTCGAGGCCTGAGCGCGGTGATCGAGATTGCCGCCGGGCTCGAGGTTCCCGATTCCGAACTCGAGTTCGTCTACCTGCGCTCCCCGGGCCCGGGCGGTCAGAACGTCAACAAGGTCGCGACGGCCGTGCAGCTCAGGTTCAATGCCGGCGAGTCGGTGATACTCGATGAGTGGGCACGTGCGCGGCTCGCGACGCTGGCGGGGCGGCGGCTGACCCGCGACGGCTGGCTCGTGCTGGCCGCACACCGCCACCGCACGCAGGAAGGCAATCGCCGCGATGCGCTCGAGCGGCTGGCCGAGCTGATCGCCGCGGCCCGCATACGGCCAAAGCTCCGCCGCGCCACCAAACCGACCCGTGCCTCGCACGAGCGGCGCCTGGCGGGCAAGAAGCAGCGCACTGGTGTCAAGCGGCTGCGGGAGCGCCCGGGCATCGATTGAGGCGCTGGCGTGCGCCGTCTACGGCCGCGCCGCCGGCACCCGCGTGTGATCCTTGAGGTACAGGTCCCAGGCCTTGGCGGCCGCGACCATCTCTTCGGCGCAGCGCGGCGCACGGGCCGGCGACAGGATCCCGCGGGCGAGCGCACGGCGATGGTTCAGCGGCGCATTGCCATACAGGATGCAGGCGACAGATTCGAGGCGCGCGCGGTCGAAGCCGTGCGTCTCGAGGTACTCGAAGCCGGACCCAGGCTTCGAGAGCGCCGCGTCGAAGAACTCGACCGCGGCGGCCGCGCTGCCGTCGCCATCCTGCTCCGCCGCGGCGAGCGTGATCGCCGCGAACTCATCGCCCGCCTGCGGCGGGCTCTTCTGGACCGGCAGCCCGTAGAGACTAACGAGCGCCTGGCCGACTTCGCCGAACAGCGCGAAGGTGACGGCGCCGGAGAACAGCTGCTCGGCCCGCGCCGGCGACGGTGCCGCGGTGCTCGCGATCGCGAGCACGGCATCGAGGAATTCATAGCAGACCGTCACGGTGTGCGTTTCCGGCAGCCAGCTCGTCGTGCTGTGGCCGCATTCCGCGATCCGCAGGGTCACGGTCGCCGGCAGCGCGAGCACGTGGTTGAGTTCCTGGGCGACCGACTCGAGGAAACGGGCGCGGCGCAGTTCCTCGTAGTAGACCTCGTAGTCGGCGGTCTCGGGCTTGAGGTAGGCGGGCACGAAGTCGCGGCCCTCGGGAGCCGCCGCGCCCGCCGGCTCCTGGGCTGCAGCCGACGCACACAGCCACGCCGCCACGAATGCGGTACCGATGAGCCTTACGGCCGGGGTCAGCCGCCCGCCCGACGTACCCGCCGCGGCGCGCGCATCGCACCCATGCTGCAGCTTGGATGGCACGACTGACTGCCCGCTCGAGCCCTATGCGTGAGTGACCTGAAGAATGCTGTGCCGGATCTGCTCGGAGAGCACCAGTTGTGCGTCGTTCGCCACGGCGGGCAGCGCCTCATCGTAGGTCAGGCAGCCGCCCGGCGCGAGTGCGATCACGTTGCGCGAGCGCAGCAGGTCGAGGAATTGGCGGAACAGCGTCTTGTCGAAGAACTCCGGCGAGCGCAGTTCGTACAGATGGGACATGCGGCTCGCCATCAGGTGGCACCGGTTCTCGAGTGCGTCCTGGGTGATCGCGCCCGGGCCCGCCTGCACGAGCAGCGCGATCGCGAGGTAGTAGCGCTCGATCACCTGCAGCGTCGCCTGGGCGAGCACGGAGAGCTGCACGGCCTCGGCACTGCCGGTCCGCGGCCGGCGCCAGATGGCTCCGTCCGCCGACCGCTCGAGCAGCCCGAGGCCGGCGAACGCTTCGAGCAGCCCGTCGACGACTGCCGGTACGCCCGCTTCCGGCCAGCGCAGGAACAGCTCCTGCGCGATATAGGGGTAGATGCGCCAGGCCAGCCGCTGCACGTCCTCGGTGCGCATCGCCGCGTTATGCAAAAAGGCGCAGGCGATCAGCGACGGCAGCGCATAGGCGTGCAGGATGTTGTTCCGGTAGTAGGCGCACAGGATCGCGCTCTCCTCGTTCATCCGCACCACGGCTCCGAGCGGGTGCGCAACGGTCTCGATGATCCGCAGGTGCCGCCCGTACTCGATGATCGCCGCGCCGTCGAGCTCGGTGCACCACAGGTCGCGGGAATACGGCGCCAGCCACGCCAGGCGCCGGTACAGCTCGAGCTGGCGCACGAGGTCCGCCTCGGGCATCGCCTGGCGGGGCATGGACAGGAGCGCAAGGCCGAGCAGCGCCACCGGCGAGATCGCGGCCGCCGAGTTCACGCCGCACTGGATGGTCCAGGCGAGCGAATCGACGGCGGCGCCGAGCCAGGCCGGGCGCGGGCCACGGTCCGCGCGCCAGCCGGGTGCGCTGGCGTCGAGGTGCGCATCGAGCGCGATGGGTTCGCCGAAACTGACGAACACGCGGCCGAAGCGCCCGCGGAGCTTCGGCACCGCCCGCAGCAGCCCCAGCACGGTCTCCTTCTGCTTCGCCTGCCCCGACAGCTCGCCAATGTACGTCTTGGCCTCGAACAGCCGTTCGTAGCCGAAGTAGACCGGCACGAACACGACCGGACGGGCCGGTTCGGACAGATAGCTGCGCACGGTCATCGCCAGCATTCCGGTCTTGGGCCACAGCAGTCGTCCGGTGCGGCTTCGGCCGCCCTCGATGAAGTACTCAATCGAGTGCCCGCGCGTCATCATGACTCCGAGGTAGGTCATGAACACGACTGCATACAGCCCGTTGCCCTTGAAGCTGCGGCGCAGGAAGAACCCGCCACCCTTGCGAACCAGCCGGCCGATCAGCGGCAGGTTGAGATTGACGCCGGCGGCGACGTGCGGAACGGCGAAACCGTGCGTGTAGATCACGTAGGAGAGCAGCAGGTAGTCCATGTGGCTGCGGTGGCACGGCACATAGATCACCTGCGCACCCTGCCCGGCGAGTTCGAGCCGCTCGGCGTGCAGCACTTCGACGCCGTCGTACAGCCGGTTCCAGATGCGGCTGAGCACGGCGGCCGCGAAGGCCACGAAGCGCGGCGAGATGTCGGCGGCGATCTCGTAGGCGTAGCGGCGCGCGATCGTCAGCGCCTCGTGGCGGCTCAGGTTCCGGTCGCGGACCTCGAGCGCCGCCGCCGCGCGCACGGCCCGCTTGCTGAGAACCTCTGCAATCAGCGTGCGGCGGTGCGAGAGATCCGGCCCAACGACCGCGGCGCGGGCGTTGCGGAACTCGGTATGCATCGCGCGCGTCAGCCGCCGCGCCGCGCGCCGCGGCTCGACGCCGGCGCCGAGAAAGTCGCCGAGCGCGCTCGGGTCGCCGAACCGTACCAGCGTGCGGCGGCCGTTGACGACGGTCGACAGGAAGCGGCGGAACGGACCCACGAAGGTCCAGTCCTCGCGGAACATCACGCTGAACCAGGATCCTTGCTTGCCGGGCGCCCGCCCCCAGAACACCGACACCGGGACCAGGTCCAGGTCGAAGTCGGCCGCGGCCACTGCCGCATCGAGCAGGCGCATCAGCCGCTCGGGGACGCGTCGGTCGGCCCGCCGCCTGAGCCAGCCCCGGCGCCGCTCGAGGGCGATCAGCGGCCGCGGCTCGCGCGCCGCGCCGAGCGTGAAGCGACGCAGCGGCGAAGGCAGCCCGATGCCACGGCAGGCGATCGTCAGCGCCAGCAGGTCGGTCACGGAGCGGCGTTCGAGCACGTACAGAACCCGGCGTCCGCGGCCGCGCAGTCGCTCGGCCTGATCGAGCGGCAACGGCGTGGGCCGTACCCAGGCCGCCAGCACGCGTGCCGTCAGCCACAGGCCCGTGCGGTCGAGTCCGAGGAGCCGGATCACGGGATCGCCGCGGGCAGCGCGGCAATCAGCGCGAGCTTCGCGCGCCGGCTGAGGCGCTTGATCTCGGCTTCGCGCGTCTGCGCCTGGGCGCGGTCCGTTGCGGCCTCGACGTAACGCAGGCGCGCCGGCGCGCCGAGCCTGAAGAAGCGTGCGCCACGGCCGCGCCCGCGCGCGTGCTCGGTGAGGCGCCGCTCGAGGGAGGTCGTGATGCCGGTGTAGAGCGTGCCGCGCTCGGTCTCGACGATGTAGACCTGCCAGCCGGGCGCGTTCACCGCGGCGACCCGGTGCCGACCGCACGGCCGCGGCCAGCGCCCGTCCAGCGCGCGGCGCCGCCGCAGCCGGTGACCACCGGTCCCGGCAGCAAGCAGCAGCGGCTGGTCCCGGGCACCGAAGGCCTCCCGCGAGCCGTAGGCGTCACTCGCCGAACTTGTCGAGCGAGGCCAGGAAGTACTCGAAGTAGTAGCCGATCTCGGCAACCCTGTCCTGCATGCGATGGTCCGTGTCGAGCACGTGCAGCGTCGCGGCGTACTCGCGCGCGAAGCGCACGCTGTGCTCCACCGGCACGACATCGTCGCGCCAGCCGTGCACGATCGTGATTGGGCAGGCCGCCGGCTGCGGCGTCTGGTCCTCGTAGCCCGGCATGTAGAACGCCGGCGCCATCAGGAACATGCCCGCGGCACGCAGCAGCCGCGACCCGGACGCCGATACGTGTCCGCCCATGCTGGATCCGACCAGCACCAGGCGGCCCCGGAAGTCGCGGCAGTAGGCGAGCAGGCGGGTCACCCGCTCGCGCGGATCGTCGATGCCGCGGTAGTCGACCGATTCGACCTCGTAGCCCTCGACGCGCGCGATGTCGGCAAGCGCCGAGATCTTCGTGCCCCACGGCCCGCTCTCCTTGCCGTGCGAGAAGACGACGTAGCGATCCATCGCGTGCTGCCTTAAGGCCCCCGAGCGCGGATCTTATCAGCCGTCGCTTCCCCACAGCAGCGCATCGAGATCCTTGACGCGCGGCAGCGCGACGCGCCCCTGCCGCACCGTGATACCTTCCGACTCGAGCCGCCGCTGCTGCTCGCGGTGCAGACGGCTGCCCCGCGGAAAGGCAATGCGCCCGCCGGCACCGACGACGCGGTGCCACGGAAGCCTGAGCGCGGCCGGCGCCGTTTTCAGTGCATGCCCGACGAGGCGCGCGGCGCGCGGGTAGCCGGCGGTCGCGGCGATCCCGCCGTAGGTGGTGACCGAACCGCGCGGAATCGCGGCGACCGCGCGCCAGATCGCCTCGCTGCGCACCTGACCGCGGGTGGCGGGCTGCGCCCGGTGTTGCCTGTTGTGATCGACCACGAGTCTGGCCTCCCGGCCGCGAGCCGTCCTGCGCCAAGCCCAAACCGCGCTAATGTAGACGCATGGAGCCGCGAGTGGGAATGGCATGCGGGCGCAGCCGGATCGAGGCAGCGCGCGATCACCCCGGCCACCGATGAGCGCCGGCTGGCAGTTCTGGGTCGACCGCGGCGGCACCTTCACCGACATCGTGGGGCGCACGCCGGCCGGGCGCATCGTGGCTGCGAAGCTGCTGTCGATCGCGCCCGGCCGCTACCAGGACGCGACCGTCACCGGCATTCGCGCGCTGCTCGCCGCGCACGGCCGCGACGGGGCACCCATCGACTGCGTCCGGGTCGGCACGACGGTCGCGACGAATGCGCTGCTTGAGCGCCAGGGCGCGGTCACGGCGCTCGTGATCACGCGCGGCCTCGGCGATGTGCTGGCCATCGGCACGCAGGAGCGCCCGCAGCTGTTCGCCCGCGAGATCCGGCTGCCCGCGCCGCTGTATGCGCACGTGATCGAGGCCCGCGAGCGGGTGACCGCAAGCGGCGAGGTGCTCGAGCCGCTCGACGGCGCAGCCCTCGGTGCAGCACTCGCCGCGGCGCGCGCCGCGGGTGCGACCAGCGTCGCGATCGCGCTGCTGCACGGCTGGCAGCATCCCGCCCACGAGCGCGAGGCTGCGCGGCTGGCGCGCGCGGCGGGCTTCGCGGCAGTCGCCGTGTCGCACGAAGTGGCGCCGCTCGAGGGGCTCGTGCCGCGGGGCCAGACGACCGTCGCCGACGCCTACCTCGCGGTGCTCGTCGGCCACTACGTGACGACGCTGGCCGCGGAGCTCGCCGCGCTCAGCTCGGGCACGCGGCTCGAGCTGATGCAAAGTCACGGTGGGCTGGCCGCCGCGGCTGCATTCCGCGGCCCGAACGCCGTGCTGTCGGGGCCGGCCGGCGGGCTCGTCGGCATGGTCAAGACCGGCACCGCCGCGGGATTCCGGCGCCTGATCGGCTTCGACATGGGCGGCACGTCGACCGACGTGTCGCTCTACGACGGGCGCTACGCGCGGCGCAGCGAGCTCGCGATCGGCGGGGTGCGGCTGCAGGTGTCAGCGCTCGACATCCACACGGTCGCCGCTGGCGGCGGGTCCGTGCTGCGCTTCGCCGACGGCCGTTGCGCCGTCGGGCCCGACTCGGCGGGCGCCGTCCCGGGCCCGGCCTCTTACGGCCGGGGCGGGCCGCTCGCGGTCACCGACATCCACGTGCTGCTCGGGCGCCTGAGGCCTGAGCGACTGCCGAGCGTGTTCGGATTGCGGGGCGAGGCGCCGCTCGATGCCGGGGTCGTGCGCCAGCGCTTTGCTTCGCTGGCCGACGAGATGGCCGTCGCGACCGGGATCGCGCGCGCTGCGGAGGAAGTCGCCGAGGGCTTTCTCACCGTCGCGGTCGACACGATGGCGAATGCCATCAAGCACGTAAGCCTGGGAGCCGGCCACGATCCGTCCCAGTTCACGCTCGCCTGCTTCGGCGGGGCCGGCGGACAGCATGCCTGCCGCGTCGCCGCCGCACTCGGCATAGACACGATATTCATCGACCCGCTGGCCGGCGTGCTGTCGGCAGTGGGAATAGGACTGGCCGAGCCGCGGGCGCTGCGCCGCGGCACGCTCGGCCTTGCGCTCGACGCCGCCGGCGTCGCCGCCGCCACCCGGCTCGCCGCCGAGCTCGCCGGCGATGCCCGCGAGGCCCTCAAGGGCGCAGCCGAGACCGGCCGCGAGTGTCGCGCCGAAATCCGCGTCGCCGACTCGGACGTGGCTCTGCCGGTGGAATTCGCGACCCCCGCGGCGATGGCGGAGGAGTTTCGCCGCGAGCACGCACGCCGTTTCGGCTACCGGCCGGCCGACGAGTCGGCGCTCGTGATCGCCGCAGTCAGCGTCGAGCTGGTCGGCGGGGCCGATGCCGAGCTGCCGCCGTTGCTGCCGACGACCGGGCGCGGCCCGGCGGCCGCTCCAGCGCACGTCGATGCCTGGTTCGACGGCCGCTACCGAAGCGTGCCGCTCTTCATCCGCGAGCAGCTTGCCGCTGCGGCCCGGATCGAGGGGCCGGCGATCATTGCCGAGGCGACGGCGACGACCATCGTCGAGCCGCAATGGTCGGCGCAGGTCGTCGCGGGCGGGGCGCTGGTGTTGCGGCGGGAACGCTCGGACGAGAAAGACCCCGTCGAGCTCGCACGCGCGGACCCGGTGCTGGTCGAGGTGTTCGGGGGCCTTTACATGCACGTCGCCGAACAGATGGGCACCGTGCTCCGCCAGACCGCGAGCTCGGTCAACATCCGCGAGCGCCTCGATTACTCGTGCGCGGTGTTCGACGCCGGCGGGCGCCTGGTCGCCAACGCGCCGCACATGCCGGTCCATCTGGGGTCAATGGGCGCCAGCGTGCGTGCGGTGCGCGACCGCCACGGCGCCGCGATCCGCGCGGGAGATGCGTTCCTCGTCAACTCGCCCTACGCCGGCGGCACGCACCTGCCCGATCTTACCGTCGTGAGTCCCGTGCACCTCGAGGAGTCGCCGGTCGCAACGTTCTGGGTCGCCTCGCGCGCCCATCACGCCGATGTCGGCGGCATCACGCCCGGCTCGATGCCACCGTTCAGCCGCCGCATCGACGAGGAGGGAGCGCTGTTCGAGGGTGAGCGGATCGTCAGCAACGGACGCTTCGAGGTGGCGCTGGTGCGCGAGCTACTCGGTCGCGGGCGCTGGCCCGCCCGTAACATCGCGCGCAACCTCGCCGACCTTGCCGCCCAGCTCGCGGCGAACGCACGCGGGGCGGGTGAGCTCGCGCGGCTGGTGCGCGAGCAGGGCCGTGCGGCGGTGACCGCCTACATGGGGCACGTGCAGGCCAACGCCGAGGCGCGAGTGCGCGCGGCGTTGCGCGCGCTTGCGATCGCAGGCCAGGGCCCGAAGCGCCACGAGCGCGAGCTCGATGGCGGCGAGCGGCTGGTGGTCACCATCACCGTCGAGGCCACGCACGGCAGCGCGCGCATCGACTTCACCGGCACCTCGCCGCAGTCGGAGCGCAACTTCAACGCGCCACGCGCGGTGTGCACGGCCGCGGTGCTGTACGTGTTCCGCACGCTGGTCGACAGCGACATCCCGCTCAATGAGGGCTGCCTCGCGCCGCTCGAGCTCGTGATTCCCGCGGGCTCGCTGCTCGATCCGCGTCCGCCGGCGGCCGTGGTCGCCGGCAACGTCGAGACCTCGCAGTGCATCGTCGACCTGCTGTACGGCGCGCTCGGCGTGCTCGCCGACTCGCAGGGGACAATGAACAACTTCACCTTTGGCGACGCCGAGTGCCAGTACTACGAGACCATCGCCGGCGGTGCGGGCGCGGGCCCGGGCTTCGCCGGCGCGAGCGGCGTGCAGACCCACATGACCAACTCCCGGCTCACCGACCCGGAAGTTCTCGAGTCGCGTTTGCCGGTGCTGCTGCGCGAGTTCCGCTACCGCCGCGGCTCGGGCGGTAGCGGCCGCTGGCGCGGCGGGGACGGCCTCGTCCGCCGCATCGAGTTCCGGCGCCCGCTGGCGGCGGCGATCCTCGCCAACCACCGGCGCATCGCGCCGCGCGGACTGGCCGGCGGCGGTAACGGCGAGTGCGGGCGCACCACGGTACGGCGCGTCGACGGGACGGCCGAGGTGCTCGGCGCGACCGACGCCGTCAGCGTCGCGGCCGGAGATCAGATCGAAATCGAAACGCCGGGCGGCGGCGGTTACGGACCGCCCGCGGGCGAGGCGCTCTAGAGCGAGGGTCGCCGCCGAATGGCGGCACGCGGCGGCGCCCAGGGCCCCGCTTCAGCGCTGCAGGTGCTGCTGCAGCACCGTCGCCACATCGAAGTCCGGATCGAGCGGCGGCTTGCCGCCGGCCGACTGCAGGCGGTTGAGGCTCACCGGCTGGACCCGGCTGCTACCGGTCCCGTGCGTCAACAGCCAGCAGTGCCAGTCGCCCTCGCGCAGGGCCGCGAACCCGAACAGCAAGCGTACCTCGCCGAGCTGCTGCGGCGGATTGACGCGCTCGTCGCAAATCGCGAACCAGCCCGGGTCAGGGTGGCGACTGGGGAAGGCCTCGTCGCGCTCGAGCGTCTCGAGGAAGTCCGATACCTGCCGCTCGAGCCGCCACCACAGGGCCGGCCCGGGTTGCTCGAACAGCACCCAGCGCGTGCCGCGCTCGACGCTGTCGACCACGAAGAACGCCAGACGCCTGAAGCTGAGGTAACGCCAGTCGGGCGCGCTCGCGTGCGCGCCGGCGAGCGTGCGCGCCCCGACGGTGCGCCGCGCGCGCACCGAGAGCAGCGTATTCACGCCGACGGTCGCGAGCCGCTCGCGCCATTCGTCGGGCACTGCGCACGCCGGCCGAAGACCCGGGCGCAGCGGTCCGTCCTCGGCCTCGGCCGGTGCCCAGAACGGCCGCGAGACGTCGAGCCTCGCAAGCATCCCGGCCGCGGCGGCGCTCGGCGCAAAGGTCTCGAAGTGACCGCGCAGGCGGTCGTAGGCCTGGACCGACGGGAAATACATCACGGCGTTGTCGCTGGCGAACGCGAAGCGCCGCATGCCTTCGAGCGCGGCCGCCGGACTCGTCCACGCGGGCGGCGGATCGACGAACAGCAATGCCAGGCGTTCGCGGCAGAAGCGCGCGGCCACGAGCAGCGTGCTCGGGCCAACGGCATGGTCGCGGGTCAGCGGCGGAATGCACAGAAAGTTGAACGGCTCGGAGTCCGTCAGCGCGAACAGCCCGGTTCGGTCGATCGCCGAGCCGATGATGTCGTAGTCGGTCAGCGGCCCGCCGTCGTCGCCGTCGGGGTTCGAGCTGACGTAGGCCGCGATGGTCCGTCCGTCGCCGCGGTGCGTGCGCAGCGGGCGCTCGAGCGGCACCGGACCTCGCAGGCGAACCAGCGAGGAATCGACGAGCACCTTCGCGACGTGGCGTGCCGAGTGAGGGTCGACCGACAGGCGTGGGTAGATCTCCTGATCCTCGACGTGCTCCGAGCCCGGCGCGCGGACGCGCTGGATCACCAGGTTGAACTTGTCCCCGTCCTGGGACCCGAGGTTGTCGTAGTCGACGGCCGCGCGCAGGAATTCGCGAGTGCCGGCGCACTGGGCCTCGAACGTCAGGAATGCGAGCCGGCTGACCGGCAGCGTCAGCGTTGCAGGGCGGCCGCCATTGACGACCCGGACGACGCGGGCGGTGCGCCCGCCATTCTCGAAGAACTGCTCAATCGCGTACGACAGCGTGCTCGGCTGCCACAAGCCGCCGAACACTGACTGGAAGTCGGCAAAGCTCGAGATCGCGACCGGACGGCTGACCGGGCCGCGCAGCGCCCGGCCGATAAATGCGACTGTCGCGGTCGGGACACGGGCGATCGCTTGGCCCGCGCCAACCTCCTCGGCCACTTCAATGCCGCGTGTAAGCCCCTGTCGCAACCAGAAGATCCCCCGGGTCTTTTCGGGCACATTAGCACAGGGGCCTCAGAACCCCGAGCCGGCCGCCGGGGGCGGCGGCGGCGCGCGTTATGTACGCCGTGGCTCGCGCGGTGGCGTGCGCCTGGCGTCGTCCGCGCGGCGCCGCAGCGCCTCCTCCTCACGGGCGCGCTCCCATTCGGCCCGCTTGCGCGCGACTTCCTCCAGCATCACTCGCAGCCATTCAGTCGGCATGCTCGACGAGCTCCTCGTGCGCTTCCCCGCCACTATAGCTGGCGGCGAGATTGGCGGCCGTCACCGACCGGTACAGCGTGAGCAGGCGCTCGGCCATCGCGCGGGCGGTCCAGCCGGCGGCATCGCCCGGCGCGGCCGCGGCGAGCCGCGCGCGCAGCGCGGGATCCTTGAGCACGCGGGCGATTGCCGCCGCGAACCCTGCGAGGTCATCCGGCGCGATGATCGCGCCGGCGGCGCCCCGCAGGACGTCGGCCGTTCCCATCACCGCGGTGGAGACGACCGGAACCCCGAGTGCCAGCGCCTCGAGGAGCACGAGCCCCTGGGTCTCGGTGCGCGAGGCGAACACGAAGGCATCGCCTGCGCGGTAGCAGTCGAGCAGCGCGCCGTCGCGTGCGAGGTAGCCGACGAACAGCACGTGGGCCGCAAGCCCCAGATGTGCGGCCCGACGCCTGACGTGCGCGAGCGCCGGACCTTCCCCGGCGATCGCGAGCAGCACATCGGGGACGTCGCGGCGTACGAGCGCCAGGGCCTCGAGCACGAAATCGATGTTCTTTTCGTGCGCCACCCGCGAGATGTGCACCAGCAGCGGTCGGTCGGGCGCGATGCCGTGGGTCTGCCGGAACCGGCTGCCGTCGCCGCCGCAGAACCGATCCGGATCGATGCCGGTCGGCAGTACTTCGGCGCGCGTCGTGACGCCGTAGCCGCGCAGCGTCGCGAGCATCTGCGCCGAGGGCACGATGAGTGCCGCGACGTCGCGGCACTGGCTGACGCTGAGCCGCCGCGCCAGCCAGCGCGTCGCCGCGCGCGGCAACAACGGCACGTAGTGGTGCAGGTACTCCTCGAAGAACGTGTGATAGGTCTCGACCACCGGCAGCCCGAGGCGGCGCGCGAGCGCGACGCCGGCGTAGTGGGCGACGAACGGCGTATGCACGTGCAGCACGTCGAAGCCGCCGGCCGCGAGCACTGGCGCCAAGGCCCGAATCCGCCGCGCGCTCATCAGCCGGTCCTCCGGATCGCGCGGCACCGGCCGCGCGGCGATGCGGATCACGCTCGGGTCGCCTTCCGCGGCTGATGCGCAGTAGTCCGGCGCGATGAGCACGCTCTCGTGACCGAGCTCGGCGAGACTTCGCCTAAACGTCTCGATCGAGGTCGACACGCCGTTGACCCGCGGGAAGCTGACGTCAGACACCATCAGGATGCGCACGGAATCCTTGTCGCGACGGACGGCGCGGCGCAGCCTAGTCGTGTCGCATGACGGGTTTGTGACAGTCGGTGCGGCGGTGCTGGCGGTGCCGATTCGCGGAGGTCGCGATCAGGCGGCCGTCATCGGCGTGTCACGCAGCCGCGGCAGGCTGGTCGTCGGGTGGAGCTGTCCCCCTGATCAGCTGCCATCCCGCCAGTAGCCGCGCCGCACTGATACCTCCGGCGTCGCGGTAACCCGGACCGGCCCGAGTGCCGGTCCGGAGTTTTTTCAGTGCGGCGTCGCGGTCGCGGGGCCGGCGGCGGCCGGGCTTGTCGCCGCACCTGGCTCGCGCTCGCCGATCATCTCGGCGAACTGTTTCTCATCGATCAGCAGGCCCGTGTGACCGTCCCAGGTCGCGCCCTCGGGCAGATCGTTGCGCACCTTGCGGGCGTCCGCGACTGCCGCCTCGAGCGAGTCGGAGTTGCGCTTCATCACCGAGACGGGCACGCCGCGCGGCGATTCCGACAGCTGCCGGGCCCGCTCCCAGTCGATGTCCGCGTCGTGCGCCCGGATCCTCTTCCACAGCGGTGTCTTGCCGGCCTTCTTGAGCAGCGACTTCGGACCATGCTGCCAGTCGCGCTTGTCGTCCTCGAGCGCGCCATAGGCCTCGACGTAAAGCTCCTCGCCTTGCCAGCCGAGCAGGTACGGCTGGTTCACCACGTGCACCGGCGTGCCGATCGGGACGGTCTCGAACAGGATCGCGATGTCCTCCGGATATAACCGGATGCAGCCGTGGCTCGAGCGCATGCCGACGCCGTAGGGCTTGTTGGTGCCGTGGATCAGGTAACTCGGCCAGCCGAGCCTGAACATGTACGCGCCGAGCGGATTGTCGGGCCCCGCCGGCACCTTGGCGGGGAGCAGGTCGCCGTCCTCGAGGTGCTCCTTGCGGACCGACACCGGCGGCACCCAGGCCGGATCTTTGACGCGGGCGACGATCTTCGTCGTCCCTTCGGGCGTCTGCCAGCCGACCTTACCGATGCCGATCGGGTGGGTGATCACGACCTGCGGAGTACCCTTGGCATGTTTCGGGTAGTAGTAGAGGCGCATCGCCGCAACGTTGATCACCACTCCCTCGCGCGGCGCATCCGGCAGCACGAACCGCGTCGGAATGATCACCTCCCGGCCGGCGCCCGGCAGCCATGGGTCGACACCGGGGTTGGCCCGGACCATCTCCTCGTAGCCAACGTTGAAGCGCCGCGCGATGTCCGGGAGCGTGTCTTCCTTGCCGATCGTGGTCGCCTGGACGACCCCGACGACATCCTCACGCGCCGGGTCGAACTCAAAGCGGTGCGTGGCTTGCGCGCGGGCGGGTTCCGGCGCGGGCGCGGCGACCGGGGGCGGCCCGGGCGCTGCCGGGGGCGGCGGCGGCGGACGCAGCAGCGAGCAGCCGACCAGCATCGCGATGGCGGCGATCGCGGCGCCGCGCGCCAGCGCCCTAGAGCAATGTCGGTCGGTCGGGAAGTTCATTGACACCCTGGCCCGAGGCGGGGAAATGCCGGCCCATCAGCTTCGCAGCTGCCGCCACGCCCGCGAGTGCCCCCTCGGACCAGCGTCCGGCACGGAACTCCGTCTCCATCGCCTGGCACACGCCGCGCCACTCTTCGGGGGTCACGAGCCCGTTGAAGCCGCGATCCGCGACGATCTCCACGTCGCGGTCCGCGCACAGCACGTAGAGCAGCACGCCGTTGTTGAGTTCCGTGTCCCACACGTGAAATCCCGCAAACACCTCGATCGCGCGCTGCCGCGGCGTCTTGCCCGAGAGAATCGACCACGCGTCCAGATCGGTCTCAATGACGATTCTGAGCTCCCCTGCGTGGCCCGCTTCGGCCGCGCCGACTGCCGACTCGATGCGATCGAGCGCGGCCGGCGGGAAGCGCCGGCGCGTCACGAGGCGGGTCTCGATCAGATGGCGCAGCAGCCGTCCAAGTCGCTTCATACGCTACCAGCCGCCCGATGCGCCGCCGCCGCTGAAGCCGCCGCCGCCGCCGCTGAAACCGCCGCCGAATCCGCCACCGCCGAATCCGCCGAGCCCTCCACCAAAGCCACCGCGCCCGGGGGTGCCCCAGGTCCCTCCTCCGAGCCCGCCGAGCAGCGCAAAGACGAACGCCGCAATGCCGGCCAGCACCGCAATGCCCATGACGCCGATCAGCAGGAAGGCCAGCAGTCCGGCGACGCCGCCCGTCGCGGCCGCGCCGAGCGGTCGGCCAAAGACCCGCCGCAGGATGGGACCCGCGATCAAACCGAGGACCAGCAGGATCGGGATCAGATGTTCGACGCCGCGGGGCGCCCGCTGCCACTCGCGCGCCTTCGCGGCCGGCAACGGCCCTCCGTCGACCAGCCCGATCAGCCGGACGACCGCGGCGTTCACGCCGCCATAGAAGTCCCCGGCACGGAAGTGCGGACGCAGATACTCCTCGAGGATCCGGTTGGCCGCGAGGTCGGTCACGGCTCCCTCGAGTCCCTGGCCGACCTCGATGCGCATGCGCCGGTCCTCGACGGCGACGATCAGGATCGCGCCGTCGTCGATACCCTTGCGCCCGAGTTTCCAGGCGTCCGCCACGCGGATGCCAAATTGCGCGATGTCCTCGGGGGCGGTCGTGGGAACAATCAGCACCGCGATCTGGCTGCCTTTCCGGGACTCGAAGTCGGCGAGCGTCTTATCGAGCGCCGCCTGCTGCGCGGCGGTCAGCGTCCCGGTGAGATCGGTCACGCGGGCGACCGGCGGCACCGCGACGTCGGCGCGCACCAGCGGCACGACGGCGAGCAGCGCGAGCACCAGGCTCGCGCCGACCGCGGTGTACGGCAGGCGCCCAGACCGCATCGGCGCCGATCAGCCGGCCGGTTTCGGTGCGGGCGGCTGCGGCGGTGCGCCGCCGAAGTCGACCGTCGGCGGTTTCGAGATCTGGGCCTCGTTTTCGACCGTGAAGTTTGGCTTGACCTTGTAGCCGAACATCATCGCCGTCAGGTTCACCGGGAACTGGCGGACCGCCACGTTGTAGTTCTGCACCGCCTGGATGTAGCGGTTGCGGGCGACCGTGATGCGATTCTCGGTGCCCTCGAGCTGCGCCTGGAGGTCGCGGAAATTCTGGTCGGACTTGAGCTGCGGGTAGTTCTCGGTCACCGCGAGCAGGCGCGACAGCGCGCTCGACAGCTCGCCCTGCGTCTGCTGGAACTGCCGCAGCGACTCCGGGTTGGCGGCGTCCACCTTGATCTGGGTCGCCTTGGCACGCGCCTCGGTGACGCCGATCAGCACGGTCTGCTCCTGGGCCGCGTAGCCCTTCACCGTGTTGACGAGATTCGGGATCAGGTCGGCCCTGCGCTGGTACTGGTTCAGCACTTCGGACCACCCGGACTTGGTCTGCTCATCGAGCGTCTGGATCGCGTTGTAGCCGCAACCGGACAGCAGGGCGCTGGCGGCAAGGGCCGACAGCAGCCACACGGCACGCAGGGTCGATCGCATGGGTTCTCCTCGCGGCCCCGACGGCCGCCGCGGGCACTTTATGGGTCAGATCCGGCCGATACGCAAGTGGATCGCCCAGCGCACCTGGCGGGTGGCGCCGTCGGACCACGGCGGGGCGAGCCTGGCGGCGAGCGCCGGCAGCGGATCCTCGCCGCGCGCAGTCCGGTACCGATCGACCGCCGACCAGGTCGCGACGTAGCCGAGGACATCATCGAGCGACCAGTCCACGACCGCTTCGAAAGGCGGCGCCGGGAATTCCTCGAGGGGGAACGGCAGAGTCCGGTAGCCCTCCTCCACGTAGCGCCGCTCCGCGGGCCAGTAGGGACGGACGACATCGCGGTAGAACGCGCCGAGGACCGCATCGATCGGCGCGTCGATCCGCAGCAACTCATACGTCCACAGCGCAACGACTCCATGGGGCCTGAGCACGCGCCGCGCCTCGGCGTAAAAGCGCTCGAGATCGAACCAGTGAGCCGCCTGCGCCACTGCGACGAGGTCAGCGCTGCCGCTGCGGACCGGCAGGCACTCGGCCGCATGGCGCACATAGCGGACGCGCGGGTGTGGCACTGCGTGGGCGAGCTGGCTTGCGCTCGCATCGCTCGCCAGCACCCGTTCGAAGTGGGCGGCGAGGTCGAGCGCGGCCTGGCCGTTGCCGGTCGCAAGATCGATGGCCAAGCCACGCCCCGGAGCGACGGCCGCGAGGTGCGCGGCGAGCTCAGACGGGTAGCGCGGACGATGGCGGCCGTAGGCCGCGGCCTGGCGGGAGAAGTG
>DATNHZ010000137.1:0-3104 GCA_035604655.1 Steroidobacteraceae bacterium | reverse complement strand
CGCCGTCCCCGGCGAGCGCAAGCGCAGTGATTTCGCGGCCGCGCCGTTTGTACTGACGCTTGATGCCGCTCAGCATCGAGGCCGTATTGGTCAGCAGCGGGTGGAATACCGGCACCTTCGTGCCGGTGAGGCCGTTGTAGCCGACCGCTCCCATTCCCGGCACGCAGCCGGGCGGAGCCGCGACGACGGTATCCGGGCCGATGCGCCGCAGCGAGTGCCGCATCAGGAGCTCGGTATTGCAGCCCTGGCAGCCGGCAAGCCCTGGAACGAACAGGTCCTCGAGATCCCCGACCTCGTTGAAGATGCGGGCCGTCGTCAGGTACTTGAGGGCACCGGGCGCGCACGCCGCGACGCAGGCCGGATTGCCGCCACACATGTCGCACTTGGCGACGCGATGTGCCTGTGGGTCGAGCACGATGCCGCCGTAGGTACAGCCGACGGTGCACAGCAGGCAGTCGATGCACTTGTCCTCGTCCCAGTCGATGACCCCCGTCGCGGCATTCTTGCTGAGCGCACCGGCTGGACAGTTGTCAACGCAGCGTGGATCGCCGCACTGGCGGCAGATCGCGAGTTCGAACTCGCCCTGCGCCGCCCCCAGCGTGATCTGGATTCGCGAGCGCACGGCCGACGATGACCCGGTCTTGGCAAGCGCGCAGGCAGTCATGCACGCGCCGCACCCGTTGCAGCGGTCGGATTTGAAAGCGATCGTCGGATAGCCAGGCATCGTGCGACCCTCAGCGCCAGAGGCGGGACATCAGCGTCCGCGCCGTTTCCTGGGGTTGCTCGAGGAACCGCGCCCGCAGTGGTCCGAGCTCGACGCGCCGCACGACCAGCTCCCACATCACGCCGGCGTCGAAGGGCACGTTGATGCCAAAGATGCCGTGCAGGCGGTCCTGGTGCAGCACGATTTTCAGGTAGCGGTCGGCCGCAGGATCCGCGTGCAGCATGACCTCCGCGCCCGGCGGCGCGAGGTTGCTGCCAACCGCGATCGCGTGGTTGCCGAAGAAGCCGAACGTGTTGAGCGGCACGGCGCCGCGGTACGGCCGCACCGCAGGATCCCCGGCCATCGCCATACCGGCGATCCGGCCTTGCTCGACCGCATTCGGGAGGATGCCGTTCAGCACGGGGGCACTGCCGAAGAAATCTCGGGCCCGCGCGACGTCGCCGGCCGCCCAGACGCAGGGATCGTTCGTGCGCATCACGTCGTCGACGAGGATGCCGTGATCGGTCGCGATTCCGGAGCCGTCGAGGTAGTCGGTGACCGGAACGACCCCGGTGCCGACGAGCAGTAGGTCGGCGTTCACTCGAGTACCGTCGGTGAGTTCCAGGATGCTGTCCGGCGCGCCGCGAATGATGCGCGCGACGCGCGCGCCCGTCCGGATTTCCACACCCGCCGCCGTGAACGCGCGCTCGATCCGGGCCGCCGCGTCGGCATCGAAGTACGCCGGCAGCACGTGGGGCTGCATCTCGATAACCGTGACCTGCGCGCCGCCCTTGCACAGGTTCTCGGCCGCGTGCATGCCGATCAGGCCGCCGCCGATCACGACCGCGTGGCGCGTCGTCGGCAGCCGCTCCCGCAGCCGCCGCGCGTCGTCGAGCGTTCGCAGCGCATGGTATGTGGATTCGGCGAGCCCCGGAATCGGCGGCACCGCCGGGCGCGCGCCGGTGGCAAGCAGCAGCTTCTCGAAGCGCACGCGGATCCCGTCGCTCAGCGTTGCAGCGTGCTCCGCCGTGCTGAGGGAGGTGACGCGACGACCGCGCAGGTAGCATACGTTGTGGTCGGCGAAGTACTTGTCGTCGCGCAGCAGAACGGTGTCCGGATCCGAGCGGCCCGACACGACGTACGGCAGCACCGTTGGCGAGTACGGCAGGCTATCGTCTTTCGCGATGACCGTCAGCGGTCGGTCGCCGTCGACGAGGCGGATCGCATGCAGCGCTGCGAGCGCTGCGTGGCTCGCGCCAGCGATCAGGTAATGGGTCTCGTGCGTGCGGTCGGGCATGCTGGGGTCAGTCCTGCTGGTTGAGCCATACCGTGGCGGAGGCGCCGCCGCCGCGTGCGAGCGCTGCGGTCGTATCGATGACACGCTCGAAATCCTCGACGGTGATGTCAGCGCCTGCCAGCCCGCCGATGAAGGACTGCGTTCGCGCCGGCGAGGCGATGTGGTACAGCGCTCCTAGCGTGTCGCGGTACATGGGTCCGCAGTTCCAGCCGAAATCGACGGAGCGATCGACGACGCCGATCGCGGTGATGCCTCGTAGTGCCGCAGCGAGCGCTTGCACCGGGAAGGGCCGGTAGGTCTTGATCTTGACGAGGCCGACCGGCACGCCGCGCTCGCGCGCCGCGTCGACCGCGTCCTTGCCGGCACCCGTCATGGAACCGAGCGTCACGATCGCGAACTCGGCGCCGTCCGTGCGGTACTTCTCGATCAGCGGCGCGTGCTGCCGGCCGGTCAGCCGGCCCCAGGCCTCGTGGGTCGCGGTGATCGCCTGCAGGGCGTTGTGCATCCCCGCGCACTGTCCCTGGCGGTAGGCGACGAACAGCCCCGGCCCGACGCCGCCGGCGCCACCTGTCAATGGATCGATCGCCATCGGGCGCAACGGATCGAGCGCAGCATGCCAGTTCACGTCGGGCGCGTGAAGGAATTCGTCGACCATTTCCTGCGGCGGCAGCTCGATCCGCGTGCTGCCATAAGAAAGGTAGTTGCCGTCGTGGCAGACGTTCACCGGCAGCATGACATCGTGATCCTCGGCGATCCGGTACGCCATGACGACGGTATCGAGAACCTCCTGCACGGTCTCGCAGTACATCTGGATCCAGCCGGCCTCCCGCACCGCCATCGCGTCCTGGTGCCCTCCCCAGACGCTCTGCGGCGAAAGCGTGTCCCGGGTGACGATCGACATCACGATCGGCAACCGCAGGCCCGGCGTACGCAGGTACGGCTCGAACATGAACGCGAGTCCCGGGCCGCAGGTCGCCGTGTAGGTGCGCCCGCCCGCGAGCGCAGCGCCCTGCAGCACCGACAGCACGCTGTGTTCACCCTCGACGTCGACCAGTTCGGCCGAGAGCGTGCCGTCGGCGATGAACTTCGCCAGGTACTCGACCA
>DATNHZ010000136.1:0-20288 GCA_035604655.1 Steroidobacteraceae bacterium | reverse complement strand
GGAGCCGCTCCCGGCCCGCCGGGCGCTCGGTTACCTGCCGGAAGGCGCGCCCAGCTGGCCGGAGATGACCCCGCGGTCGTTCCTCGCGTTCATTGCCGATGTGCGCGGCCTGAAGGGCGACCGGCGTCGCCGGCGCCTTCAGGACACGATCGACAGGCTTGGGCTCGGGCCGGTGCTCGATCAGACGATCGACACACTCTCGAAGGGGTTCAGGCGCCGGGTCGGGCTCGCCCAGGCCATCGTGCATGACCCGCCGGTACTGGTGCTCGACGAGCCGACGGATGGCCTCGATCCGAACCAGAAACACGAGGTGCGGACGCTGATCAGCGAGATGGCGCCGGGCAAGACGATTGTGATCTCGACGCACATCCTCGAGGAGGTCGACGCGGTGTGCACCCGCGCGATCATCGTGGCGCGCGGGCGCCTGCTCGTGGATGAGCGGCCTTCCGCTCTGCAGGCGCGCTCCCGCTATCACAACGCCGTGACCCTGACGGTCGCCGAGCTCGCCGACTTGTCGCACATCGGCGCGGCGCTGCGCGCGACGCCGGGAGTTGCCGATGTGGAGGTCGACCTGCGTGACGGGCGGCTCACGGCCCTGCCCTCGCCCGGGGAGCTGCCGCTGGCCGCCATCAGCGCGCTCGCGGCCCGCGAGCACTGGAATCTGCATGAGCTGCGGCTCGAGGCCGGCCGGCTCGATGAGGTGTTCCGCAGTATCACGGGCGCCGCGGAGCAAATGCCGTGAACGGACTGCGGGCAATCTACCGGCGCGAGCTCGCAAGTTACTTTTCGACGCCGCTTGCGTACGTGTTCATCGTGATCTTCCTGCTGCTCGCCGCCGCGCTGACGTTCTCCCTCGGCGGCTTCTACGAACGGGGCCAGGCGGACCTCGCGCCGTTCTTCAGTTTCCACCCGTGGCTGTATCTGTTCCTCGTGCCGGCGGTCGCGATGCGGCTGTGGGCTGAGGAGCGCCGCAGCGGCAGCGTCGAGCTGCTGCTGACGCTGCCGGTGCGGCCGGGAGTCGCGGTCGCCGCCAAATTCCTCGCCGGGCTCACGTTCATCGGCCTCGCTCTGGTGCTGACGTTCCCGATCTGGATCACCGTCAATTACCTCGGCTCGCCGGACAACGGCGCGATCGTCGCAGGCTACCTCGGAAGCCTGTTGATGGCCGGCGGGTTTCTCGCCGTTGGAAGCGCACTGTCGGCGGCGACGCGCAGCCAGGTCATCGCCTTCATACTCACCGTCGTAGTCTGTTTCCTGCTGCTGCTCGCCGGCTTCCCGCTGGTGCTCGACTTGTTCCGCGGCTGGGCGCCGGCCGCGCTGCTCGATGCGGTTGCATCGCTGAGCTTTCTGACACACTTCCAGGCGATCTCGAAGGGCGTGCTGGATCTGCGGGACCTGCTGTATTTCGCGATGACGATCGGTGTGTGGCTGTACGCAACGACGCTGGTCCTTGAGCTTCGCAAGGCCGACTAGCCCATGGGACCTTCCAAGATCCGCAGCCTCGGCGCCGCCACCTTCATTGTGCTGGCCGTGCTGTTCGTGGGCCTGACGGTCCTGATCAACCAGACGTTGAGCGGCGCGCGCCTCGACCTGACCGAGAACCGCCTGTACACGCTCTCCCCCGGAACAGAGCGCCTCGTCAGCGCCGTCAAAGAACCGATCAACCTGTATTTCTTCTTCTCGCAGCAAGCGTCGGTCTCCGCGCCGCCGCTGCGCGCCTATGCAGTCCGCGTGCGGGAGCTGCTCGAGGAGATCACGGCCCGATCTGGCGGGCATATTCGGCTGCATGTCATCGATCCGCAGCCGTACTCGGACGACGAGGATCGGGCGGGCGAGCTGGGCCTGCGGCCGATACCAATCGGTAACGGGACGGACTCGCTGTGGTTCGGGCTCGCGGGGTCGAATTCGACCGACGGCCGCGCGGTGATCGAGTTCTTCCAGCCGCAGCGCGAGGAGTTTCTCGAGTATGACGTTGTCCGGCTGGTGCACCAGCTGGCCGCACCGACGCGCAAGGTCGTGGGACTCGTGAGCTCCTTGCCGATGGCTGGCGGCTTCGATCCGGCGAGCGGAGGCCTGCGGCAGCCGTGGGTCATCGATGCTGAGCTCGCGGAGCTGTTCGACATCCGGCCGATCGCGGCGACGGCCACCGCGCTTCCCGCCGGCCTCGATGCGCTGATCGTTGTCCACCCGAAGGGCCTGACGCCCGCACTCAGCTATGCGATCGATCAGTTCGTGGTCGGTGGCGGCCACCTGTTCCTGTGCGTCGATCCGGATGCACAGCTCGACGCCGGGGCGGCTGCCGGTCCCGCCGAATACGCCGGTAGCGACCGCAGCTCGACTTTCGAGCCGATGCTTGCCGCGTGGGGCATCGGGTATGACCCGCGCCAGGCCTTCGGCGACCTGGAGCACGCGCTGCTCGTCGGCAACCCCGGCGGTGGGGAGCCGGTCCGTCATCTCGGCTTCGCCGGCTTCGGCGTCGAGAACCTCGCCAAGCGCGATGTGATCACCGCCTCGCTCGACACGATCAACTTCGGGACGCCGGGGTTTCTCGTGGCGCACGCAGTGCCCGGCGTGACCTTCGAGCCGCTGATCACCTCCGGCAAGAATGCGGCGCCGATTCCGGTCGAGCGGTTCGCGCTCGCCGCAACCCCGGACAGCCTGCGGCAGGGGTTCAAGCCGACCGGTGAGCGGTACGTGGTGGCAGCGCGGATCTCGGGACTGCTGCCGAGCGCGTATCCGGCGGGCCCGCCGCCCGGCGTTACGGCGGCGGCACCGCATGTCGCACGCGGCGCCAAGGCCGCGAACCTGGTCGTGGTCGCCGACACCGACTTCCTGCTCGACATGCTCTGGGTGCGAGCCGGCAACCTGCTCGGCCAGCGCTTCGCCGAACCGTGGGCGAGCAACGGCGACTTCGTCCTCAATGCGATCGACAACCTCACCGGCAACGCCGACCTGATCGGCATTCGCGGCCGGGCAAGCTTTTCGCGGCCCTTCACCCGCGTCGACCGGCTGCGGGCCCAGGCCGACGAGCGACTACGGGCCAAGGAGGTCGAGCTCGAGCGCGAGCTGGCCACCACCGAGAGCAAGCTCACCGACCTGCAGACGCGCCGTGCCGATCGCGCATCGCTGGTGCTGACGCCGGAGCAGCGCGGTGAGCTCGAGCGTTTCCAGCAGGAGAAGCTCCGGATCCGCAAGGAGCTGCGCAGCGTCCGGCACGGGCTCGAGCAGGAGATCGACCGACTGGGAACGGTACTGAAGATCATCAATGTCACCGCCGTGCCGCTGCTGCTGTCGGTCGCGACGCTGGTCTTGATGTGGCTGCGGCAACGGCGCCGCCGCAGCCGGCGCAGGTTGGCCGCGTGAGCGCGCGCCGGCTCGCGGTGCTCGCGCTGCTCGCGCTCGCCGTTGTCGGCGGCGCGTTCTGGCTGAGCGAGCGGCAGACAGTGCCGCGCGATCCGGCCATCGGCGCGCCGGTGCTGGCCGGACTCGCTGCCCACCTCGACGCGGTCAGCGGCGTCAAGCTGATCGGGCCCGGCGAGCGCACGCTCGTCACGCTCGAGCGGCGCGATGGCCACTGGCGGGTCCTGGAGGCGGGATACCCGGCCGACGCGGCCCGCGTGCGTCGACTGTTGCTCGCGCTCGGGGACCTCCACGTCGTCGAGGCCAAGACCGCCGACCCGGCACGCCACGCCACGCTCGGGGTCGAGGACCCGTCGGATCTGAAGGCTCAATCGGTGCGGCTCGAACTTCAGGGCCTCGCGGTGGCGAGCGCGCTGATCGTGGGCCGCGCGGCCGGCTCGCAGGGAAGCTACGTTCGGATTCCCGGTACCAACCAGGCGCTCGAGGCGCGGCCGGCGATCGAGCTGGCCCGCACCCCGCACGACTGGCTCGCCCGCGGCGTGCTCGACATCGCCCAGCCGCGGGTCGCCGCGGTCGAGTTTGCGCGCGCCGACGGCGCGCCGTGGCGGGCGGAACGCAAGACCCGGGACGCCGCGCATTTCGAGGTTCCCGACCTGCCGCGCGGGCGGGAGCTCGCCAGCGCCGGGGCGGCCGATCCGGCCGGCAGCGCCTTCAGCAACCTCGAGTTCGACGAACTCCGCCCGGCCGTGGCGCCGGCGCCGGGCGAGAAGCGGCACCGGACTGTTGTTCGGTGCTTCGACGGGCTCGTCGTGACGCTCGAGGCGCAGGCGGCCGGCACCGACCACTGGCTGAGGCTGAGCGCGCGCTTCGACCCGCAGCTCGCGGCGCGCTTCCCGCCAGCCGCCGGGAAGGCCCCGGATACCGCGCAGGTCGAAAGCGAGGCCGCGCGGCTCACGGCCACGGCGGCCGGGTTCGAATACCGCATTCCAGCCTATCGGTTCGACGCGATCTTTCGCCGGCGCGACGAGATCCTGCGGCACTGACGTGCACGGAGCCGGCGCAGGCACCTTCCGGCAGCTCGCTGCGGCGACCTACGACGGGCTGCTGCTGACGGCGGTGCTGATGCTGGTGACGGCGCTGCTGCAGGTTCTGACGCACGGCGAGGCCATCACGCGCGCGAGCGTTGGCGGCTTCGAGTACCTGTACCGGGCGGTGCTGGCGCTGTGCGTGGCCGCGTATTTCGGCAGTAGCTGGACGCGCAGCGGCCAGACGCTCGGCATGAAAGCCTGGGGCATCCGGCTTCAAACCGCGAGCGGCGGCCTGTCGAGCTGGCGCGATGCGGCGCTGCGGCTGGTGATCGCCGCGCCGCTCTACCTGCTCGCAATTGCCGGCGTTGTTATCCTCGCAGCGCACCGCGGCGGCTGGCTGCTGCTGCTCGCATGCGGTTTACCGCTCGCACTCAGTTTCGCCTGGAACGCGGCCACCGGAGCGGGCACGCTGCAGGACCGGTGGTCGCGCACTCGCGTGGTGCGCGTGCCCCGCAGACGGGTGGCCTAGCGCACGCGCGCGATCGCGATGCCGGTGGCGGCCGCGAGCAGTGCCGGCGGGACCCACGCGACCAGCAGCGGATTGAGGCCGTAGACGTCGCCGCTGTTCTCGAGCGTGCGGTTGATCAGGAAGTAAACGACGCCGACGATGATGCCGATGACGGTGCGCGAGCCGGCCCCCGCTGACCTCAGCGGCCCGAACACGAACGGGACGGCCAGCATGCACATCAGAATGGTCGACAGGCTGCGTGCGATGCGCGCCCAAAGAGCGACCTCCCACGAGCGCGACTCGAGACCGTTCGCCTTGAGGTGCTGCACGTAGCGGTACAGCCCTCGCACCGGCAACGCATCCGGATTGACGACCGCGGCGCCGAGGAACTCGGGGTTGATGCCGGTATCGACGTCGAACGTCGCCAGGTGGCGCGTCGCCACGCCGTCGTCGCCGAGCAACGAGTCCTGGTAGTTGGTGAGCCGCCATTTGCGGCCCGCGACCAGCTGTGCGCGATCGGCGCGCGCGAGGACGACCAGTCGCTGCCGGCCGTCGGCGCCGACGCTGACGACGTAGACATACACGCCGCCAAACACGTTGTCGGCGGATTGCCGCTGGATGCTGACGATGCGCTCGCCGTCCTTGACCCAGACGCCGGCGCGGCCCGCGAAACTCAGGTCATTGTATTTGGCAAAGGTCCTGATCTGGTCCGCATAGGCCTCGAGCGGCGGTGCCAGCACCTCGCCGAGCAGCGCACCGCCAGCGAACATCAGCAGCCCCGCCGCGGCGGCAGCGACCGCCACCCGCGCCACGGAGACCCCCGCCGCACGGATCACGACGAGTTCACTGCCGCGCGCGAGATTGCCAAGACCCACCAGCGCGCCGATCAGTGCCCCGACGGGCAGCAGCTGGAATGCCTGCTGCGGCAGCCTGAGCAAAGTCACGAACACCGCCTCGAACATTCCGTAGGAGCCGACGCCGACATCGCTCTGCTGCTCAATGAACACGAACAACCCGGCGAGACATACCAGCACCGCCATCACGAGCAGCGTGAACCACAGTATCTGCCGCGCCAGGTAGCGGTCGAGCAGCGTCACCATGTGGCTCGCCCTCGCGGTGCCTGCCGCCACCAGAGGAACAGCGCGAGCACAAGCACGAGCGCGTGCACCCACCACAGCCCGACGTTGGTCGCAAGCCAGCCTTTCTCGATCCAGGTGCGTGCCGCCGACAGCACGTTGACGTAGATGAAGAACACCAGGATCACGACGCCGATGCGCGCGTAGCGGCCCTGCCGCGGATGCAGCTCGGCGAGCGGGATTGCGAGCAGCGCAAGGATCACCACCATCAGCGGCAGGGACACGCGCCACTGGAACTCGGCCTGCGCATCGGGCGCAGGGTCCCGCCACAGGTCGAGCGTCGGGCGCGTCTCGACCCGGGCGGGCCCCGTGTCGGGCGCGCCAAGGCGCACCGGGATACCGTGCTCGGCGAAGCGCACGCGCCTGAGGACCGGCAGCCCCGCGCCGCCGTCGTAGCGCTCGCCGTCGTAGAGCACGATCAGGTGCAGCGCGCCGTCCTCCTGCACCACGTGGCGTGCCCGGTCGGCGAGCACGACCTCGACCCCGTCCGGGCTGCGACGCTCGAGGAACACCCGCCGCAGCGTGCCGTCCGGGTCGCTCGACTCGGCATAGAAGACGGCACTGCCGCCCGCAAAGGTGTGGAACTTGCCGGGCTCCAGCGTCCCGAACTCGGCGCTGCGCAATGCCTCGCGCTTGATGTCCTGCGCCCGTGCAAATGCCTGCGGGGCGGCGCTGAGCGCGATCCAGCTCAACAGTACCGTGACGGCGGCCGCCAGCAGCCCGATCGGGCGCAGCAGCCGGCCGGGCCCGACTCCGCAGGCCCGGACGGCGGCCATCTCGCTCTCGTGGTAGAGCCGCCCAAGCGCCAGCACAATTCCGATCAGCATGCCGACCGGGATCAGCACCGTCAGGTTCTGGATCGAGGTCAGCCCGATCAGGTCGAGGATGACCCCGCGCGGATAGCCGCGCTCCGCGGCCTGGCCGAGTATCTGGGCCAGCTCGTTGCTGACCAGGATCACGAGCAGCACGCCGGTGACCGCAAGCCACGCCTGGGCCACCTCGCGCAGCACGTACCGGTCCAGCGTCCCCAACCGGCCTCCGGGAAGCGGGGCAGGCCAGCGCGCGTACGCACCCGCGGCGGCGAGCCCATGAAGTACACTCCCGCCATGGACGCGAGCGGCGGCCGCAACGTGCGGCCACGCCCGTAACTTAAACCCAAAGCCGCGCGCTTAGAAGGGCAGGCAGCCGGCCCACCCCGCTTGCTGCACAATCACGCGCGATGGAGATGACATGGAATTCGTGGCCGAGGGACGCATCGCCCGCCGTGCACGCACGGACTGCGCGGTCGTTGGAGTGCATGAGCGGGGCGAGCTGGAGCCTCACGCCAAGGCTCTCGATCGGGCGCTCGGCGGGCGGCTGGAGCGGATCGTGCGCGGCGGTGACTTCGCCGGCCGCGCTGGCGACACGCTGCTGGTGCCGGACCTCGGGCCGGGCCCGGCGGCGCGCGTGCTGCTGGTCGGCCTCGGCTCCCGCGCGTCCTGGAACCGGCGCGCCTACCGGCGCGCGGCCCTGGCGGCCGCACAGGCACTGCTCAAGTGTGGCGCGCGCGATGCCCGCGTGTTTCTCGCCGCCAACCCCGTGCCGGAAGTGGACCCGTACTATCGCGCGCGGTTCGTGGTCGAGGCGGTCAGCCAGGCTGGCTACAGGATTCCCGACCTCAAGTCCGCACGCAAACCGGCGCGGCCGCGGCTCGCCCTCGTCCGTGTCGTCGCGGCGGACCGCGGCGCGCTCGCGGCGACGAGGCGCGGCCTCGAGCACGGCGCGGCGATCGCCGCCGGCAGCGCCCTGACGCGCGACCTCGCGAACCTCCCGGCCAACGTCTGCACTCCGAGCTATCTTGCGACCGTCGCCCGCCGCCTCGCGCGCGAGCACCGCTCACTGCGCACGCGGGTGCTCGGCGAGCCGGAACTCCGGCGCCTTGGGATGGGCTCGTTCCTGTCGGTCAGCCGCGGCACCGACGAGCCGCCGCGCCTGATCGTGGTCGAATACCGCGGCGGCAAGCGGGGCACGGCGCCGGTCGCGCTGGTCGGGAAGGGCGTCACCTTCGACTCCGGCGGCATCTCGCTCAAAGACCCCGCCGGCATGGACGAGATGAAGTTCGACATGACCGGTGCTGCCTCGGTGCTCGGCACGCTTAAGGCGCTCGCGGTGCTCGCCGCGCCGCTCAATGCCGTGGGTGTGGTGCCCGCCTGCGAGAACATGCCGAGCGGCCACGCGACCAAGCCGGGTGACGTCGTGACCTCGATGTCCGGTCAGACGGTCGAGATCCTGAACACCGACGCCGAGGGCCGGCTGATCCTGTGCGATGCGCTCACCTATGCCCGCCGGTTCAAACCGGCGATCGTGATCGACGTGGCGACGCTGACCGGAGCGTGCGTCATCGCACTCGGTCCGCACATGAGCGGACTGATGAGCAATGACGAAACGCTGGCGGCGGGGCTGCTCGCGGCGGGACGGCGCGCGGCGGATCCGTGCTGGCAGATGCCGCTCGCCGAGGAGTACCAGGAGCAGCTGAAGAGCAACTTCGCGGACTTCGCCAACGTCGCCGGCCGCGAGGGCGGCGCGATCACCGCCGCATGCTTCCTGTGGAAGTTCGTCGCCGACCTTCACTGGGCTCACCTCGACATCGCCGGCACCGCGTATCTGTCCGGTGCCAACAAGGGCAGCACCGGCCGGCCGGTGCCGCTGCTCGTCGACTACCTGCTGTCCCGGACCTGATGCCCCCGCGGATCGACTTCTACGTGCTCGAGGGGACGGAGGACCGGGCGCGGCTGGTGTACGCCTGCCGCGTGATAGAGAAGGCCTTCCTGCAGAACCTCACGGTGTGCGCGAGCCTGAGTACGCCCGCGGACGCCGAGAGCTTCGACACGCTGTTGTGGACGTTCGCGGACCGCAGCTTCGTGCCGCACGGACTCGCGCGCGATACGCAGCGCACCGCCTCCCCCGCGCCCGGCACCCCGGTCTGGGTCGGCTGTCTCGCGCCGGTCGCTGCTGACCTGCTCGTCAACCTCGCGCCTGAGGTCCCGGAGTTCTACTCCGGCTACGCGCGGATCGCCGAGTTCGTGGACGGCGAGCCGGGGCGCCGCGACGCCGGAAGGCGTCGCTTCGCCTTCTACCGCGAGCGCGGTCACGCGCCCGAGACGCACAAGATGACCGGCTGAACGGCATGGACAAGACGTACGCACCGCAGGACATCGAGGCGCGGCTGTACGCGCGCTGGGAAGCGGCCGGCTGGTTTGCCGCACGCGGCGACGGTGCGCCGTACGCAATCGTGATTCCGCCGCCGAATGTCACCGGCAATCTGCACATGGGGCACGCGTTCCAGTACACGATCATGGACGCCCTGACCCGCTACCACCGGATGCTGGGTGATCACACGCTGTGGCAGCCGGGGATGGATCATGCCGGCATCGCGACCCAGATGGTCGTCGAGCGCCAGCTCAACGGCGAGGGCAAGACGCGGCACGAGCTGGGTCGCGATGCGTTCGTCGCCCGGGTCTGGCAATGGAAAGAGGAGTCCGGCGGCACCATCGCCCGCCAGATGCGCCGGCTCGGGGCCAGCGTCGACTGGTCGCGCGACCGGTTCACGATGGATCCGGGCCTCAGCCGCGCCGTGACCGAGACCTTCGTGCGGCTCTACGACGAGCAGCTGATCTACCGCGGCAAGCGACTCGTCAACTGGGACCCCGTGCTGCACACGGCGCTGTCCGACCTCGAGGTACTGGCGGAGGAGGAAACCGGGAGCCTGTGGCAACTCCGCTATCCGCTTGCCGACGGCAGCGGGTATCTGGTGGTCGCGACCACGCGACCGGAGACCATGCTGGGCGACACTGCAGTCGCCGTGCATCCGCAGGACGAGCGCTACCTGCACCTGGTCGGCAGGAGCGTGCGGCTGCCGCTCACCGGCCGCGACATCCCGATCATCGCCGACAGCTACGTCGATCGCGAGTTCGGCACCGGCTGCGTCAAGATCACGCCGGCACACGACTTCAACGACTACGAGGTCGCGCAGCGCCACGCACTCCCGCTGCTCAACATCTTCGACGAGAACGCGGCGCTCAACGACAACGTGCCGGCAGCCTATCGCGGCCTCGATCGCTTCGAGGCGCGCCGCCGCGTCGAGGCGGACCTGGCCGCGCTCGGTCTGGTCGAGAAAATCGAGGCGCACCGGCTCACGATCCCGCGCGGGGACCGCAGTAATGCGGTCATCGAGCCGTGGCTGACCGACCAGTGGTACGTACGCATCGCGCCGCTTGCGAAGCCCGCAATCGCGGCGGTGGAGAGCGGGCGCATCCGATTCGTGCCGGACAGCTGGGACCGCACGTACTTCGAGTGGATGCGCAACATCAAGGACTGGTGCATCAGCCGCCAGCTGTGGTGGGGCCACCGAATTCCGGCGTGGTACGCCTCCGATGGCTCGATCTACGTCGGCCGCGACGAGGCCGAGGTCCGCGCGCGGCACGGCCTCGGAACCATGCCGCTGCGCCAGGACGAGGACGTCCTCGACACGTGGTTCTCCTCGGCGCTGTGGCCGTTGTCGACACTCGGCTGGCCGGACCCTACCTCCGAGCTCGCAAGGTTCTACCCGACCTCGGTGCTGGTCACGGGTTTCGACATCATCTTCTTCTGGGTCGCGCGGATGATCATGATGGGAATGAAGTTCATGGGCGAGATCCCGTTCCGCGAGGTCTACGTCCACGGGCTGATCCGCGATGCCGAAGGCCAGAAGATGTCGAAATCGAAGGGCAACGTGCTCGATCCGCTCGACCTGATCGATGGCATCGGGCTCGAGGCGCTCGTCGCCAAGCGCACCTCGGGCCTGATGCAGCCGCACCTGGCGGCCTCGATCGAGCGTGCCACACGCAAGCAGTTTCCGGCCGGAATCGCCGCTCACGGGACCGATGCGCTGCGCTTCACCTTCGCCTCGCTCGCGACCCTGTCCCGCGACATCCGCTTCGACGTCGGGCGGATCGAGGGTTACCGGAACTTCTGCAACAAGTTGTGGAATGCGGCGCGCTTCGTGCTGCTGAGCATCGACGGCCAGGATCCGGGCCCGGGCGAGGAAAGCCCGTCGCTCGCGGACCGCTGGATCCGCTCGCGTATTGCGGTCGCTGTCGAGGCAACCCGTGCCGCCTTCGCCGGCTACCGCTTTGACCTCGCCAGCCAGGCGCTCTACGAGTTCACCTGGTACGAGTTCTGCGACTGGTACCTGGAGCTCAGCAAGGCCGTGCTGCAGAGCGAACCGGCCGATGCGGCCGGGCGCCGCGCCGCCTGCCGGACGCTGCTCGAAACGCTCGAGACGCTGCTGCGGGCGCTGCATCCGCTGATGCCGTTCATCACTGAGGAGATCTGGCAGCAGGTCGGCAGGCGCGCCGGGCGCACCGGCCCGACGATCATGCTCGAGCCCTGGCCGGTCGATGCCGCGGCGTGGCGCGATCCGGCCGCCGAGGCCGAAATGCGCTGGGTCATGGACTTCATCCTCGGCGTGCGGCAGATTCGCGGCGAGATGGACATCGCGCCGGCGCGGCGCATCGACGTGCTGCTCGCCAATGCCTCCGACGCCGACCTCGGGCGCGTCGCGCGCACGCGCCACTGGCTCGAGCGCCTGGCGGCGATCGGCAGCCTGCGGGCGCTCACCGCCGGCGAGCCGGAGCCCGAATCGGCGGTGGCCCTGCTCGGAGAGCTGCGCATCCTGCTGCCGATGGCCGGACTGATCGACGTCGGCGCCGAGAGCGCGCGGCTCGCAAAACGGATCGCCAAGCTGAGGCAGGACGTCGCGAAGGCCGAGGCGAAGCTCGGGAACAGCAGTTTCGTCGCCAACGCACCGGCGGCGGTCGTTGAACAGGAGCGCGCGCGGCTCGCGGAGTTCACCGGCGAGCTGTCGCAGCTCGATGCGCAGCTGGCGCGTGTGCAGCGGCTCTCGGCCCACGACAGGAAACCGCCCGCATGAGCCATGCCGCCGATGCCCGCCGCGCGCTTGACCCGGTCGTCGCCGCCATCAGTGGCATCGTGCTCGGCAAGGACCGCCAGATCCGCCTCGCCCTCGCCTGCCTGCTGGCGCGCGGCCATCTGCTGATCGAGGACCTGCCGGGCGTCGGTAAGACGACGCTGGCGCAGTCGCTCGCACGGGTGCTGGGTCTCAGCTATCAGCGCGTGCAGTTCACGAGCGACCTGCTGCCAGCCGACGTGATCGGCGTGTCGGTATATGACCGCGACCGCGGCCATTTCGAGTTTCACCGCGGGCCCGTGTTCGCGCAGCTGCTGCTAGCCGACGAGATCAACCGCGCGACACCGAAGGCGCAGAGTGCGCTGCTCGAAGCGATGGAGGAGCGCCAGGTCACGATCGACGGGCATACGCACCTGCTTCCCGATCCGTTTTTCGTGGTCGCGACGCAGAATCCCAGCTACCAGCTCGGCACCTACCCGCTGCCCGAATCGCAGCTCGATCGCTTCCTGATGCGGATCGGGCTCGGCTATCCGAGCGCCGGTCTCGAGCGCGAGCTGCTGCGTGGCCGGGACCGGCGCGCGATGCTCGCCGAGCTCAAACCGATCCTGCCGGTCGCCGTGCTCGGTGAGCTGCAGCGCTACGTACCCGACGTGCACGTCGCCGAGCCGCTGCTCGACTATGTGCAGGCGCTCGTGCAGCACACCCGCGAGTCGGGTCACTTCGAGGCGGGACTGTCGCCGCGCGCCGCGATCGCGCTGCTGCGGGCGGCCCAGGCGTGGGCGCTGCTGCATGGCCGGACGGGCGTGCTCCCCGAGGACGTGCAGGCGGTCGCCCGCGCCGTGGCCGGCCACCGGCTGCAGCTGCGCGCCGCGGTCGATGGCGGAACGGACGCCGACCTCGATCAGCTGCTCCTCAGGGCAGTGGCCGTGCCCTGAGCGATGCCCGTGGCTAAGGTCGCGGCGGGACCCTGGACGGCACTGAAGCACGCGGCCGGCGAGCGCTTCGTGGCCTGGGCGCGCCGCCGACACGGCCCGGACCAGGGCGCGGTCACGATCAACCGCGGGCGCGTCTACATCCTGCCGACGAACCTTGGCTTCGGCTACGGGGCGATGCTGTTCGCGATGCTGGTCGCAGGGCTTAACTACGGCAACAACCTGGCGCTCGCGTTCACATTTCTGCTGGCAGCCGGCGGCTGGGTCGCCATGCACCAGTGCCATCGAAACCTCGCCGGCCTGACGATCGCCCCGGCCGGGACCCGCGCCCCGTATGCGGGCGAGGCGGCGGAATTCGCCTTCGCCCTGTCGGCGCCCTACTCGCGCGAGGATCTGGTGTTGCGCGCCGAGGACCGCCGCGCGGCGGCGGTCAGCGTGCCGAGCGGGGATGCGGCGACCGCTCGGGTGCAGGTGCCAACGGTGCGGCGCGGCCGGGTGCACCTGAGCCGCCTGCGCATCGAGTCAAGCTTCCCGCTCGGCTTGTTCGTCGCCTGGACCTGGACGCATCCGGAACTCGACTGCCTCGTATACCCGCGGCCGGCGCCCCGCGACCGCCAGGGGCCGCCGCCAGCGACCGAAGCGGGCTCGGCGCGCGACGGGCGCGCGCGCGGTGAGGAGGACTTCGCGGGGCTGCGCAGTTTTCGCACCGGCGACCCGCCGCGGCGCATCGCGTGGAAGGCCTGGGCGCGCGGCGGCGAGCTCGTCGTCAAGGAATTCGTCGGCGCGGCGCACACGCCGGTCATCTTCGACCTCGCCGAGACCCGGGGACAGGACCTCGAGGCGCGGCTCGAGCGCATGGCGCGCTGGGTCGTCGACGCCGAGGAGCGCGGCGATCGCTACGGGCTGCGGCTTGAGCAAGCCGAGGTGCCGCCGGGCGCAGGACTGACGCACCGCAACCGCTGTCTCGCGCAGCTGGCGACGTTCCGGCTGCCGGCCGAGGCGCGGTGAAGCCCGCGGCTGGTATTGCGCGCCTGCTCGCCACCTGCGGTGCGCTCGCGCTCGCGCTGGTGCCGCACGTGACGCATCTTCCGGCGTGGGTCAGCGCGGCGGTGCTGGGCGCGATCATCTGGCGCCTGGCCGCCGAGCAGCGTGGCTGGGCGCTGCCGCCGCGCAGTCTTGGGGCCGCGGCCGCGGTCGTGGCGACGCTCGCCGTGTTCCTTAGGTACCGGACGCTGAACGGGCTCGACGCCGGAAGCGCACTGCTCGCGATCATGGCGGGCCTGAAGCTTACCGAGACGCGCGCGCCGCGCGACCACGCGGTGCTGGTATTCATCGGCTACTTCCTCTGCCTCGCGGCTTTGCTGTACGAGCAGTCCTTTATCCGCCTCGCCTACTCGCTGCTGGTCGCCTGGCTGCTGACCGCCGCGCTCGCGCGCGTGCACCGGCCGGTCGAGGCGAACACCCCGGTCCGCCCGTTCCGGCTCGCCGCCCGGATGCTCGCGTTCGGCGTGCCGCTCGCGGTGGTGCTGTTTCTGTTCGTGCCGCGGATCGAGGGCCGGTTCTGGGCCGTGCCCGCGCCCGTGTCCCGTTCTACGACCGGCATCGGCGACCAGATGAGCCCCGGCGACATCGCCGAGCTGAGCCAGTCCGATGAACCGGCATTCCGCGCGTGGTTCCAGGGCGCGGTGGTCGCGCCGGAGCTGCGCTATTGGCGGATGCTGGTGCTCGAGGAGTTCGACGGCCGGCGATGGCGTCGAGCGATCTCGGTCGCGGACGCCGGCCAGCCGGAGGTGGTGCCGGGCGGCCCTTCCTATACGTACCGGATTGCGCTCGAACCGACCGAGCGCGAGTGGCTTCCGGGCCTCGACACGGTCGTCGACTGGCCGGAGGCGATCGTCGCACGCGGGCGGAGCACGCAGCTCGCGTACTTCGATCGTCAGCTTCGGGATCGGCGGCCGGTCACGAACCGGCTCACGTACTCGTTGCGCTCGTACCCTGCGGCCACGGTCATGCCCTCCGCATTGCCGCGCGACCTTGCGGTCCGCGACCTCGCACTGCCGCCGGGCCGCGCGCCGCGCGCCCGGGAGTTCGCCGCCGGGCTGCGGCGCGCGGCCGGCAGCGACCGCGCATTCATTGCCCGCGTCCTGGCCAATTTCCGGGAGCAACCCTTCAGCTATACCCTCGAGCCGGCACCGCTCGGTGCCGAACCCGTGGACGATTTCCTGTTCCGCACGCGCGAAGGGTTCTGCGAGCACTATGCGTCGGCCTTCGCGGTGCTGGCACGGGCAGCCGGGATTCCGGCGCGCGTGGTGGTCGGCTACCAGGGCGGCGAGCTCAACGGCTACGGCGACTACCTGCTGGTGCGCCAGTCGAGCGCCCACGCGTGGAACGAGGTCTGGCTGACCGGCTCGGGCTGGACCCGCGTCGACCCGACCGCAGCGGTCGCGCCCGAGCGCGTCCGGCGGGGACAGGTCACCCGCGAGCTCGCCGGCGAGGACGCCCCGGGGCGGCTGTACGCCGACTTCGCGTGGCTCAGGAACATCCGCTCGGCCTGGGACGCCGCACGCACCGCCTGGGACGAGAACATCGTCAGCTTCGATCCGACCCGCCAGGCGGGACTGCTTGCGGCCCTCGGCCTCAACGCGCAGGGCTGGCAGGGCCTTGCAATCGCACTCGCGGTCGGGGTTACCCTCGCCTCGCTCGTGCTCGGGGCCTGGCTCGCCTGGGAGCTGCGGCCGCGCAAGCGCGATGCGCTCGAAGCGGCGTGGGCCAAGGTCTGCGCCCGCCTCGCGCGCGCCGGCTTGCCGCGCGCGGCCGCCGAGGGTCCGGTCGACTACGGGCGGCGGATCGCCCGCTCGCAGCCGGCGCTCGCGACGCCCGTGAGCCAGCTCGTCGACGCCTACGTCGTGGCGCGCTACCTGCCGGGCGCACTTGCCGCCGAGCGCACACGGTTTCTCAACCTCGCCCGCCGCTTCCCGCGCCTGCTCCGGCAAGTTCGCACGTGATTGCGTTCGCGCTCGCCTGCGCGCTCGCGACCGGCATCATCGTCGCGATCGTCGTCGCGCCGCTGCGCCGGCGCCGGCGCCGCCAGCGACTCGCTAAAGCTCCGCTGCCAGTGGCCGTCGGGCACCTGCTGGAGCGGACCCGCACCTGGCGGCGCCTGCCGGACGCGCTGCGCCCGCGGCTTGCGGCGCGTGTGCAGATTTTCCTTGCCGAGCATGAGTTCGTCGGTTGCGGCGGGCTTACAGTCAGCGATGCGATCCGGGTGGGCATTGCCGCGCAGGCCTGCCTGCTCATGCTCAATCGCACTGAGCACGGCTTCGACGAGCTGCGTTCGATTCTCGTGTATCCCGATGAGTTCGTCGTGACCGAGGATTCCGAGGCCGACGGCGTAGTGACCGAGCGGCGGCGCGCGCTCAGCGGACAGTCCTGGGACACGTCCCGCATCGTCCTGTCGTGGCGCGACGTCGAGGGCGCGGGCGACGGCTACAACGTCGTGATACACGAGTTCGCCCACTACCTCGACCAGGAGGCCGGGGCGCCGAACGGCGCGCCGCTGCTCGCGGACGCCGATGACTACAATCGCTGGGCCGCAGTGATGAGCCGCGCCTACCGGGAACTCGCGACCAAGGCCGAGGCCGGCGCCGAGACGCTGCTCGACCCCTATGCGCTCGAGGACGAGGCGGAATTCTTTGCCGTCGCCACCGAGACTTTCTTCGAGCTGCCGCGCGAACTCGCGCACCAGCAATCCGAGCTGTATGCCGAGCTCGCCCGCTTCTACCGCCTCGATCCGGCTACGTGGTAAGCCGGCCTCAGCCCATGTGCAGGCCGCCGTTCAGCGAGAAATCGGCACCGGTCGCGAACGCGGAATCCTCGCCCGCGAGCCAGGCGACGATCGAGCCGATCTCCTCCGGGGTGCCGAGGCGCTTGACGGGAATCGTCGCGACGATACGCTCGAGGGCCTCGGGCTTCATCGCGCGGACCATGTCGGTGCCGATATACCCCGGTGACACGGTGTTGACCGTCACGCCCTTGCTGGCGACTTCCTGCGCCAGCGCCATCGTGAACCCGTGGATGCCCGCCTTGGCGGTCGAATAGTTCACCTGGCCGAACTGGCCCTTCTGGCCGTTGACCGAGGAAATGTTGATGATCCGGCCCCAGCCGCGATCGAGCATCCCGTCGATGACCTGCTTGGTGACGTTGAACAGGCTGTTGAGGTTGGTCTCGATGACGGCGCTCCAGTCCTTGATCGGCATCTTGCGAAACGTACCGTCGCGCGTAATCCCGGCATTGTTGACCAGCACGTCGACCGGCCCGACCTCGGTGCGCACCTTCTCGAAGGCGGCTCGCGTCGACTCCCAGTCCGCGACGTTTCCCTCGGAGGCGTGCACGTCGAGGCCGCGACCGCGCATCTCGCCCAGCCAGCGATCCTTGCGCGGCGAGCCCGGGCCGCAGCCGGCCACGACCGTGAGGCCGCCCTGACAGAGGCGCGTCGTGATCGCGGTCCCGATGCCGCCCATGCCACCCGTGACGTAGGCAATTCGTTTCGGCATCCGATGGCTCCCTTCGTGGTGCGTGCGCGACCACGTTCATGATCGACGATCGCCGGGTGCCAAGACAAGCCGCGGTGTCGCCGGTCATCACCGGCCGGCGGCACTCCTGCAGCGCAGCATCGGGCGTTCCGTCGAAACGCGAGCTGATGCGGCGACTCAAGCTGCGTCTGCGAGGTGCTCGCGCGTATCGCGGAAGGAGATCGTGGGCCACCGCTCCAGCGTCAGCTCCAGATTGACGCGCGACGGAGCGAGGTAGACGAGTTCGCCGGCGTGGTCGAGCGCCAGGTTCTCATACGCCCGCTCGCGGAACTCCGCGAGCTTCCTCGGGTCGGCGCAATCGATCCAGCGCGCGGCCGCGACGCCGATCGCCTCGAATGCGCACTGCACACCGTATTCGTCCTGCAGCCGGAACGCCACGACCTCGAACTGCAGCTGGCCGACCGCCCCGAGTATCGAATCGTTGTTCCTGAGCGGCCGGAACAGCTGCGTGGCGCCCTCCTCGCACAGCTGCGCGAGACCCTTCTGCAATGCCTTGGCCTTGAGCGGATCCTTGAGCACGGCGCGGCGGAACAGCTCCGGCGCGAAGTTCGGGATCCCCGTGAAGTTGAGCTGCTCGCCTTCGGTGAAGGTGTCGCCGATGTTGATCGTGCCGTGGTTGTGGAGGCCGATGATGTCACCGGCGTAGGCCTCCTCCGCCTGCTGGCGGTCAGCCGCCATGAACGTCAGCGCATCCGCGACCCGCACCTCCTTGCCCAGCCGCACGTGGTGCAGACGCATGCCGCGCTGGTAGCGCCCGGAGCAAATCCTCAGGAATGCGATTCGGTCGCGGTGCGCCGGGTCCATGTTGGCCTGGATCTTGAAGACGAAGCCGGAGAACGCTGGCTCCTCCGCCACCACCTCCCGCGTAGTCGTCGCGCGCGCCCGCGGCCCCGGGGCGTGCTCGACGAATGAGCTGAGCAGCTCCTCGACACCGAAGTTATTGACCGCCGAACCGAAGAACACGGGCGTCTGGCGGGCGGCGCGGTACGCCTCGAGGTCGAACTGCGCGGTGGCGCCGCGCACCAGCTCGATCTCGGCGCGCAGCGCCTCGCGCCCCTCGCCGAGCAGCTCGCCCGCTGCCGATGATCCGAGCCCGTTGATTACGAGGTTGGTACCGGCGCGGCCCTTGTCGCCCGCGGCGTAGACGTAGATCCGGTCCTCGCGCAGGTGATAGATGCCGCGCAACTCGCGGCCCATGCCGATCGGCCAGGTGACGGGAGCGCAGGCGAGCCCGAGCACCCGTTCGATCTCGTCCAGCAGCTCGATCGGCTCGCGCCCGTCGCGGTCCAGCTTGTTGACGAAGGTCATGATCGGCGTGTCGCGCAGTCGGCACACCTCCATCAGCTTGATGGTGCGTTCCTCCACGCCCTTGGCGCAGTCGATGACCATCAGCGCCGAGTCGACTGCGGTCAGCGTCCGGTACGTGTCCTCCGAGAAGTCCTCATGGCCCGGCGTATCGAGCAGGTTCACGACCCGGCCCCGGAACGGGAACTGCATGACCGACGAGGTCACCGAGATCCCGCGCTGCTGCTCGAGTCGCATCCAGTCGGAGGTCGCATGCCGCGCGGCCTTGCGGCCCTTGACGGTGCCGGCCATCTGGATCGCGCCGCCAAACAGCAGCAGCTTTTCGGTCAGCGTGGTCTTGCCGGCGTCGGGATGCGAGATGATCGCAAAGGTGCGACGCCGCTCGATCGCAGCGGTGAAATCGGAGTCAGTCATGGGAACGGGTCGGGGCTCGAAAGGGGCGCAATGGTACCCGCTCAGCGGTCAGGGCGCCCACTGGTCACGGTCCGCTCCGGTGCCGCGCCCCAGGTGTCGAGGTCGAGCCGGTAGACGACTGCATCCTCGCGACCGCCGACCGCCTGGTAGTAGCCGCGGCGCAGTCCCACCGCGGCAAAACCCAGCGATTCGTACAGCCGGATCGCGGGGCGATTCGATGGCCGGACCTCGAGGAAGGCCCAGCCGTGCCCCGCGGACCGCGCTTCGTCGAGGAACCACCGCAGCAGCCGCCGCCCGATGCCCTGGCCGCGCAGGTCCGCGCGCACGCACACGTTGAGGATGTGCGCCTCGCCGGCGCCCATCGACATGATTCCGTAGCCGCCGATGCCGTCGCCCGCGATCAGCACCCGGCACGCGTACCCGACCCGCAGGCAATCGCGGAAGATTCCGATGCTCCACGGAAACATGTAGGCGGCGGCCTCGATCTCGATGACCGCCGGCAGGTCCGGCTCGCTCATGCGCCGGTGCGTAATCCGTACCGGCGCGGTCTCATCAAGCGCCGTCGCCACGCGCCACCTCCATCGCCAGCCGCAGGTCTTCCCACACCTTGCGCTTCTCGCCCGGCGAACGCAGCAAGTACGCCGGATGGTAAGTCACGATCACCGGCGTGTTGAACGGTTCGAGTGCATGGATCCGGCCCCGCAGCTTGCCGATCGGCGTGTCCGTGCCGAGCAGATTCTGGGCCGCGATGCGCCCGACGCACAGGATCAACCGCGGCTTGATCAGCGCGATCTGCCGATGCAGGTACGGCATGCAGCAGCGCACTTCCTCGGGCAGCGGGTCGCGGTTGCCGGGCGGCCGGCACTTGAGCACGTTGGCGATGAACACCTGGTCGCGGGCGAGCCCGACGGCGCGCAGCATGGAGTTGAGCAGCTGTCCGGCCCGGCCGACGAACGGCTGGCCCTGGCGGTCCTCCTCCGCGCCCGGAGCCTCCCCGATCACGAGCCACCGGGCCTCCGGGTCGCCCACGCCGAACACCGTATTGGTACGGCTCGCCGCAAGCCCA
>DATNHZ010000135.1:0-4021 GCA_035604655.1 Steroidobacteraceae bacterium | reverse complement strand
CGCGGTATGCTCATCTGGACTGGGTGTCATGGCGGATGCAGGGGAGGGCCGGGGCGAGGTGGAACGGCGCGTGAGTTTACATTACGCGATGGTACCGGCGCAGCCGTGGGAATCCCTGGAGCGCGCCTGGCTGCCACTGCTGCCCGAAGCGAAGCGCGACGCCGTGCAGCGGCTGCGCGCAGCGGCGGACCGGAACGCATCACTGCTCGGCATCGCGCTGCTCGAGTCGGCGCTCGCAGCCCTCGGCCACTCATTCGATCCCGGTGCACTCGACTATCCCGCCCGCGGGAAGCCGCGTCTGACGGACGGCCCGGATTTCAGCATTTCGCACGCTGCCGGACTCGTCGCGTGCGCGGTGGCCGCGGCGGGCCGCATCGGACTCGACCTGGAGCTCGCTGGCTCGGTCGGCGAGTCGACGGCGCGGCGCGTGCTCGGGCCCGAGGAACGCGAGCGGCTTGCGCGTGGTGAATTGGCTGCGACCGACGCGTGGGTCATGAAGGAGGCCGTGGCGAAGCTCGCCGGACGTGGGATCGGCGAGCTTCGGGCCGTGACGCTGCACACCGACCGCGCCAGCTTCGATGGTGGCGAGTTCTGGATTCGTCGCGTCGCGCTCGCACGCTCGCACGTCGCGTGGCTGGCCCATGACCGCGACGGCGGCCGCGTGACGCCAAGCCTGCGTGGCGCGGAGGAATTCGCGCCGTTGCCGGCGGCGCCGTAAGCCCGCAGAATCTGCGGCTGCCGAGGATCCCATGTCCGAGCCGCCCCAAGATTCCCCGCCGCGCAGGTCCGTCCCCGACGGCCAGTCGCGTTCCGGGCGCCGCCTGACATTCGCGCGGCGCACGCTATACCGGCTGGCGGTGCCGGTGGCGCTGGCTCTGGTGCGCTTCTGGTGGCGCACCTGCCGGGTCGTGCGGGTCGAAGGCGACGAACACGCTGCGGCGGCGCTGGCGGGCGGGCCGGTGGTGCCCGTCTTCTGGCACCAGCATCAGCTGTTCTGCGTCCGCTTCCTGCTTTCCCAGCGCCGCCGCGGGCTCGCGCTCGGCTTCCTGATCAGCCCGTCGGTCGACGGTGAGTTGCCGGCATTGCTCGCGCAACGCGCCGGCGTCCACGTATTGCGCGGTTCCTCGAGCAATACCGGCGCGCGCGCGCTGCGCGATTACTACCTCGCCCTGCAACAGGGAATTTCCCCGGCGGTTACACCGGACGGCCCGTATGGGCCGCGTTTCGCCTTCAAGCCCGGCGCAATCATGCTGGCGCAGCTGTCAGGCCGGCCGATGCTGCCGATGGCGTACTGCGCCTCGCGTGCCTGGCGCTTCCGTAATTGGGATCGATTCGTGCTCCCATGGCCCTTCGCACGGATCGTCGTCGCGATCGGAGCCCCGCGGTACGTGCCGCGCGGCCTCGATGCGGCTGCTCTGGCGCGCTGGCAGACGGAGATGGCGGCAGCGCTACAGGCCGCCTACCGCGTCGCGCGCACCTCGCTCGAGGCGGGCTGACGTCGCGCTGGTTCGGCGCAGCGCTCGGCGCTGTCGACGCAATCGGCCGGCTCGATCTGGATGGTCGAGTGATCGATCGAGAATTCGGTCACCAGCAGGTGCTTGATCGCGAGCAGCGCGGCGCCGGCGTCCGCGCCGGGTGCCAGGCGAGCATGCAGGGTCAATAGAGTCTCGCGCGGCGTCAATGACCAGGCGTGAACGTGATGGACGTCGGAGACCGCGGGCACCGCCGCGACCAGCCGAAGGCCGAGGCCTTCGGCGTCGAAGCCCTCCGGCGTGCCTTCCTGGAGCACGTGCGCCGAGTGCTTCAGCAGCTGCCACGCGCCACGGGCGATCAGTGCGGTGACGACGAGGGACAGCCAGGGATCCGCCGCGAGCCAGCCGGTCGTCATGACGATCCCCGCTGCCAGGATCGCAGCGCCGGATCCGGCGACGTCGCTGAGCACGTGCAGATAGGCGGCGCGCACGTTGAGGTCGTGGCCGTGGCCGTGGAGGAGCTTCGCGGCGGCGAGGTTGACGCTCGCGCCGATGACGGCGACGCCAAGTGCCAGCGGGGCGTTGATCGGATGCGGGGTGGTCAGGCGCTGGGCCGCCTCGACGACGATCGCCACGACGATTCCGAGTAGCAGCAGGGAATTGACGAACGCGGCAAGGACCTGCAGGCGGCTGTGGCCGAAGGAACGCGCCTCGCTAGCCGGCCGGTGCGCGAGCCGGTGCGCCCCATACGCGAGGGCGAGGGCGAGCGTGTCGACGAACATGTGGCCCGCGTCGGCGAGCACGGCGAGCGATCCCGACCAGTAGCCGCCGACCGCTTCGACGATCGTAAAGACGCCAATAAGCCAGAACGCGATTCCAAGTCCCGTGCCCGCATCCGCGCCCGGTGCATGCCTCGCGCCGTGGCCGTGGCCGTGGCCGTGGTGGTGGTGGTGGTGGTGGTGGTGGTGATGACCGTGCGCATCGCCATGCGAGTGGCCGTGGCCGTCGCCGTTTTCGCGGCTGTTCCCGGAGTCCGCCTGCGGCACGGTGCGGTCCGGGCTGTGCGGGATGGGGGGGCTCGCCATCGCTGAACTCTAGGGGCCGAGCAGATTACAAGCAACGCACAGGAAAACACCAGATTCCGCATGCAGTTAGCTTGCAATCCTAGAAAAACATGACAGAATCCATCGCAAGTCCATATGCGAGGGTAGATCGAGAACTGTGGCACAGGTCCGGGCTGCTCGCGGGAATGGCTGCGAGACTTCTGTCAAGAGACCGGGGGTAGCGACGGCGATGCCGATCGTGGAAAGCCAGCGGGATCGGGACTTCACCGCATCCGACATTCTCGCGCCGCAACAGTGGACCCCCTCGGCGAGCCGTCCGGCGTTCGGCCTCGACGTCACCTGTACCAAGATCGCGATCGACTTCCAGAACCTGGCACCGGCGACGGCGGAATCGGTCGTCCGCCAGAATCTTGACCTGCTGCGCGAGGCGACCGGCACCGACGCCGTGCTTCTCGCCACCTACGATCCGGCCGGCGAAACCATCCAGTCCATCGAGGTCTCGAAGGGACTGTTCGTCGCCTGCTCCCCGGAGGTGTTGCGCGGCCAGCCGCTCGCGGGCTTCGGCTGGATTCGCGAGCGCCTGAACCACACGCGGCTGCTCGAAATCCGCGATACGCTGAATGCCCGCCGCGAACACGCCGGCGAGGCGCAGCGCTTCGGCGAGCTCGGCATGCGCGCCGTGCTGCTCGTGGGCATCGCCGTTCGCGGCCGGACGTACGGCTTCCTCGGGCTCGCGACCGGCGCGCCGTGCGCGGGCTGGGACGTCAATTTCCATCTGCTTCTCAAGCTCGTCGCCAACAGCCTCGGCGCAGGGCTCGACCGCGTTGCGCTGGAGCGCGAGGTCGATGACCTGCGCGAGCGCAATGCGCTCGCCCTGCCATGCACCAACGAGGGCATCTGGGACTACGACGCGGCCAGCAACCGCACGTGGTTTTCGCCGCGCTGGAAGTCGATGCTCGGCTACGCCGAGGACGAACTCACTCGCGCCCCCGACTGGAACAAGCTCGTCCACCCCGACGACCTGCCGCGCGTCTCGCAGATGATCCGCGAGCACATTGCCGGACGGTCGCCGATCTTCGAGAGCATGCACCGCATGCGCCATCGGGACGGCGAATGGCGCTGGGTCGTGTCGCGCGCCAAGGCGCAGGTCGCTAACGGCAGCCTGCAGCGCCTGATCGGCGTCGAGCTCGACGTGACCGAACGCAAATTGTACGAGGAAGCGCTGTTCCGCGAGAAGGAGCGGGCGCAGATCACGCTGCAGTCCATCGGCGATGGCGTCATCACGACCGACGAGCACTCCCGGGTCGAATACCTGAACCCAGTCGCGGAGGAGCTGACCGGATGGAGGGTCGAGGACGCGATGGGCCGGACGCTGGATGACATCTTCCGTGCCTTTCACGAGGAGACCTGCGAGCCTCTCGAGAATCCGCTCGCCTCGGCGATCCGCCGCCTGCGGCCCGTCAAGTCGGTGCGACCGATGCTTTT
>DATNHZ010000134.1:0-5792 GCA_035604655.1 Steroidobacteraceae bacterium | reverse complement strand
GCGGACCGGCACGCGGCCCGCCGTCGCGCCGCGGGCCCGGGCGAGGTCCGCCGCGCCCACCGCGTCCACCCGGACGGCTGCCCCGGGCGTAGTAGGCGTGCGCCACCTCGGTGATCTCGGCCAGCAGATCGGGGGTCACCGCCTCGACCGGCAGCTTGCGGCCGATGAAGGATTCGATGTCCGGCAGCGACTGCACGTAGTCCTCGCAGCCGAAACTGATCGCATCGCCAGCGGCGCCGGCACGGGCCGTCCGGCCGATGCGGTGCACGTAGTCCTCCGGGTCCTGCGGCAGGTCGTAGTTGAAGACGTGCGAGACGTCCGGAATGTGGAGCCCGCGCGCCGCGACGTCGGTTGCGATCAGCACCGGCAGCCGTCCCTCATGGAAGTCCCGCAGCATCCGCAGGCGCTTGTTCTGCGGCACGTCGCCCGACATCGCCTCGGCATCGATGTTATTGGCGCGCAGCGTCGCCTCGAGCCGCTCGGCGGTGCGCTTCATGTTGACGAACACCATCGTGCGGGTGGCCCCGAGCTTGCGCAGCAGGCCCACCAGCAGGCGGACCTTCTCGTCCATCGACGGGAAGTAGATGGCCTGCCGGACCAGATCGACCGTGACCTTCTCGGGCTCGATGCGGATCAGCACCGGCTCATTCATATGCTCATACGCAAGCTCGAGCACCCGCTGGGATAGCGTCGCCGAAAACAGCATCGACAGGCGCTTGGCTGGTTCGGGCAGCCGGCGCATCAGGTAGCGGATGTCGGCGATGAAGCCGAGGTCGAACATCCGGTCGGCCTCGTCGAGCACCAGCACCTGGACGTGGCGCAGGTCGAACACGCGCTGCTTGTAATAGTCGATGATCCGGCCGGGAGTGCCGATCAGGATGTCGACGCCAGCCTCGAGCTGGCGGCGCTGCTTCTCGTAGTCGATGCCGCCGAAGGCGAGCCCGAGGCTGAGCCCGCAGTACTGGCCGAGCAGCTCCGCATCGCGGTGTATCTGCACCGCCAGCTCGCGCGTCGGTGCCAGAATGAAACCGCGCGGCGAGGTGACCGGGCGATCGGCTGCAGGGGACTGGCGCAGCAGGTTGGCAAACATCGCCACCAGGAACGCGGCGGTCTTGCCGGTACCCGTGAGCGCCTGGCCGGCGACGTCGAGGCCGGCGAGCGCGCGCGGCAGTGTACCGGCCTGGATGGGCGTGCAGCGCTCGAACCCCGCGTCGGCAATGCCGCGGGCCAGAGGTTCCGGCAGGTGGAGGCTGGAGAAACTTAACTCGGTTACAGGTGTCTGATGCGTCACGGATACCACATTTAGGAACGGTACGCCGGGGGCGGAAGGCTTGCAAAGCGGCCGGGGAACAGCTAAAACATCGGCCCATACGGCAGCCCTGCCGCACCAATTCCGGTCTCGAGAGTCCTTCCACCCGGCCTGTTGATCACCCCGATGGATTGCTCCGAGGGATTGCTCCGCGGGACGACCCCAGGGAGCATCGAGCGCTCGAGCGGGTGGTTGGCTCCAGAAACGGGCATTTTGCCGTAACGCACCCGCGCAGTCACGGTCGCATCACAATACGACAGCGTTCGAACGGGCTTTGAGCCTGCCAATCCCCGAGCCGGCGTCGCGCCGAGCCACCCGATACCCAACCCTCGCCATCCGATCCACACCATTGATTCCCCGTCCGCCCGACAGGTCCCCGTCACTTTAATTCGTAGCCCCGAGGAGGATTTCCCGCGTGAGCGGTCCAAACATCATTCACACCACCGACGCGAATTTCGATCGCGACGTGCTTAAGTCGGAGAAGCCCGTGCTGCTCGACTTCTGGGCCGAGTGGTGCGGCCCGTGCAAGATGATCGCGCCGATTCTCGACGAGATCGCTGCCGACTACAGCGAGCGCGTGCGCATCGCCAAGCTCAACATCGACGAGAACCCGGCCACGCCGCCGAAGTACGGCATCCGTGGAATCCCGACGCTGATCCTCTTCAAGAACGGCACGGTCGAGGCCCAGAAGGTCGGTGCCGTCTCGAAGTCGCAGCTGGCGGCGTTCCTGGACAGCAACCTGTGAGGGGCTATCTCGGCAACCCCGGGCGTAACCGCCCCAAGGGTCAGGGACAGAAGCACGGCGGTCATCGCGGCAATGCCGACGGCAACCGCGATCCGAACTGGCGCGCCCCGCGCGACCAGGGTCCACCGGAGGAATTCCCCGACAGCGACGACGTCGGCATCATTTCGCTGGCGGACCTCGAGGCGGTCCGGCGGACGATGAGCCTGACCGACCTCAAGAAGAAGCCCATCCACGAGCTGGTGCAGATGGCGGAAGGTCTCGGCGTCGAGAACGTTGCTCGCCAGCGCAAGCAGGACGTGATCTTCTCGCTGCTCAAGGTCCATGCCCGCAACGGCGAGGACATCCACGGCGAAGGGGTGCTGGAGATCCTGCAGGACGGCTTCGGCTTCCTGCGCTCGGCCGACGGCTCCTACCTCGCCGGCCCCGACGACATCTACGTCAGCCCGAGCCAGATCCGCCGCTTCAACCTAAGGACCGGTGATTCGATCTCCGGACTGATCCGCCCGCCTAAGGACGGGGAGCGCTATTTCGCGCTGCTCAAGGTCGGACAGATCAACTTCGACGCGCCGGAGAGCTCGCGCAACAAGGCGCTGTTCGAGAACCTGACGCCGCTGCATCCGACCAAGCGCCTGAAGCTCGAGCGGGGCAACGGCAGCACCGAGGACATGACGGCGCGGGTGATCGACCTGTGCGCGCCGCTCGGCAAGGGTCAGCGCGGCCTGATCGTGTCGCCGCCGAAGGCCGGCAAGACGATGCTGCTGCAGAACATCGCGACCAGCATCACCTACAACCATCCCGAGGTGTACCTGATCGTGCTGCTCATCGACGAGCGGCCCGAGGAAGTCACCGAGATGTCGCGCACCGTCAAGGCCGAGGTCGTCACCTCAACCTTCGACGAGCCGGCGAGCCGCCACGTGCAGGTCGCCGAGATGGTGATCGAGAAGGCCAAGCGCCTCGTCGAGCACAAGCGCGACGTGGTGATCCTGCTCGACTCGATCACCCGCCTCGCGCGCGCCTACAACACCGTCGTACCGAGCTCCGGCAAGGTGCTGATCGGTGGCGTCGATGCGAACGCACTGCAGCGGCCGAAGCGTTTCTTCGGCGCGGCGCGCAACATGGAGGAGGGCGGGTCGCTGACGATCATCGCCACCGCGCTGATCGACACCGGCTCGCGGATGGACGATGTGATTTACGAGGAGTTCAAGGGGACCGGCAACTCCGAGATCCACCTCGACCGGCGGATCTCCGAAAAGCGCATCTATCCGGCAGTCAACATCAACCGCTCCGGCACGCGCAAGGAGGAGCTGATCACGGCGCAGGACGAGCTGCAGAAGATGTGGATTCTGCGCAAGCTCCTGCACCCGATGGACGAGCTCGCGGCGGTCGAGTTCCTGATCGACAAGATGAAGGACACGAAGACCAACGACGAGTTCTTCGGCTCGATGAAACGCTGAGACTGCGGTGGGGACGCGCGTGCCGCCACCCGCTGCGTGCGCAGCAGCCGCGCTCGCGACCGCCGACCCGCGGCTCGCGGCGGCCATCGAGATCATCGGACCGTGCACCGTGACGAAGGGCCGCGGCTCCCCGTACGAGTCGCTGCTGTCGGCGATCGCCCATCAGCAGGTGCACGGCGCGGCGGCGAAGGCGATCCTCGCCCGCTTCCGGGGACTGTACCCCGACGGCTGCTACCCGGCCCCGGCCGAGCTGCTGGCGACGGCGGACGCGCGGCTGCGGGCGGCAGGCCTGTCGCGCGCCAAGGTCGCGGCAATCAAGGACGTCGCGGCACGTACGCTCGACGGAATGGTGCCGGATCGGCGCGGCATGCTGCGCCTCAGCGATGAGGAGGTCATCGAGCGGCTGAGCGCCGTCCGGGGCGTCGGCCGCTGGACCGCCGAGATGCTGCTGATGTTCACGCTCAACCGACCCGACGTGCTGCCGGTCGGCGACTTCGGCATACGTCACAGCTTCAAGCTGCTGTACCGCAAGCGCGCCGAGCCGAAGCCCCGCTGGCTCGCCGCTTACGGCGAGCGCTGGGCGCCGTACCGGACGACGGCGAGCTGGTACCTGTGGCGCTACCTCGACTACGTGCGCGACAAGCGCCGCAATGGCTGATGCCGCGCGTCCGGCCTCGGGCCCGTTACTGCGGCCCGATTCCCGGGGCGCCGCCGTGCTGGCGCGCCGCCGCAACCCTGTTCCAGCTGTCGTAGCGCTGGTCCTCCAGCGAGGCGAGCGTCGCCTTCTGTTCGGCGCTCAGCACTCCGAAGACCTGCGAGCGCAGCTGGCTGCCCTTCAGCACGGCCTGCGAGGCGATCTCGCCGGACGACTGGCTGACGTTGGCAACCACGGTCGTGTAGCTCGGATCATCGGGCCGCGTCTTGGCGAGGAGTTCGGCGTTGGCACGCATCTGCCGCCGCAACTGCTCGAGCCCCGGCCGCCCCTGGTCGAAGAACTGCTTGATCGACTGACGCTGCTCGGAGTTAAGGCCGAGTTGCCTGGCGGCGCGCTCGAACGCGCGCTGCGACACCATCCCCGGCACCATCAGGCCGCCCGGCGAAGCGCCGCGATCGGACGCCGAGTCCGGCGCGAGCGACGCGGGGTTGGCCCCGGCCAGCACAACTCCGGTCAAGAGCGCGGCGCCGCCGATGGCGACGATCGCAGCGAGCAAGCGTGTCCTGTCCATCGACCACTCCTTCGGCCCGCGCGGGGCCCCGGCCTGCCGACAGCGTGCCTCGCCCGGTCACCACCGTCTGCCGGTGGTCGGCAAAGGCGGCGCAAAGTTTCGTCAAGTGCGGTGCGGTCGCGTGACACCGGGGTCACCGCGGCCGCACCATCGCGTCATGAAGGAGACGACCCCGACACCCCGCATTCTGCTGGTCGACGATGACCGCGAGCTGACGGCGATGCTGCAGGAGTATCTGACCCCGGAGGGCTTCGAGGTCAGCGTGTCGCACGACGGCGCGGAGGCGCTCGATCGCCTCACCCACGTGCGGGGGGAGCCGCAGTTCGATCTCGTGGTACTCGACGTGATGCTGCCGGGTCGCAGCGGCCTCGACGTGCTGCGATCGCTGAGGAGCCGCGAGGCGCCGCCGCCGGTGCTGATGCTGACGGCGCGCGGCGACGACGTGGACCGGATCGTCGGGCTCGAGCTCGGTGCGGATGATTATCTGCCCAAACCATTCAATCCGCGCGAGCTGGTGGCGCGTATTCGCGCCGTGCTGCGGCGGGCGAGCGACCGGAGCCAGCCGCACGAACCGCTCTCGCTCGGAGTCCTGAAGCTCGATCCGGCACGACACCGAGCCAGCGTCCGCGGCGCGCCGGCGGAGCTCACCGGCGCAGAGTTTCGCGTCCTCGAAGTGTTGCTGAGGGCGGCGGGCAGGGTCGTCAGCCGCGAGCAGCTGACCGAGCAGGCGCTCGGTCGCAAGTTGGAACTCTACGATCGCAGCGTCGATACCCACGTCAGCAACCTGCGCCGCAAGCTCGCGCTCACCGCCCCGGGCGATCCGGAAATACGCGGCATCCGCGGCGCCGGCTATCTGCTGACGGTGCCGGGCGATGAGGCGGCGCCTTGAATTCGCTGTACACGCGGATCTTCCTCGCGTTCTGGGCGGTAATGGTGCTGATCGTCGCCGGCGCGGTCGGCGTGACCTGGCTCGTGCTCGCCGAACGCTCCGACGAGATTCCGCGCGCCTCGGCGGAACTCCTGCAAGGTGCGGCGCTCGCGCTCAAGGATGGCGGCGA
>DATNHZ010000133.1:0-4220 GCA_035604655.1 Steroidobacteraceae bacterium | reverse complement strand
CCTCGGTCTCCCCGCGCCCATCATCGAAGCCGCCTTCGCTCGCCCCGACGCCCCGGAAGTTGAACCGCACGGTGGCGATCCCGGACTCCTGCAGCGCGCGCGCGGTGATGGTCACGACCTTGTTGTCCATCGTGCCGCCGTACAGCGGGTGGGGATGGCAGATGACAGCGCAGCGCGCGCCGCCGAATCCGGCAGGTGTCTCGGCGAGTGCCTCGAGCGCCCCGGCAGGACCTGGGATCACGACGCGTTCCGCTTGCGGGCGGAGGAACGGCCGCGTGGCCCCCGGGCCGTCGGTCGCGGTCACGGCGCGCGCAGGTCCTTGTAGACCTTGCCTTCCTTCATCACGAACTGCACCCTTTCCATCGCCGTGATATCGGCGAGCGGATCCCCTGGTACCGCCACGAGGTCGGCGAGCTTGCCAGCCTCGACCGAGCCCAGCCGGTCGGCGACATCCATGAACCGGGCGGGCACGATCGTCGCGGCCTTGATGGCCTCGAGCGCCGGCATTCCGCCCTCGACCATGTAGCCGAACTCCTTGGCGTTGTCGCCGTGCGCCGAGACGCCGGTGTCGGTGCCGAACATGATCCTGACGCCCGCCTTGTAGGCCTTGGCGAACGTGGTCTGCAGGCGCGGGCCGATCGAGGCCGCCTTTGGCCGCACCAGCGCCGGGAAAAAGTCCGGGTCTCTGGCGCGGTCGGTCACCCAGCGTCCCGCCGACAGCGTCGGCACGTAGTGCGTGCCCTTCTCCTTCATCAGTCTGATCGCCTCCTCATCCAGGAACGTGCCGTGCTCGATCGAATCCACGCCGCCGCGAACCGCCCGCTTGATGCCCTCCGCGCCGTGGGCGTGGGCCGCGACCTTGAAGCCGTAGTCACGCGCAATTGCGACGACTGCGCGGATCTCCTCCTCCGTGAACTGCGCATTGCGGCCATTCCTGGCCACCGAAAGCACCCCGCCGGTGGCCATGATCTTGATCGTGTCCGCCCCGTCCTTGTAGCGCTGCCGGACCGCCTCCGCCGCGTCGAACGGGCCGTTGATGACCCCCTCGCGCGGGCCCGGCTGCCCCATCAGGCGCTGCGCCCAGCCGTTGGTCGGATCCGCGTGCCCACCGGTGGTTGTAATCGCCTCGCCCGCCGCGAAAATTCGCGGGCCCTTGACCAGGCCCTTGTTGATCGCGTTGCGAAGGGCGATCGAGGCGTTGAACTGCGAGTTGAGGTCGCGGACCGTGGTGAATCCCGCATTCAGCGTCCGCTCGGCGTACGCGGCTCCCCGCAACGCGACGTCCGCCTCATTGAGCGTAAAGCCTTCGAGCTGCGCGTTCTTGCTGTATTCACTCGTCAGATGCACATGCATGTCCCAGAGGCCGGGCAGCACGGTGGCATCCTTGAGCTCGATCACCGTGTCGCCGGCAGCAGGCACGCGGTAGCCGTTCTCAACGGCCTTGATGTCGGTTCCGTCGACGACGACGGTGACCTCGGTCTGCGATGCACTCCCAACACCATCGATCAGGTGGCCGGCGTGGATCAGCGTCGCAGCGAGGGCGACTGCAGGCAGCCCGAGGCCCAGCATCGCGAGCCAGCGCAGCGTTTCTCTCATGGTCGATGCTCCTGGCCAGCGCCTCGTGCGCGGCCGCTCGCGGCCCGGACGCCTACAGCGGCGGCAGGAAATCGATGAGCTCGACGTCGAAAACGAGGGTCGCATTCGGAGGAATCACGGTGCTCGCGCCCCGTGCGCCGTAGCCAAGCGCAGGAGGAATGACAAGCCGGCGCTTGCCGCCCGCCTGCATGCCGGCGACGCCGAGGTCCCAGCCGCGAATCACCCGCTGCTGGCCGAGCTGGAACAGGAATGGCTCGTGCCGATCGACGGAGCTGTCGAACTTCGCGCCCTTGCCGTCGGCTGCGGTCGCATCCAGCAGCCATCCCGTGTAGTGAACCCGCACGACCGCCCCAGGCATGGCGGCAGGGCCTTTGCCCACCTTGAGGTCGGTGATCTTGAGTCCTTCGGCCTCGGCGGCCTGGCGGGGGGTCGCGGCTGGCGCCGCGGGAGCACTGGCTGATGTGGCCGCAGGCGCGGCAGCGGCGGAAGTCGCCGGCGGGTCGGCGAATGCGAGGGCCGCGGCACACACCGACAGCGCAACGAGCGCCCCTTTCGAGATCGAGAAGATCGACATGCAATTCCCCTGGCCCGGTCGGGCCTGCGCTGACGAGGCCGCCATTATGCCGGCATTGGAGGCCCGGCCGTCAGCGCCCCCGGACTCAGGGGGCGGCGAGCAACAGCCGGTTCAGGCGTTTGACGAATTCGCCGGGCTCGGCGAGCTGACCACCCTCGGCCAGCGTTGCCTCATCGAACAGCAGGCTCGCAAGATCCCGGAACTGCTCGCCGTCCGGCAGGCCCCCGAGCCGGACCACGAGTGGATGGCCGGGATTGACCTCGAGCGTGGGTCGCGTGCTCGGCAGTTTCTGCCCGGCAGCCTCGAGGAGCCTGCGCATCTGCGCGCCGTAGTCGTTCTCGGCGCGCACCAGGCAGGCGGGCGATTCGGCGAGGCGCTGGGTTGCGCGCACGCTGTCGACGCGACCGGAGAGCACTTCGCGCAGCCTGCCGCACAGCGCCAGCGCGGTCTCGGTGCTCTTGTCCCCGGCCACCTGCTCCTCCGGGCTGATGAGCGCGCCGAGATCGAGGTCGCCACGGCCAACGTCGCGGAATGACTTGCCTTCATACTCGCCGAGGTACGACATCATCCACTCATCGACGCGGTCCGACAGCAACAGCACCTCGACCTGCAGCTGCCGCAACCGCTCGAGGTGCGGGCTCTGGCGCGCGGCGTTCCAGGTATCGGCGACCACGTAGTAGACGTGCTTCTGTCCGGGACGCTGCCGGCTGAGGTAGTCGTCGAGCGACTGGTCCTGGGTCTCGCGTTCGGCGTGCGTGGTCGAGAACCGCAGCAGCCGTGCGATGCGGTCGCGATTGACGGCGTCCTCGGCGATGCCCTCCTTGAGGACCGCGCCGAACTGCTTCCAGAAGGCGAGGTACTTCGCCGGCTCCTCCTTGGCGAGGCGCGCCAGCAGATCGAGCACGCGCCGCGCGATCCCCGCGCGCATCGCCTCGATCTCTGCGTCTTCCTGCAACAGCTCGCGCGAGACGTTGAGCGGCAGGTCGCTCGAATCGACGACTCCCTTGACGAACCGCAGGTACAGCGGCAGGAATTGTTCGGCGTCGTCCAGGATGAACACGCGCTTCACGTACAGCTTCAGGCCCCGCGCCGCGTCGCGGCTCCACAGGTCGGGCGGCGCCCGTTCCGGCAGATACAGCAGCACCGTGTACTCGCGCTTGCCCTCGACGCGGTTGTGCGCCCAGGCGAGCGGCGCGGCGAAGTCGTGGGCGATGTGCTTGTAGAACTCGATGTAGTCCTCGTCCTTGAGCTCCGTGCGCGGGCGGGTCCACAGGGCCTGGGCGCTGTTGACGACCTCGAAGCGCCCGGCGGGTGGCGTCGCCGCCTTGTCGGCACCACCCGGCTGCTGCGGCATCCGCACCGGAAAGGCGATGTGATCCGAGTAGCGCTTGATCAGACCACGCAGCCGCCAGGCGTCGGCGAACTCGCTGGCCTCTTCCTTCAGGTGCAGCACGACGCGGGTGCCGCGGCGGTCCACGGTCGCGTTCTCGACGGTGAACTCGCCGGAGCCGTCGGACTCCCAGTGCACGCCGTCGCCGGCGGCGGTGCCGGCGAGGCGTGTGTACACCTCCACGCGCTCGGCCACGGTGAAGGACGAGTAGAAGCCGACGCCGAACTGGCCGATCAGCTGGGCGTCCTTCTGCTGGTCACCGGAGAGCTGGGCCAGGAATTCGGCGGTGCCGGACTTGGCGATCGTCCCGAGATGCTCGGTCACCTCCGCCCGGCTCATTCCGATGCCGGAATCGCTGACGGTGATCGTGCGTGCGTTGGCATCGAAGTCGACGTCGATCGTCAGCTCGGCCGCGCCCTCGAGCAGGGCAGGATCGGCGAGCGCGCGGAACCGGAGGCGGTCGCAGGCGTCGGAGGCATTTGATATCAGCTCGCGAAGGAAGATTTCGCGATTGGAGTACAGCGAGTGGATCACCAGGCGAAGCAGCTGCTTCACCTCGGTCTGGAAGCCGCGCGTTTCGCGCTGGGTGGCGCTGGTCATGTCGATCTGCCCCGGGCAAGCCGCTGAGTGGGTGCCCGCCGCGAAGTGGCAGGCGCGCCC
>DATNHZ010000132.1:0-8223 GCA_035604655.1 Steroidobacteraceae bacterium | reverse complement strand
CCGGCCAGGTCGTCGGCCTGTCGCGCGCAACCCTGGCGAGGGACTTCGCGGACGACCGGGCCCTGGTCGGCGTCGATGACTACGGCGAGCCGGACGGCGCCGTGAACGAGGACCTGCAGTACGCGATCGACGGTCCGGATGATTTCGCTGCGGACGTCGAGGACCTCGCGGCGCTGCTTAAGGCGCCGGAACGGATGACCGAGCGCCTGAACCGCGCGGGAATCACGGCCGTGCTCGATGCCTACGTGCCGCCGGGCAACCTTGCGGTCTACGACGCGCTGTCAAAGTCCGGGCGGCTGACCGTGCGTGCCTGCCTCGCGCAGTTCTACGATCCGGAACGGTTCCGGACGGCGGACGGGTCGGTCGACTTTCACCGGATGCTCGCGCTCGCGGAGTCGGTCCGCACCAAGTACGCCGACCACCCGCTGCTGCGCGCCGATGTCGTCAAGCTGTTCGCCGACGGCGTGATCGAGGGCAATCCCTACGCCTCGCCGCCGACGCTGCCCGACGGCGCCATGCTGCGGCCGTACCTGCAGCCGCGCTTCGGCCGCGATGCGACGGGCCGCGCCACGGTAGACGGCTACGTCGATACGGGCTCGCCGGCCTGCACGGCGGTACGAGCGGACCCAACGGCCTACACCTCGGCCGGGGCGATCGATGCGTTCCAGCACGCCCACGGCCATCATCCGGACCAGTGCAAGTTGTCCGACGGGGTGCTCACGCATACCCGCGAGGTGATTCTGGAATTCGTCAGGCAGTTTCACCTCGACGGTTTCGCCCTGCACATTCACGTGATTGGCGATCGGGCGGCACGCACCGCGATCGACGCGCTCGAGGCGGCGCGGGCCGCCGGTGGACCGGATCTCGGCCGCGACGGCCTGGCGCACCTGGAACTCGCGCATCCGGACGATGTCGCGCGCATCGGCCGCGACCACCTGTACGTCGCGTTCACGTATTCCTGGGCTTACATCGAGCCGGAATTCGACGTGATGGCGGTCCCCTTCATAGAGCGAGTTACGGGCAACAGCGCCACATCGCTGCACCCGCCCGCCAGTTATTACTATCGCAACGCCTATCCGGTCCGCGCCGTCCGCGACGCCGGGGGCCTTCTGGTCGGCGGTTCGGACGCACCGGTCGCGAGTTACGACCCGCGTCCGTTCGTCAACATGGCGATCGCCGTCACTCGCCGGCTGGGCGACTTGCCGCCGCTCAATCCGGCACAGGCCATCCCGATCCGCGACGCCCTCGGTTCCTACACGATCGCCGGCGCGCGCTTCCTCGGCTGGGACGGGCAGATGGGCTCGCTCGAACCGGGCAAGTCGGCCGACTTCATCGTCGTCGATCGCGACATACTCGCCCTCGCCGACCACGGGCATCCGGAGCGCATCCAGGGCACGCGCGTCCTTGAGACCTGGTTCCTGGGCCGGCGCGTGTACGCCGCGTCCCGACGCTCAGGGCCCGGATCGCAGCGCGTAGCGCCGCCTGCACCGTGAGGCACGCGGCCGGGCCGCGTGACGCGGACGGCGCGCGCTTCGCGCCGCAACCTGCGACTTCAACCTGCGCCGCGGCAGCACCGGTAGCCGCTCAGCGCGGCGTTTCCGAACCAGCCGCGAAGCGGCGGATGCGGCGGGCGGCCTCGGCGAGCGAGGCCTCGTCGGTCACGAAGCAGACGCGGACGAAGCCCTGCGTTTCGCGACCGCAGGCGGCACCATCGAGCACGGACACGCGCTCGGAGTCGTAGAGCCGATTGGCGAACTCTCTGCCGGACAGTCCGGTCCCCCGGACGTCGAGCAGCATGAACATGCCGGCATCTGGCCGGTGGACGCGCAACGCCAGAAGCCCCTGCAACGCGGCACAGAAGGTATCGCGGCGTGCCCGGCACAGTGTCCGGACGCTCGCTTCGGCCTCCGTCCGCATGCCGAAGGCCTTCAACGCGGCGTCCTGGATGAAGCCGGGCAGTCCATAGGTCATGCACTGCGCCACCATATCGGCGTGGTGTATGAACGGTGTGGGCCCGACGATCCAGCCGCAGCGCCAGCCGGTCATGGCGTGCGTCTTCGACAGGCTCGAGACGGTCAGACACTGATCCGGTAGCCGCGCGCCGAGACTCGGCACGCGGCCGCCGTCGGCGGTACCCGCGTAGACCTCGTCCGTCACGACCCACAAGCCATGCTGCTCGGCGAGACGGGCGATGCCGTCGACCTCGGAGTCGGTGAGCACGACACCGCTCGGATTGCCAGGTGTCGCGACGAAGATCGCCCGCGTCCGCGGTGTGATCGCCTGTCCAAGCGCCGCGAGGTCCGGATGAAAGTCGCGACTCGCCGGGGCCGGTACGCTCACGAGCGCGGCGCCCGATACCTGGATGGTCGCCGGGTAGGTTGCGTACATCGGATCGAGGGTGATCACCTCATCTCCCGGCGCCGCGACCAGCAGCGAGGAGACGAAAAGGCCGTTCTGCGCACCATTCACGAAAATCACGTTGTCGGCCGTGACCGGCTGGCCTGTGCGCTCGGCGTGAGCGGCCGCGATGGCCGCCCTGAGCGGCGCGCGCCCGGCGCTCTCGGTGTAATGCGTATCGCGGGCACGCAGGCGCTCGATCGCCTTGTCGACCACCGGCGCGGGCGTGTCGAGATCCGGGTCGCCGACGCTGAGCACGATTACATCCTCTCCCGCCGCGTGCGCGGCGCGCGCGCGCCAGTGGAGCGCCCACGGGTCCGGCCCGTCGTGCGCGATGCGTGCGGCGAGCGGCGAGAGCCGCGGGCTCATTCGAACGCTTCCGCCCGAATTTCGAGCAGCACGACCTGCCGGCGCCGGCCGAACTCTTTTAGCGCCCGCTCGAGCGCCGCGGGGTCTTCGATCATGCGGTGCCCATATCCATAGGCGCGCGCCAGGTGCGCGAACTCGGGTGGTCGTACGTCGACCCCCTCCGGCGCGATGCCGGCCGCGATCATCGCGGTCTTGATCTCGCCGAAGCCGCGGTTGTTCCAGACCACGATCGCCGTCCAGCCGTCGACTTCGCCCGGCACTGCGAGTTCGCCGAGAGAGAACTGCAGGCCTCCATCGCCGACGAGGCACACGACCGGCCGGTCGGGGACGGCGAGGCCGGCCCCGGTCGCAGCCGGCAGCGCATACCCGAGCGTGCCGTAGCCGGTGGCGGAGTTGAACCATGACCCGGGCGATGCCGCTGCAAATCCCAGGTTTCCGGCGTAGACGAGCTGGGTCGAGTCGCCGACCAGCACGGCGGAGGGCAGCGCATCGCGGATGAGGTCGAGAAGCGTCACCTGGCGCCGCATCGCCGGTGACAGCGCGGCCAGTGCCCGCTCGCACGCCGCCGCGGCAGTCGCCTCGCCAGCCCCGGGGCGCGCGGCGCCGAGATCGCGTGCGAGCAGTGCGCGCAGCGTCGCACCCGCCTCACCGCACAGCGGAATGACCGGCCGCGCGCTGCGGGTCAGTTGCGCGGCCTCGATGTCGATGCGCATGAGTCCCGGAGGATTCGGGAATTCGCTGACCCCGTACATGTCGTAGTCGGTCGGTCCCAGCTCCGTGCCGACCGCGAGCACGCTGTCGGCGGCCGCGATCAGCGCGCGCACGGGCTCGAGCGAGGGGCTCCTCGGCACGGCGAGCGGATGGCCGGGGGGCAGAATGCCGCGGGCGTTCGTCGTCATCACCACCGGTGCGCCGAGGTGCTCGGCAAGGCGCCGCAATTCCCCGGCCGCCCGCAGCCCACCGCCGCCCGCGAGCACGACCGGGCGCTTGGCCGAGCGGAGCCGGTCAGCTGCGGCATCGAGCGCGGTGGCGGGCGGAACCGGCGCCGCCGGGCTGGGTGCCGGCAGCGCAAGTCCCGTGGCATCGGCGGCCAGCACATCGAGCGGTATCTCGATATAGACCGGGCGCGGGCGGGCGGAGGAGAACATCGCGAAGGCTCGGCCGAGCGCCTCGGGCAGCTGGCCGGGTTCCTCGATCGAGTCGCTCGCCGCCGCAACCTGGCTCGCGAGCGCGCGCTGGTCGGGCAGCTCGTGCAGGAAGCCGCGGCCGCTGCCCGCCTCACCGCGGCGGTTCCGGCTCGAAATGACCAGCAACGGGATCGAGTCCCCGTACGCCTGTCCCATCGCGGTGGTGATGTTGGTGAGCCCGGGACCGGTGATCGTGAAGCACACGCCCGGCCGGCCGCTCAGGCGGGCGTAACCGTCCGCCATGAACCCGAGGCCCTGCTCGTGGCGACCCGTGATATGGCGAATCGGGCCGCCGGCGAGGCCCCGGTAGAGCTCGAGGTTGTGCACGCCCGGGATGCCGAACACATGGCTGACGCCCCGGTCGGCGAGCGCCTCGATCAAGTAAAGCCCGAGCTTTTTCATGGCCATCCCCTCTCGCTCCAGTATCCCAGAATCCCTGCCGAGGGGCTGCGGTGCCGACCCGCGGCCCGGTGGTGTAAATATTATGGACGCGATAATATGATGAATCGACGTTGCCGGGGGAAGCCGCCATGAATCATGACGTGATGATCACCTGCGCCATCACGGGCGACGACACAAAGGTGACCAAGAGCCCGCATTGCCCGGTGACGCCCGCGCAGATCGCCGCCTCGGCCGTCGAGGCCGCCACCGCCGGCGCCGCGATCGTCCACATCCACGTCCGCGAGCCCGATACCGGAGCCTTCAGCATGGCGACCCGGCACTACCGGGAGGTGGTGAAGCTCGTCCGCGAAAGCGGGGTCGACGTGCTCGTGAACCTCACCTGCGGCATGGGCGGCTACATCGTCGCCGGCGACAACGGCCTCAAGGACACGCCGGGGCCGGGCAGCGACTTCTGCAGCCAGGAAGATCGCATGCGGCACGTGATCGACCTGTGTCACGAAGGCCTGTACCGGCCGGACATCTGCACGCTCGACTGCGGCAGCCTCAACTTCGGCGACGGCAACCGGGCCTACGTCTCGACCCCCAACTATCTGCGCAAGGGCGCCCAGATCTGCAAGGATCTCGGCGTCAAGCCCGAGTTCGAGATTTTCGACACCGGCAACCTCTGGTTCGTCCGGCAGATGATCAAGGAAGGCCTGGTCGTCCCGCCGCCACTTGTGCAGCTGTGCATGGGCATCGCCTGGGGCGTGCCGGGCGATACCGCGCACCTGCTCGCGATGGTGAACACGCTGCCCGCCGACGCCGTCTGGACCTCCTTCGCGATCAGCCGGATGCAGATGCCGTGGGTGGCTGAGTCCATACTAAACGGCGGAAATGTCCGCGTCGGCCTCGAGGACAACCTGTACCTGTCGAAGGGCGTCTATGCCAGCAACGCGCAGCTCGTCACCAAGGCCCGCGGCATCATCGAGGCCCTCGGGGCGCGGGTGATCTCCGCCGCCGACGTGCGCGAACGCCTGAAGCTCCGCTGACCGTCGCCGCCATGGCGGGCACGACGATATACAGGACGGCGGTGCTGCCGGAATGGATCGACTTCAACGGCCACCTGCGCGACGCGTACTACGTAGTGGTGCTGAGCCTCGCGACCGACTCGCTGATGGACCGCCTCGGGCTCGACGCGGAGTATCGCGCGCGCACTCGCTGCACGCTGTACACGCTCGAGATGCACATGCACTGGCTGCACGAGGTCAAGGGCACGGAGACGCTCGAGGTCGATGCGCATCTACTTGCGAGCGACGCGAAGCGCCTGCACGTCGGATTCGACGTGCGGGTCATCGGTCGACCGGAGGTGGTCGCCACCGCTGAGTTCATGCTGCTGCACGTACGCCAGGGCGAGACGCCCGCCGCCGCCCCGTTTCCGCCGGCGGTCGAGCAGAACATCGCCGCATTCAAGGCTGCATCCGGGGCAGCAGCGTGGGCGGGCCCCGCCTCGCGCGCGCTGGCGCTCGGCAAGCGCTGATGGCCGCGAACCCGCTCGCGCGCCTGCTGAAGCCGCGCACCGTCGCCGTGATCGGCGGCGGAGCGTGGACCGAGGCGGTCCCGGCCGCGGGCCGCACGATCGGCTACACGGGCGAGACGTGGCGCGTGCACCCCACGCGAGACTCGGACGGCACCACCCGCTACTACCGCTCGGTCGACGAGCTGCCCGCTGCGCCCGATGCGGCGTTCGTCTCCGCCCCGGCAGCCGAGGTTCCGGCGATCGCCGCCGCGCTCGCCCGTCGCGGGGCCGGTGGCTTCGTCTGCTTCGCGGCTGGCTTCGACGAGACGGCGACCGAGCAGGGCCGCGAGCTGACGCGGCAGCTGGTCGCGAACGCGGGGCCGGTGCCGTTCACGGGACCGAACTGCTATGGTCTCGTCAACTTCTTCGACCGGGTCGCACTGTGGCCGGACCAGGTCGTCGGCGATCCGCTCGACCGCGGCGTCGCGATCATCACCCAGAGCGGCACGCTCGCGCTGACGCTGATGTTCAACCACCGCTCACTGCCGATCGGCTACCTGCTGACGGTCGGGAACCAGACGCGGCTCGCGGTCGAGGACCTGGTCGAGGTCCTGGCGGATGACCCGCGCGTCTCGGCCTTTGGGATCTATGTCGAGGGTCTGAAGAACGCGGAACGCTTTGCCGCCGCGGTCGCGAAGGCGCGTGCGGCCGGCAAGCCCGTCGCGCTCGTCAAGGCCGGCCGGACCGCCGCGGCGGCGCGCGCGGCCGCAACTCATACCGGTGCCCTGGCCGGGGCCGATGCGGTGTTCGACGCGTTCTGCCGCGACGCCGGGATCGCGCGCTGCGAAACCCTGTCGACGCTGGTCGAAACGCTGAAGGTGTTTCACGTGGGCGGGCCGCTGCGCGGCAGGCGCGCGCTGGTACTCGGGTTCTCCGGCGGCGACATGGCGATGACCCTCGACGTATCCCGGAATTTGGCGCTTGACTACGCACCGCTGCCACCGGCGATGACCGAGCAGCTCCAGCAGCTCCTCGGACCGCGCGTGACGGTGGCGAACCCGCTCGACTGCCACACTTACATCTGGTTCGACCAGGCGAAGCTGCGCGCGCTGTTCACGACACTGTTTGCGGCCGACTACGATGCGATCGCGTTCATGCTTGACTGCCCGCCGGCCGGCCGCGCCGACACCTCCGCCTTCGACCTGCCGATCAACGAATTCATTCGCGCCTCGCACGGCTCGGCCACGAGGGCGGCGATGCTCGCCTCGCTCCCGGAGACGCTCTACGAGGGCGTGCGCAGCCGCTGCCTCGCGGGCGGAGTCGTGCCGCTGCAGGGCCAGCGCGAGGGCCTCGAGGCACTCGACCTCGCCGCCCAGGTCGGGGAGTGCTGGCGCCGCGGCAACACCCCGACTCTCACGCGTCCGCGCGTGCCGCACGGAACCGCCCGCACGCTCGCCGAGGATGCCGGCAAGGCCGCGCTCGCCGCCTTTGGCCTGCCGGTGCCGCGCTCGCGCCTGGTGGCGCCGGCCCAAGTTGCCGCGACCGCGACAGCGATCGGCTTTCCGGTCGTCGTCAAGGCGGCGAGCCCGGCGCTCGCCCACAAGTCTGACGTCGGCGGCGTGATCCTCAACGTCCGCACGCCGGAGGACGCGACGGCGGCCGCCGAGCGGCTGCGCCCACTCTCGACCCAGTTGCTCGTCGAGCAGATGGTCACGGACGGCGTCGCGGAGGTGCTGGTCGGAATGACGGTCGATCCGCAATTCGGCCAGGTCCTGGTGCTCGGCAGCGGCGGCGTCATGACCGAGTTGTGGCACGACAGCACGAGCCTGCTCCCGCCCTTCACCCGCGAGCGGATCGCAGTCGCGCTCGCGACTCTCGGGGTCGCACGGCTGCTCGCCGGCTTTCGCGGCAAGCCGCCGGGAGATGTGCCCGCGCTCATCGAGGCGGTACTCGCCGTGACCCGCTTCGCCGCCGCACACCTCGACACGCTGACCGAACTCGACGTCAATCCGATCATCGTCCGCCCGCTCGGCGCGGGAGTCGTGGCGGTCGATGCCCTCATTCGTCTCGTGGAGGAACCCTGACATGTCCGACGGCGTACGACTGCACCGCGACGGTGCCATTCTCGAGGTCACGATCGACCGGCCGAAGGCGAACGCGATCGACCTCGCCATGAGCCGGCGGCTCAACCAGGTGTGGACGGAGTTCGGGCAGGACCCGGCGCTGATGATCGCGATCCTGACCGGGGCTGGCGAGAAGTTCTTCTCGCCGGGCTGGGACCTCAAGGGCGCCGCGGGCGGCGAGGCGAGCGATTCCGACTGGGGGGTTGGCGGCTTCGCCGGCCTCAATCACCCGCGAAATCTCGACAAGCCG
>DATNHZ010000131.1:0-4602 GCA_035604655.1 Steroidobacteraceae bacterium | reverse complement strand
TGACAAACCAAGAGGCTTCGCTACGCGCTCCTCTATCCCGCGCTGCGCGGCGGCGGCATCCAGCTGCATGGTGCCGCCGAGGAAGTAGCCCGGGTCGAGGTAGCCGAGCAGCAGGTCCGCGTCGGTCACCGTCGGCTCGGTACCACCGCGCCCATAGCAGATCGGGCCGGGCTCGGAGCCCGCGCTCTCGGGGCCGACGTGCAGCGTTCCGAGCCGGCTGGCGCGCGCGATGCTGCCGCCGCCCGCGCCGATTTCCATCAGGTCCACGACCGGCACCTGGATGGCGAGGCCGCTGCCTTTTTGGAAACGCTGGACGCGCCCAACTTCGAAGGCCGATACCACGCCGGCCACCCCGTGCTGGATCAGGCACGACTTGGCAGTCGTACCTCCCATGTCGAAGCAGAACATCTCGGGCGTATCGAACAGCCGGCTGTAGAACTGCGCGGCGATCACTGCAGCGGTCGGGCCAGACTCGATGATCCGCACCGGAAACTCGGCAGCGGTCTCGGCCGAGGTCACGCCGCCCGAGGAAAGCATGATGAACAGCCGCCCCCGAAAGCCGATCGCGGCGAGGCGCTCGCGCAGCCGCTTGAGGTAGTTCTCGGTGAGAGGCTTGACGTACGCGTTGGTGACGGTGGTGCTGGTGCGCTCGTATTCCCGAATCTGCGGCAGCACTTCGTAGGAGATCGAGACCGAGGCCTGCGGAAACTCCTCGGCGAGCAGCCGCTTCAGGGCCAGCTCGTGGGCGGGGTTCTCAAAGGAGTTCAGCAGGCACACGGCGACCGACTCGACGCCGAGTCGCGCCAGCTCGCGCACTGCGGCGCGTGCCTGCGCTTCGTCGAGCGGTACGAGCACGCTGCCATCGGCGCGCAGACGTTCGGGCACCTCCAGCCGTCTCTCGCGCGGCACGAGTGGTTCGGGCATCTGGGCGAAGGGGTCGTAGGCGGCGTAGCGGATCTCGCGCCCCAGCTCCAGCACATCGCGGAAGCCGCGGGTAGTCAGCAGCCCGGTGCGCGCGCCCTTGCGTTCGATAATGGCGTTGATCACGAGCGTCGTGCCGTGGACCACCTCTTCGAGGCCCGCGATGTAGCCCGGCACCTGGCGGGCGAGGGCGTGCATGCCTTCCTCGATCGCATCTGACGGATCGCGTGGCGTCGTCAGGCACTTGTAGGTGTATGTCCGCCCGGTCCCGTCCTCGAGGAGGACAAAATCAGTAAAAGTGCCGCCGACATCGATACCGACACGCATAGGGCTTGCCTGCTCGCCGTATACCGTATACCGTACACTGTACACGCAATGGCCGGTCCCCATAACCCCCTCCTCGAGACGCCCGCGCGACCGATGCCCGCACGGGTCGCAGTGATCGGCGCCGGCACCATCGGCCCGGATATCGCCTACTACCTGAAGAGCGCGCTTCCGGGCCTCGAGTTGGTCCTCGTGGATATCCAGCAGGCGGCGGTGGACCGGGCGCTGGCGCGCTTCGGCGACTACACTGCCAAAGCGCGCGCGCGCGGCAAGATGGGCGAGGCCGAGGCCGCGGCGGTCACGCATGGGGTGCGAGGCACCACCGATTACGACGCGATCCGCGGGGCCGACTGGGTGCTGGAGGCCGCCACCGAGGACCTCGGGGTCAAGCAGCGGATCTTTGCCGCGGTCGAGGCACGAGTGTCGGCCGACACCCTGATTACCTCCAACACCAGCTCGCTGCCGGCGGCGCGCATTTTCTCCGACCTGACGCACAAAGCGCGCGCCACGGTGACGCATTTCTTTGCGCCTGCCTGGCGAAATCCGGTGGTCGAAATAGTGCGCGCGCGCGACGCGGACCCGAAAGTGGTGGAATACCTGCGCTGGTTCTTCTGCATGACCGGCAAGGTGCCCTTCGTTACCGAGGACGTCGAGTGCTTCATGCTCGACCGGGTGTTCGACAACTGGTGCAACGACGCCGCGCATTGCCTGGGGCGCGCGACCGCCGCGCAGATCGACAGCGTCGCTGCGGAGTTCGTCCATGCCGGACCGTTCTTCGTGCTCAACATGGCGAACGGCAACCCGATCATCACCGAGACCAATACGCTCCAGGCCGAAGCGGAAGGCGAGCATTACAGCCCGGCGCCGATTTTCCGCTCGGTGGCGAGCTGGGCGACGTCGACGGTCGGCAAGCGCGTCGCGGTGCCTGTCGAGGCAGGTGCGACGGTGCGCGATCGGCTGCTCGGCGTGCTGTGGTCGCAGTCCGCTGACATCCTCGACCGCGGCATTGGCGAGGCCGCGGACCTTGATCTGGGCTGCCGGCTGGCGCTCGGGTTCCGGCATGGCCCGCTTGACCTGATGCGCGACCTCGGTGACGCCGAGGTACGGCGCGTGATGCGGCGTTTTTCCGAAGAGCGTCCCGGGATGCCACTGCCGCAGCGCGCACTCGGCGAATACCAGCGTTTTGAGCGCGGCGTGCTGGTGGACAGACTGGACGGCGTGATCGTGATCACCTTGCGCCGGCCTGAGGCGTTGAACGCCCTGCACGACGAACTGAACGACGAGATCCTGCGGGTGATCCGCCGCCACGACCTCGATCCGGCGGTCCAGGGCTTCGTCCTCGTCGGCTACGGCACACGCGCGTTTTGTGCAGGTGCCGACATCGGGCGCTTTCCCAGCATGCTTGGCGACGCCGCAGCCTCGGCGCAATACGCCCGCGACTGTTCGCGGCTGCTGGTGCACCTCGACGCCATGGACAAACCGGTCGTCGCGGCGCTGAATGGCATCGCGCTCGGTGGCGGGCTGGAACTGGCCATGCGCTGTCACGCAATCGTCGCGCACCGCGAGGCCTGGCTACAGTTCCCGGAAATCACCCTCGGCATCGCGCCAGGGATCGGCGCGATGGTCGTCCCCTATCGCCGGTGGCCGAAGGCCTCGGCCGCGTTCCACCACATGCTGCGATGCGCCGGGCGGCTCGACGCCGCCAAAGCGCACGAAGCTGGCATCGTCGCGGAGCTTGCCGACGATTACGAATCGCTCGTTCGCAAGGCGATCGCGCACGTGCATGCGCTAGCCGGCACGCGGCGCGCAGCGCTCGACGGTCCCGTTGCGATCGCACCGTTCGATGCGGCGCCGGATGCGACCGGGTTCAGCCGCGAGGTGGTCGGCGTCATCGAGGAGGCGGTGCGCACTGCCGCGAAGGCGCCGACGCTCGCCGCGGCGCTGGAAATCGGCTACATAGCGTTCGGCCGCAGCGCCTGCACAGCAGCTGCCCGCGAGGGCATCACGGCGTTCGGCGAGCGGCGCAAACCAGATTTTTCTCGCACCGGGTAGAGAGGCACAGCGATACATGGTCTCGAGACTGCGGGTATTGGAACGGCCCGAACCACTCGGCAACCGCGTATACGCGACGCTGCGCGAATACCTGCGTGCCGGACGCATGCCTGCCGGAGAGCCGCTTCAGGAGGCGGTCCTAGCTGCGCAGCTGGGCGTGTCGCGCACACCGGTACGGGAGGCCCTGGCCCGCCTGGCGAGCGACGGTCTGGTCGTCGCCGAGGGCCGCAGCTTTGCGCTGCCGGTGCTGACGGTGGGCGACATCGAGGACATCTACGCGCTCCGGTTCCTTCTCGAGCCCGAGGCGCTGCGCCTAGTCGCCGTGCGCCAACCAGATCGCGAGATGCTCGCCCCGTTGCGCGCGGCGCTGGGCGATATGGCAACGGCTCACGACGCGGGTGATGGCGCGGCGTTCATGGAGGCCAACTACCACTATCGCGATGCCTGGACCGCGCTCGTGCCGAACAAGCGCCTGGTACGAGCGATCCGGATCTACGCCGAGCACGTCCGCTACCTGCGCGCCTTCACGCTCGACGACGCCGCGGTACGCGCAATCGTGCTGAAAGCACTCAAGCAGTTGACCGCGGCGCTCGCCGTTGGCGACGGCGAAGCAGCGGCGGCGGCCATGCACACGCACCTCAAGAATGCCAAGCACATTCTGCTCGACATGATGGGACGCAGCTGATGGCATACCGGGCCGAAATTCCCTACGGTTGCTACTGGAGCACACCGTTCGCGCGCTGGCAGGGTGCGTTCTCGAACCTGCACTCGATCGAGTTCGCCGCGCACGTGGTGAAGCAAGAACTTGCACGGCGCAGTATCCCGGCGGAGACGTTCGACCACGGCGTGCTCGGTCTCAGCGTGCCGCAAAAGCACGCGTTCTACGGTCTGCCGTGGCTCGCCGGTCGGGCGGGCGTCGGCCACATAGGAGGCCCAACGCTGATGCAAGCCTGCGCCACCGGCGTGCGCGTGCTGCTCGCCGGCGCGCAGGAGATCGAGTGCGGGCTCTCCAGCGTGTCGCTGGCCGTCACCTGCGACCGTACCTCGAACGGACCGCACCTTTACTACCCCGACCCGCGTGGCCCCGGGGGCACGGGCGCGCACGAAGACTGGGTACTGGACAATTTCAGCTGTGACCCGCTTGGGCCGCACACCATGGTGATTACCGCCGAAAACGTCGCGAAGAAGCACGGCATCGGCACGGCCGAGCAGCACGAGGTGGTTCTGCGCCGCGAAACGCAATACCGCGACGCGCTGGCACACGACGACGCGTTCCACCGGCGCTTCATGACGCTGCCGTTCCCG
>DATNHZ010000130.1:0-2126 GCA_035604655.1 Steroidobacteraceae bacterium | reverse complement strand
GAAAAAGCCAATGTCGCGCCACCGAATCCGGCTCGTGACGCCACTACGTCGCCGACGCCCGGCGCCTCCGACACACACGGCAGCGGGCTCAACGCCGGGGATGACCGACAGGCCGGCCACCGGCGTGGCCCGGCTGCTCATGGCGCCCGACCTAGTCGCTCATATCGTCAGCCTCGGAGAACGGCACCGCGCGGCCGTCCTGGGCATCCCGGAAACGCTCGAGCGGCTTCGCGAGCGGGCCGGGATCACCGGCCCCAGATCGCCCGCGGCCCGCGCGGTCGACGGAGGGGTCGTCTTAGGGTATCTCGCGGCCATCTCGGACACGCTCCTCGCGCTCCACTTCCACATCAAGGAAGGCGGCCTGCCGCCCACCGCAGAGGCACTCCGCAAGCTCGAGGCCGCGCTCAACAGCTCCACCGTCGGGGTCAACCTCGGCATCATGAGTGCGGCAGCGAAAGCCAGGCAGGACCCGGTCGAAATGCTCTTCAAAGCGTTCTCGCGCACGATACACGGGCCTAAGGCGAAGCGCTGACCGCGGCATTCGCGCCGGGCGGTTGCCTGTGCCGGACGCCCGCTACCGGCTATCCTCGGAGATGTGCCTCCCACCTCCATCTCTCAGGCGACCCAGCTGCTTGAAGCGTTCGTCGGTGCGCTGCGAGACGAGATCGCCGCCGCGAAGTCCGCCAAAGGCGATTCCGTCACGTCGCTCACCGACGGCCGCCGCACCCAGCAGGGCAGCGATCACGCCATCTACACGTTCCTCATGGAGCGGCCCGTCGCCGCGTCCGACGATGTTCCGGTCGAGCTCGAGGTCGGCGGCCGCCGCTACAAGGGCAGCGTGCTCTACGCCAACGGCGAGGAACTCGTGCTGATCGTCCATAGCCGCCAGGACCTCGGCAGCGAGATCACCCACGCCGGCCTCGTCAGCAACCTCGCCTTCCTGCCGCAGCGCCTTCGGGACCGACTCGAGCTTGTCCACGACGGCCGCGAGGCCGTCGACATGAGCCTGGCGATGCAGGTCTTCGCGCCGCAATCGGCCTCCGCAATGCGATTCGAGCCTTCCGAGCTGCCCGCGCTCGCGCCGGGACCGGCCATGAACGCGAGCCAGCACCAAGCCGCCTGCGCGGCGCAGACCCACCCCGTTAGCTTTGTCTGGGGACCGCCCGGCACGGGCAAGACGGTGACGCTCGCGAGGATCGCCGAGGCGTTCCTGCGGCGCGGGATGCGGGTGCTGGTTGTTGCCCACTCCAACGTCGCCGTAGACGAGGCGGCGGCCGACATCGCCGCCCTGCTTCATGACACGCCCTGGTATCAGAACCGCGAGATCCTGCGGCTCGGGCACTACCGCAACGAGGCGCTCGAGCAATACGACCGCATCCTGTTCGATCGGTACGCTGAGACGATCGCGCATCGGCTCGGGTCGGACCGCGAAGCGGCCGCCGAGGCGCAGCGGCTCATCATCGACCGCGCGCGCGTGCTGTGCACGACGCTGACGCAGACGTTTGTCTCCGGCCTGTTCCCGGAGACCCCGTTCGATGTCTGCTTGGTCGATGAGGCCAGCATGGCGCCCCTCCCCTATCTCTGGTGGGCACTCACCCGGGCCCACTCGCACGCATCCCTCTGCGGCGACTTCCTGCAGCTGCCGCCCGTGGCACTCGCCCGAACTGCTGCGGCGCGTCGTTGGCTCGGCCGGAACATCTACCAGCATCTCGGCATCACGACCCCCGGCCACGCCAGGAATGATCCGCGGGTGTTCCTGCTCAATACGCAGTACCGGATGCACCCCAGGATCGCCGGGATCCCGAACCTGCTGTTCTACGACGGCCTGCTGTCGTCGGATCCCAGCACAGCAGACCGGCTGGACGCGGCAGCCAAGCCGCTCCTGCTTGTCGACACCTCGCACGCCGGCGCCTGGTGCGTCCGCCTCGCGCGCGGCAGCCGGCTGAACCTGCACAGCGCGCACGTCGCGACCACGCTTGCGCACCGCTTCGCCGGCACGCCGCCCGCAGCCGGACGTGTGGCCATCATCACTCCCTATGCCGCCCAGGCGCGCCTCCTGGGCGCTTTCATCAGCGACCTCGGGCTCGCTCGCGCCGTACGTGTTGCGACCGTCCACCGGTTCCAGG
>DATNHZ010000129.1:0-9529 GCA_035604655.1 Steroidobacteraceae bacterium | reverse complement strand
AGGCGGCTGCCGCCGCGCTCGCGCGCGGGCTCGGTCGCGATCAGCTCCGCGGGCAGCGTGTACGCAAAGTCCGTGCGCAGCAGCCCGCGCGCGGCGGGTCGGGTCGTCGGCATGGCGCGCGGATGGTAGCAGGGCCGTCCGAGTGCGGCTCGCTGCCGGTGTCCTCAGCTGCACGGAACGGTGCGCGGCGCCGCGACCGGCGTCCGGCAGCGCCGTGTTACGATTCCGTCCCCGGCCGGTGTGGCGGAATTGGTAGACGCAGACGACTCAAAATCGTCCGCCGCAAGGCGTGTGGGTTCGAGTCCCTCCACCGGCACCACCGCGCCCCAGCCGACCCCCGTAACGACATGAAGTACTGCAGCGAGTGTGGCCAGCCGGTCGAGGTGCGGGTCCCGGATGGCGACCATCTGCCGCGCTACGTGTGCCCGGCCTGCAAGGCCATCCACTACCAGAACCCGAAGCTCGTGGTCGGCTGCGTGGTCGAGTACCAGGGCCGGATATTGCTGTGCAAGCGCGCGATCGAGCCGCGGCTCGGCTACTGGACGATACCCGCCGGATTCATGGAGAACGACGAGACGCTGCAGGCCGCCGCGGCTCGCGAGTCGTGGGAAGAGGCGCTGGCCCGCGTCGAGATCGGCAGCCTGCTCGCCGTCGTTAACGTCGTGCACGCCCGTCAGGTGCACGTGATGTTCCGGGCGCGTCTGCTGGTGCCGGGGTTTGGCGTCGGACACGAGAGCCTCGAGGTGGGGCTGTACCAGCCCGAGGACATTCCGTGGCCGCAGATCGCCTTCCCGAGCGTCGAATTTGCGCTGCGGCGCTACCTCGACGACCGCAGCCGCGGCGTCGAGGGCCTGCACTTCACGGACTTCGACCGTTCGACCCTGCGGTCGAGCGCGCCGGCCTGACGCGCCTCGTATAGAATGCGGTTCGCGCCGCGACCCGCGGCCGGCGCACCCGTCGGTAGTGTCACAGAGCTGAGCCAGAGCATGACGTTCGTCGTCACCGAGAACTGCATCAAGTGCAAGTACATGGACTGCGTGGAAGTCTGCCCGGTCGATTGTTTTCACGAGGGCCCGAACTTCCTGGTGATCGACCCGGACGAATGCATCGACTGCACGCTGTGCGAGCCGGAGTGCCCGGTCGAGGCAATCTTCTCGGAAGAGGAAATTCCCAAGGGCCAGGAAGTGTTCCTCAAGCTCAATGCGGAACTCGCCAAGAACTGGCCGGTCATCAACGAAATGAAGCCGGCGCCGGCCGACGCCGATGCCTGGAAGGACAAGCCCGGAAAACTGGCGCTGCTCGAGCGCTAGCGTTCAACCGGTCGCGGCGGCCGCCTCCAGCTGCTTGAGGCGCTCGACCAGCTTCGCCGGCGTGTAGTACCCGGGCAGGTACTCGCCCCGCTCCGTGAAGATGCCCGGCGTCCCGCGGATGCCGAGCTCCTGGCCGAGCTCGTAGTAGCGGGTCACGGGGGTTGGCGCGCACGCGCCCTGGCCCGCAATCTCCCGACCCGCCTTGGCGCGCGTCAGCGCCTCGCGCCGGTCCGGTGCGCACCAGACGGCCTCGGCTTTGCGCCAGGACTCCGTGCCGGGCCCCGTGCGCGGAAACGGCAGGTATCTGACGCGCACGCCAAGCCGGTTGTATTCGGCGATCTCGCTGTGCAGACGCCGGCAGTAGGCGCAATCGACGTCGGTGAACACCGTCACGGTGTACCGCGGGCTCGCCGGCGCGAAGATGATCGCATCGCTGTCCGGCACGGCCTTTATAGCCGCGTACCGCGCCTCGGTGCGGCGCTTCTCCGTCAGGTTCTTGCCGTTGCCGGTTTCGTACAGCTCGCCGGACAACGCGTACCGCCCGTCGCTCGAGACGTACAGCACTTCGCCGCCGCGTGCGACTTCGTAGATTCCCGGCAGCGCGCTCGGCCGGATGGCCTCCAGCGGTACGTCGAGGTGCCTGGCGATGGCGGCGCGCGGGTCGGACTTCGCGGGTGACTGGCCCTGCGCGATCGCGGCGGCGAGCAGCGCCGCGATGCAGGCGAGCGCGCCGACACGCCGGCTGGGACGGGAACGAGATAGCGGCATGGCAGACTCCGGGCGGGCTGCCTGTTCGACTCAGGCGCCGGGATCGAGTTCCGCGAGTCTAGCAGAGCGCTCGCGCGGCTCAGCCGCGCGGATGGTGCTGCGCGTGCAGCTCCTTCAGGCGCTCGCGGGCGACGTGGGTGTAGATCTGGGTCGTCGACAGATCGCTGTGGCCGAGCAGCATCTGCACGACGCGCAGGTCCGCGCCGCGATTCAGCAGGTGGGTCGCGAAGGCGTGGCGCAGCGTGTGCGGCGACAGCTCCTTCTGCACTCCGGCCTTGCGCGCGTAGCGCTTGATGATGTGCCAGAACGCCTGCCGGGTCATGCGATCGCCGCGGCGCGTCGGGAACAGGTAGTCGGTCTGGCGTTCGACCAGGATCTCGGCGCGCGGGCCGCGCACGAACTCGGCGAGCCAGCGCACCGCCTCGTCGCCGAGCGGGATGAGCCGTTCGCGGTTGCCCTTGCCGATGATGCGGATCACGCCCTGATTGGTATTGACGTGCGTGTGCTGCAGGTTCACGAGCTCAGACACCCGTAGCCCCGTCGCGTACAGCACCTCGAGCATCGTCCGGTCACGGTGGCCGAGCGGCTCGGAGACGACCGGCGCCGCCAGCAGCGCCTCGACCTCGTTCTCGGTCAGAGACTTCGGCAGCGAGCGGCCGATCTTCGGCATCGCGATCTGGGCCGTCGGGTCGTCGGTCACCGCGCCTTCACGGACCAGGAACCGGAAGAAGCGCCGGAAGCTCGACAGCTGGCGTGCCGTCGAACGGGGCCGGGCACCGGACTCGATCCGCCAGGCGATGAATGCAACGAGTTCGGCGCGGGTCGTCCGTGACACAAGCAGGTGCCGCTCGCCGAGCCAGCGCGTCAGCGCCGTGAGGTCGGCACGGTAGGCGGCCAGGGTGTTCTGCGACAGCCCGCGCTCCATCCACACCGCGTCGAGGAACCGGCTGATCGCAGGATCGGCCTCGCCCACGGGATCCTTCGCGGACCGGGCCGCATTCGCGTGGGCAGCAGACTTAACCGCCGAGTTCATCTTGACCTTTCGCTCGCTGTGGGGGCGCGGCACTGGGCAACTTCGGTAAGGAGCGGCACAATCCGCGGGTCGTCCTCGAGCGTCTCCAATCAGTGCGTCGCGCCGGGGAGCGGGCGTTCCCGGGCAGTATCGTCAGCCGTCCCGCGAGAGTGCGTGACCTGCCTCACGGATAGCCACGCTGGTTGACATAACAGAGAAGCAGATCACATTAAAGCCCGTGCCAGTGGTCTCTGTGGAGCCCTCGGCATGAGGCCGGTGCTGCGCGCGGGATACGGGCTCTGGTGCTGGGCGGTGTTCATCCCCCTCGCCGCCGGCGTGCTGGTTCTCGGGCTGCCAGTGCCCAGCATTACGCTGCGGCGCCGCATGGCGCGGCTGGCCGCCCGCGCGTTTTTCGGCTGCACCGGCATCCGCTTCGCCGTGACCGGGCTCGACCGGCTGCCGCCCGGGGCGTCCGTGGTCGTCGCCAACCACGCGAGCTATCTCGACGGCGTGATCCTGCAGGCGGCGCTGCCGGCCCGCTTCGCGTTCGTCGTCAAGCGGGAGATGGTCCGGATGCCATTTGCGAGCTTGTTGCTGCACCGGCTCGGCTGCGAATTCGTCGAGCGTTTCGATCATCACAAGGGTAGCGTCGACGCTCGCCGCGTGCTCAGGGTCGCGGCCGCCGGCCAGGCGCTGGCGTTCTTCCCGGAAGGCACCTTCAGCGAGCAGGTCGGCCTCGCCCGGTTCCATGCCGGGGCGTTCGTCGCCGCGGCGCGCGCGGGGCTCCCGCTCGTGCCCGCGGTGATCCGTGGCGCGCGGCAGGTACTGCCCCCCGCGGCCGCGCTGCCGCGCCGCGGAGCGATCGAGGTCGAGATCCTGGGGCCTATCCCGGCCGCCGGCCCGAACGAGCGGGAAAGCGCCGCGCGACTGCGCACTGCGGCCCGCGCCGCGATGCTCTCGCACCTGACGGACCCCGACCTCGAGGCCTGAGGCGGAGGTCGGGCCGCGACTACATGTTCCGCCGATACCGCCCGCCGACGGCATACAGGGCGCGCGAGATCTGGCCGAGCGATGCGACCTTCACGCACTCCATCAGCTCCGCGAACACGTTGCCACCGTCCGCGGCAACCTGCTGCAGCCGCCGCAGCGCCGCCGGTGCCTCGGCTGCGTGCCGCGCCTGCCAGGCGCGCACCGCCGCGACCTGCAGGTCCTTCTCAACGTCGGTCGACCGGATGAGCTGGGCGGCGTCGCGCTCCGCGCCCGCCGCGTGCACCGGCAGGAAGGTGTTGACGCCGACGATCGGCAGCGAGCCGTCGTGCTTCTTGTGCTCGTAGTAGAGGCTCTCCTCCTGGATCTTGCCGCGCTGGTACATCGTCTCCATCGCACCCAGTACGCCGCCGCGCTCGGCGAGCGCGTCGAACTCTCTGTAAACGGCTTCCTCGACGAGGTCGGTCAGCTGCTCGAGCGCAAACGATCCCTGCCACGGATTCTGCGTCTTGTTGAGACCGAGCTCGCGATTGATGATCAGCTGAATGGCGACCGCGCGCCGCACGCTTTCCTCGGTCGGCGTGGTCAGCGCCTCGTCGTAGGCATTGGTATGCAGGCTGTTGCAGTTGTCGAACAGCGCGTACACGGCCTGCAGCGTCGTGCGAATGTCGTTGAACTGGATTTCGCGGGCGTGCAGCGAACGGCCGGACGTCTGCACGTGGTACTTGAGCATCTGGCTGCGCGCATCCGCGGCGTAGCGCTCGCGTAGCGCCCGTGCCCAGATGCGCCGCGCCACGCGCCCGATCACCGCGTACTCGGGATCCATGCCGTTGGAGAAGAAGAACGACAGGTTCGGTGCGAAGTCGTCGATCTTCATGCCGCGCGCGAGGTAGTACTCGACGATCGTGAACCCGTTTGCCAGCGTGAACGCCAGCTGACTGATCGGATTGGCCCCCGCCTCGGCGATGTGGTATCCGGAGATGGACACCGAGTAGAAGTTGCGGACGTCGTGCTCGATGAAAAACGCCTGCACGTCACCCATCATCCTCAGCGCGAACTCGGTCGAGAAGATACAGGTGTTCTGCGCCTGGTCCTCCTTCAGGATGTCGGCCTGCACCGTGCCGCGCACCTGTGACAGCGCCTCGGCCTTGACCTGCCGATAGGTCGCCGCATCGACGCCGCCAGCGGCGACGAGCTCGGTGCCCGACACGCCGAGCAGCCCGAGGCCGTGACCATCGCTACCGGCCGGCCGCTCGCCGCGGTACTCCGGGCGGCCTCCGCCCTGCCACAGCGTCTGGATCGCGCGCTCGGCCGCGGCCCAGCGACCGGTATCCCGCAGATGCCGCTCGAGACGCTGGTCGATCGCGGTGTTGATGAACATCGCGAGGATCATCGGCGCGGGCCCGTTGATCGTCATCGACACCGACGTCAGCGGCGCGCACAGGTCGAAGCCCGAGTACAGGCGCTTCATGTCGTCGAGCGTTGCGATCGACACGCCCGAGTTGCCGATGCGCCCGTAGATGTCCGGCCGTTCGTCAGGATCCTCGCCGTACAGCGTCGTCGAGTCGAAGGCGGTCGACAGGCGCTTGGCAGCCGAGTTCGCTCCCAGGTAGTGGAATCGCTTGTTGGTGCGCTCCGGCATGCCCTCGCCCGCGAACATCCGGATCGGGTCTTCCTCCTCGCGGCGGTACGGATAGACGCCGGCCGTGTAGGGATACGCACCCGGCAGGTTCTCGTGCTGCAGCCACGCGAGCAGATCGCCCGGGTCGCGGTAGCCCGGCACGGCGATCTTTGGAATCCTCTGGTGGGACAACGACTCCGTGTAGTTCGGCCCGCGAACCTCGCGGCCACGCACCACGTAGCTGTACTCCTCGTCGGTCGCATTTCGGGCGCGCGCCGGCCATTCGCGCAGCAGCCGCAGCCCCTCCTCGCCGACCGCGTCCAGCCCCTCGCCATAGGCGGCGCGCAGCCGCTCGACGGTCGGATCGGCGGACGCGGAGTCGCGCTTCGGGTAGCGCTCAAATGGTTGCGGCAACGCCGGATCACCCAGCGCCTCGAGCGCCTGGCGGCACGCGTGCGCCCGGCTCGCGGCCGCTGCCGCGGTCGCGACGTCCCGGCGGATGGCCCGCCCGCCGCCCGCGATCTCGGCGAGGTAGCGGACCCGATCGGCCGGGATCACGGCCGCGCGCTTCGGAACCCCGAGCGGCGCGAGCCCGGTCACCGTCCACGGCTTGAGGCGCCCCCATTGTTCGTCGAGGCGTTCGCACAGTGCCTTGAACAGCGTATTGACGCCGGCGTCGTTGAACTGGCTGGCGATCGTCGGATACACCGGCGCCTGCGCGTCCGGCAGCCCCATCCGGTCCGGATGGTTGCGCCGCCACTGCTTGCGCACGTCGCGCAGCGCGTCCTCCGCGCCACGCTTTTCGAACTTGTTGAGCACGACGTAGTCCGCGAAGTCGAGCATGTCGATCTTCTCGAGCTGGCTCGCGGCGCCATACTCGCTCGTCATCACGTAGACGGACAGGTCGACGAGGTCGACGATCTCGGTGTCGCTCTGACCGATGCCGGCGGTCTCGACGATGATCAGGTCGAAGCCCGCGAACTTGAGGAGCTGTACCGTGTCGGCGAGCACGGCGCTCGTCGCGAGGTGCTCACGGCGCGTGGCGAGTGAGCGCATGAATACGCGGTCCGTATCGAGCGAGTTCATGCGGATGCGGTCGCCGAGCAGCGCACCGCCGCTGCGACGGCGGGTCGGGTCCATGGCGATGACCGCCAGCCGGCGTTCCGGGAAATACCGTAGCAGGCGGTTCAGCAGCTCGTCGGTGAGCGAGGACTTGCCGGCGCCGCCGGTGCCGGTGATGCCGATGACCGGCGGGCGGTTCAGCGTCTTGTGGGCGCTCGTCCGCAGCGCCTCGACGACCGCGATCTCGCCGGTTTCGAGCACCGAGATCGCCTGCGCGAGGCGCTGGTAGTCGCCGGGCTCGATCGGCCCGGGCGTAAAGCGGGGCCGCGGCGTGGCGCGCACCCTCTGCAGCACGTCCTGCACCATGCCGTCGAGACCGAGCTTCAAGCCGTCGTCCGGCGTGTAGATCTTCTCGACGCCGTGCGCCTCGAGCATCGCAATCTCGTCGGGGGTGATCGTGCCGCCGCCGCCGACGACGACACGGATGTGCTCGGCGCCGTACTCGCGGAGCATGTCAACCATGTACCGGAAATACTCGTTGTGGCCGCCCTGATAGGAGCTGACGGCGATGCCGTCGGCATCCTCCTCGATCGCCGCGCGCACGATCTCCGCGACGGAGCGGTTGTGCCCGAGGTGCACGACTTCGGCGCCCTGCGCCTGCAGGATGCGGCGGATGATGTTGATCGCGGCGTCGTGACCGTCGAACAGCGAGGCAGCGCTGACGAACCGGAGGTTTGGGCCCCTTCCGGCCGATTGGGCGGCGGCGCGTCCGGCTGGTCTGCTCATGCGGGCCCCTGCTGCGATAGGGCGACGGCGGGTCCGAGAATCAGGGACTTGCGCGAAGCCCGGCGGCGAGAGAATTACTGTAGCAGCGCGCGGCAGGCCCCGGCTATAAGAAACTGAAAGTCCTGCTTTTTTTCCAGGGACGCGCGCGCGCGGCATCGCCGTCGGCACCGCAGGCCGTCGGGCGGTGATGGACCCCGCGGGCGTTGGTTCGAGTGTGGCCCGCGCGCGAGAGAGGACCCGCGCGCCTCGCTGCAGGGCCGCAACCGTCCGCGCTGATTCTCGTTCGTTACGATCGATCCCGCCCAACCACCCGGCCACCAGCGAGCGCTTGCCGGCCGCACAACTGCGCGACGGTGGATGGCCGCCGGGGCTACGTTGCACTGCAACAAGAGTCGGGCGTAGACTCCTGCGTCTGCCACGAGGGGACCGCACATGAGCTCCGAATCCGTCGTCATTCTCGCCGCCAAGCGCACGCCCGTCGGCGCATTCCAAGGGGTCTTTGCCAGCACGACGGCTCCGCAGCTCGGCGCGGCGGCGATCAAAGGAGCGCTCACTGCGGCAGGCGTCGCCCCGGACGCCGTGCAGGAAGTGATCATGGGCTGCGTACTGCCGGCGGGCATCGGTCAGGCGCCCGCCCGCCAGGCCGCGATCGCCGCCGGCGTGCCGACGAGCACCCCGGCCACGACCGTCAACAAGATGTGCGGCTCTGCGATGAAGGCGGTGATGATGGCGGCGGATGCGCTGCGCAGCGGCGATATCGACATCGCGGTCGCCGGCGGCCTCGAGTCGATGACCAACGCGCCCTACCTGCTACCGAAGGCGCGTGCGGGCTATCGCATGGGTCACGGCGAGATTCTCGATCACATGTTCTACGACGGCCTGCAAAGCCCGTGGGACGGGCAGTTGATGGGCTGCTTCGCGGAGAACACGGCACAGAAATACGGTTTCACGCGCGCGCAGCAAGACGCGTTCGCAGCCGAATCCGTACGCCGCAGCCTCAAGGCCGTCGAGACCGGAGCGTTCGTCGCGGAAATCGTCCCGGTGACGGTCAAGGGCCGCAAGGGAGACACGATCGTCGACAAGGACGAGACGCCGTTCAGCTGCGACATCGCCAAGATCCCGCAGCTGAAACCCGCATTCCGCAAGGACGGGACGGTGACCGCGGCAAGTTCCTCCTCGATCTCGGACGGTGCTGCCGCGCTCGTGCTCGCACGCGCATCGGCGGCCGCCGCGAAGGGCCTAAAGCCGATCGCGCGCATCGTCGCCTATGCGAGCCACGCGCACGCCCCGGAGTGGTTTACGACCGCGCCGGTCGGCGCGATCGAAAAGGTGCTCGCGAAGGCCGGCTGGAAGGCCGGCGATGTCGACCTCTTTGAGGTGAACGAGGCGTTTGCCGCGGTCGCGATGGCGGCAATCCACGACCTGAAGCTCGATCCCGCCCGGGTGAACGTGAATGGCGGTGCCTGCGCGCTCGGCCATCCGATCGGCGCCACGGGCGCGCGGATCCTGTCGACGTTGATCAGTGCGCTCAAGGCCCGCGGTGGCAAGCGCGGCGTCGCCTCGCTCTGCATCGGCGGCGGCGAGGCGACTGCGATCGCGATCGAACTCGTCTGAGCGATCGACTCGAGCGGTCCGGGTCTCCGGTCCCGCGGCCCGCTCGCGGCTGCACGGCTGTCGGTCCCGTCCGAGGTGGGTCTCGCGCGCGGCGCGCGCGGCCTCGGCAATGCGAGGCGGTTCGCGACTCGTGCAGATCCTCGCCCGCGGCGCGCCGGTGACGCCGCACTATGTCCCATTCATTTTCTGCGTTGCAAGATACGTTAAGATCCTGTGTCAAGACGGTATTATCCAAGTTAATTTGGCAGTGCAAAGAACAGATGATGCGGTCTGTTCCGGTCATGCCGGTCATCGCCTCGACAAGTTGAGATCCCGATGCAGATCAAAGGCAAGACGATTGCGATCACCGGTGGAGGGCGGGGGCTCGGA
>DATNHZ010000128.1:0-6208 GCA_035604655.1 Steroidobacteraceae bacterium | reverse complement strand
TCAGCAGCACGGCGAGGTCGGCTGCCGTCTCCTCGACCCTGACGCCGCCGACCACGTTGACGAACACATCGTGCGCGTGCAGCGCAATCCCGCCATGCCGGTGGAGCACCGCGATCAGCAGCGAGAGGCGGTTCGCGTCGATGCCGACGGCGACGCGGCGCGGCAGCTGCGCGCGCGAGTCATCGACCAGCGCCTGCACCTCGATCAGCATCGGCCGCGTGCCCTCGCAGGTCACGGTGACCAGGCTTCCGGGCACCGGCGTCGCATGACGCGACAGGAAGATCGCCGACGGATTCTTGACCGCTTTCAACCCGTGCTCGTCCATCGCGAACACGCCGATCTCGTTGGCGGCGCCGAAGCGGTTCTTGATGGCGCGCACGACCCTGAAGCGGGTGCCGGCATCGCTCTCGAAGTAAAGCACCGTGTCGACCAGGTGCTCGAGCACGCGCGGTCCTGCGATGACGCCTTCCTTGGTCACGTGGCCGATGAGCACCACCGCCGCGCCGCTGCGCTTGGCATGGGCGATGAAGCGGGCCGCCGACTCGCGCAACTGAGAGACCGAACCCGGGCTCGCCTCGACTTCCCGACTCGCCATGGTCTGGATCGAGTCGATGATCAGCAGGCGTGCCTGCCCGGCCTCGGCGGCTTCGATCACCGCCTCGACCTCGGTCTCGGCGAGCAATCCGAGCGGCACCTCCCCGAGCCCCAGGCGGCGGGCCCGAAGTCCGATCTGCCTGAGGCTCTCCTCCCCGGTCGCATACAGCACCGGGACCGCGGATGCGAGCGAGGCGGCCGACTGCAGCAGCAGCGTCGACTTGCCGATCCCCGGATCACCGCCGATCAGCGTGACCGAGCCCGCGACCAGCCCGCCGCCGAGCACGCGGTCGAACTCGGGCGAACCGGTCGGCAGGCGCAGCGCATCCTCGGTCCCGTCGGCGCCGAGCGTGCGGGGCGTTGCCGGCTGCGGCGGGGCGCCGCGCGCCGTCCCCCGGCTGGCCGCAACCCGGGGTGCGGCGAGTGCCGTGAGCGTGTTCCATTCGCCGCAGGCCGGGCACTGGCCCTGCCACTTCGGCGCCGCATCGCCACAGGCGCTGCAGACGTAGACGGTCCGGGAACGGCTTATCACCGGCAGGATGCTAACAGAGCCCCTTTTTGCCGCGACCGTGACGCGGCCCGCGACGCGACGACCCGGCTCCGCTAGACTCGCCGGCGTCGTCGAAAGCAGCGGTTTGATGCAAACACATCCTCTTTTTCGTCCGCTGGCAGTCGCGACGGCCGTCATCGGAATCGCGGCCGTGCTGCTGCTCTGGCCCGCCCGCGAGTTTGAGGCCCGCCTCGCGGGCCTGCCCCTTGCCCTGCTGCAGGGGGCCGAGAACGCCGCCGAGGGCGGGCGCGTCCTGTGGGTCGACACCGGCGAGGGGATCGCCGACAGCGGGCGCCTGCGCGGGGATGTGGCGCACGCGCTCGATGCAGCACACCGGGCGGGGGCGCGGGCGATCCTGCTGGCCGTGCCGCTCGAGCAGTCGAGCGACAGCGCCGATCTCGCCTGCGTGCGCTCGTTCCTGGAGGGCGTGGATTCTTCGCCCGATCCGTCCATGCGGGCCCGGCTCACGGCCTGGGCCGCCGAACTCGACCACGACGCACAGCTCGAACGGGCGCTCAGGTCCGCGGGCAACGTCGTGTTGCTGGGTACGCCCGACGCAGCGCCGCTCGAACGCTTCGCAAGCGCCGCGCGCGGCGTCGGGATCGAGCCGGCCGCGTCGCCGGACGCCGACGGGGTCGCCCGGCGTGACCGGCTGTTTGGCCGGCCCGGTCCGCCGCCGACGGCGCCGTCCGCAACATTCGCCGTCTGGCTCGCGGCGCACGGTGCGAGCTTCAGCGATGCGCAGCTGACCTCCCACGGGGTCAGCATCGGCCAGACGCTGCTGCGCACCGACTCCTCGGGCGGCTGGGTGCCCCAGTACGGTCGGCGCGCCGGAGAGGAAGGCGGCACGCCGAAGGTGATGCTTGCCGACCTCGCCGCGGGTCGGGTGCCCGCGTCCCAGCTCGATCAGCAGATCCTCGTGATCGGCCGCGGGCCAGCGCTCGTCGCAACGCCCACCGGGCCCGGGCTGACGCTCGGCGAGGCGATCGCCCAGCGCCTGACGAGCCTCGAGTCGGGAAGCTACTTCGTCTCGGCTCGCCTCGCGCGACTCGCGACGCTCCTGCTGCTGATCGCGGCGATCGCCTTCGCCGCGCTCGCCGCGCCGGCGCTGGCCCCGGCCCCGCGCGCGGCGGCGATGGTGTTCGCGGCGTTCGTGCTGATCGCCGCCGAGCTCGTGATGCTCGCCGAGGCGCGCACCTGGATTCCGCTCCTCGAGGCGGCCATCGGCCTCGTGCTCGCCACGCTCGCGGTATGGGTGGTGCCGGATGTGCCGCTGCTCCCCAGCCGGTCGCGCGCGGTGGCCACCGACCCCTGGCAGCGTCCGGCCGCAGCGCCGCCCGTTCCCAAGGGCCCGGCCGCGGTCCCGGGGCGGTCCGCGCAGCCGGCGGCTGCTGCGCCGCCAGCAGCCTCGTTGCGCAGCATCAGCAAGACGCTCGAGGCGCGGCGTGATGAGCCGACACCGGGCGATGTGGCCGACGTTTTGCTCGGCAAGTCGAAGAAGCCGTCGAAGCCGAAGCTCGGCCGCTACGAGCTCGAGCGCGAACTCGGCCGCGGCGCGATGGGCACCGTCTACCTCGGCCGCGACCCGCGGATCAACCGGGTCGTCGCAATCAAGGCAATCCCGATCGTCGAGGAGTTCACCGAGACCGAGCTCGCCGAGGCTCGCGAGCGGTTCTTCCGCGAGGCCGAGATGGCCGGGCGCCTGAAGCATCCGGGGATCGTCACGGTCCACGACGCGGGCGAGGACGGCGGAATCGCCTGGATCGCGATGGAGTATCTGAACGGCAGGCTGCTGAGCGAGTACGCGGCCTCCGACCGGCTGCTGCCGCCGTCCCAGGCGCTCGAGGTCGTCGGGCGGATCGCCGACGCGCTCGACTATGCGCACGCCCAGAACGTGATCCACCGCGACATCAAGCCCGCCAATGTGATGTTCGACCCGCAGACGCTCGAGACCAAGATCACCGATTTCGGCATCGCGCGGCTCACGAACTCGAGCGCGACACGCAGCGGCATCGTGCTCGGCACCCCGTCATTCATGGCCCCGGAACAGCTCGAGGGGCGGAATGTGACCGGACGCTCAGACTTGTTTGCGCTCGGTGTTACGTTGTTTCAGCTGATGACCGGGCAGCTTCCGTTCCGGGCGGACTCGATGACGGGACTCATGGATAGGATTGCCAACGCACCGCCCCCGCCGCTTCGGACCATCCGCCCAGACCTGCCCGCCTGCGTAGCAACGATCATCGATCGGGCGCTGCAGAAGGACCCCGCGGCGCGCTATCAGACCGGGGGTGAGATGGCCACCGCCGTCAGGACCTGTGCGCGGGCGCTCGCCGCGTGAGGCCGGACATGCGCAACAAGGTCAAGAGCGTCGCGCTGACCGACACCGGACGGGTGCGTGAGCACAACGAGGACACGATTGGCGTCGAGCCCGACATCGGCCTGTATGTGCTGGCCGACGGCATGGGTGGCTACAACGCGGGCGAGGTCGCGAGCGGGATTGCGGTCAAGACGATCGTCAACCTGGTGCGCGAGGCCTTCCAGGACCAGCACCTCGAGGGTGTCGACCGCACGACCGGCTACATGCGTACCAGCATCATCCTGCGAGATGCGATCTTGCGTGCCAACAAGATCATCCACCAGACGTCCAAGACCCAGCCGCAATGCGAGGGAATGGGCACGACGGTCGTCGCGGCCCTCTTTTACAACGACAAGATCACGACCGCCCACGTCGGCGACTCCCGGCTGTATCGGCTGCGCGCCGAGCGCTTCGAACGCCTGACGATGGACCACTCCCTGCTGCAGGAGCTCGTGGACCGGGGCTTTTACTCACAGGAGGAGGCTGCCCGCTCGACCAACAAGAACTACGTGACCCGCGCGCTCGGGGTGGAGCCGACGGTCGAGATCGAGATCCACGAGCACCCCGCCGAGAAGGGCGACCAGTACCTGCTGTGCTCGGACGGGCTGTCGGACATGGTCGAGGACGAAGATATTCACTTAACAATCAATACGTTCAATGATAATCTTGATACGGCTGCTAAACAGCTGGTTACCCTTTCGAACGACCATGGCGGCCGGGACAACATCTCTGTGATCGTGACCGAAGTCATTGACTCGTTCCCGGCACGGCGAGGCATACTTAACAGAATCTTGAGCTGGTTCGGCTGACGCACGTAAGGACGCAAGTTGCATGGCCAGATTGCTTCTCAGCTTGGATAGTCAGGTCCTTGCCGAGTACAACATGAATAAGGAGCGGTACACGATCGGCCGGCTCCCTGACAATGACGTGCGCATCGACAACGCGGCGGTCAGCGGCCATCACGCGCTCATCATCAACATCCTCAATGACTCCTTCCTTGAGGACCTGAACAGCACCAACGGCACGTACGTCAACGGCAAGCTGATCAAGAAGCACGCGCTGCAGCACGGCGACGTGATCACCTGCGGGCATCACCAGCTGCGGTTCATCGATAACCAGGCAGCCGACAGCGAGCCCGATGAGTTCGAGAAGACGATGGTAATCAACCCGTCGGCGGCGATCGAGGAGAGAGTCCGCGCCGCGAAGGCCGAACCGGAGCCGGCGCGCGCGGCGCCCGCTGCGCGGGGCGACGGCGCGGCCGGTGGCCCGGTCGCGCTGCCGAAGGCGAAGCTGCAGGTGCTGTCCGGGACCTTCGCCGGCCGCGAGCTCGAGCTCGTGAAGGCGCTGACCACGCTCGGCAGGCCAGGCGTCCAGGTCGCAGCCATCACCCGTCGCGCCGACGGCTTCTACCTCGTGCACGTGGACGCGGGCAAGCCCGACGACTTCCCGCTGGTCAACGGCACGCCGATCGGGGCCCAGGCGCGGCGACTCGCCGACAACGACGTGATTACCCTCGCCGGGGTCAAGATGGGCTTCTTCACCGGCTGAGACCGCCGCTACGCGCCGTCGCTACTATTCCGGCCGGGATTTCCGGCGCGCGATCACGATCGAGGAACTGAGGCTGCTCGCCCGGCGCCGGACGCCCGACTTCGCATTTGAGTACGTCGAGGGCGGTGCCGAGGACGAATTCGCGCTCAGGCGCAACCGGCAGGCCTTCGATGGCTACCGGTTCGCGCCGCCGACGCTCATCGACACGAGCGCGCGCCACTGCCGCACGACGCTGTTCGGTCTGCCGGTGGGCTTCCCGGCGGTGATCGCTCCGATGGGCAGCAACGGCATGCTGCGAAGCGCGGGGGACCTGCTGCTCGCGCGGGCGGCCCAGAGCGCCAACATCCCGTTCTGCCTGAGTACCGTGGGCAACGCGCGACCGAACGAGGTGGCCGTCGCCGGCGGGCGGCTGTGGATGCAGCTCTATGTCTTCAACGATCCGGCGATCACCGCCGACATCACGCGCCGTGCCGACCAGGCTGGCTGCGAGGCCCTCGTGTTCACGACCGACGCCAACGTGTTCGGCGCGCGCGAGTGGAACCAGCGCAGCTTCGCTGCCCCCGGACGACTGACGCTGCGCAGCCTTCTCGACGTGCTCGTGCACCCGCGCTGGGTGCTCGATGTCGCGCTGTCGGGAATTCCGCGCTTCGTCAACGTCGCCGACTTCCTGCCGCCGGAGGCGCGCAGCGCCCGCGCCGGCGTCACGATCATTCCGAAGCTGTTCGAGCAGCGAATCAGCTGGGATGACGTCGCGCGGCTGCGCGACAGCTGGAAGCGACGGCTGCTGATCAAGGGCGTGCTCGCGGCCGAGGATGCCGAGCGCGCGGTGAAGCTCGGCTGCGACGGGATTGTCCTGACGAACCACGGTGGCCGCCAGCTCGATACCTCCGTCGCGCCGCTCGAGGTGCTGCCCGAGATCGCGCGCGGCTTTCGCGACAAGCTCACGATCCTGATCGACAGCGGCTTTCGCCGCGGCAGCGACCTCGCCAAGGCGGTGGCGCTCGGGGCCCACGCCGTGATGATCGGTCGCCCGGCGCTCTACGGCCTCGCCGCCGGTGGCGAGGCCGGCGCCCGCAAGGCGCTCGAGATTCTCGAGAGCGAGCTCAACCGCGTGCTCGGCCAGCTCGGCTGCCGCTCGGTCGCCGAGCTCCGTCCCGGGA
>DATNHZ010000127.1:0-5743 GCA_035604655.1 Steroidobacteraceae bacterium | reverse complement strand
CTCGGTGTAGATCACGCCTCAACGCGTTCTACATGTGGCTCGGCACACGAAAGTGCGCAACCCACGAAATGCCAGGAGGCAGACCGCTTCATTCCGTCAGTCCTTAACGCTCGCCTCCCCATGGCGGGCCATGATGTCTAGCCCACGCGGAGGGCCCCGGCATGGCGCAATATCTTGCAGAGGTGAGCTGGCAGCGCGGCTCGCAGCCGTTCCTCGACAACCGCTACAGCCGGCGTCACCTGCTGCGCTTCGACGGAGGACTCGAGGTCGCCGGCTCCGCCTCGCCGCACGTGGTGCCGATGCCGCTGTCGGATCCCGCGGCGGTCGACCCCGAGGAGGCGTTCGTCGCCTCCCTCGCGAGCTGCCACATGCTGTGGTTCCTGTCGATTGCCGCCGGCCGCAACTTCCGCGTCGACCGCTATCGCGATCCGGCGAGCGGCACCATGGCGCGCGATGCCGCCGGGCGGATGGCGATGACGGTCGTGACCCTCAGGCCCGAGGTGGCATTCTCCGGCGCCGCGATTCCCAGCGACGCGGACGTCGAGGAAATGCATCATGCCGCGCACGCCGAATGCTTCATCGCGAACTCCGTGAAGACCGAGGTGCGTTGCGAGCCCGTGCACGGGGCAGCCGCGCGGCAGTGAGGCTCGCTCCCGGTCAGTCCGGTACCGTCAGCACGCCGCCGCTGAAGCCGATCGCGTCGGCGCCCGGATGCATGCGAAGCGCACCGAGGTGTGCCTCGCCGAGCGGCGGCACGCCACCGTCGGCGCGGCCGCGCGGGCGCGAGCGAATCACCTGGCTGGGCGGCAGGACTGTGCCCGCCGTGAGGCGCGCGTAGAGCGCGTCGAGCCCGCGCAGCATCCACGGCTGCGTCGGCACGTAGCCGTCGGCAAATCCGGGCAGCGCCAGGTAGGCATCGAAGTGATGGCCGTGCTCGAGCTCGTAGTAACGTAGCTCGTCACGGCCGCCGCGGTCGCGTTGATTGACTGCGTAGTAGGCGCGCGAGGTGTGGTTGACCGGCATCAGGCTGTCGGCTCGTCCGTGGATGATGATGACCGGTCGATTGCCGAGGCGCGCGGTCATGACCACCTCCTGCTGGCCCGCGTGGACGGCGGCGAGCAGCGCGTTGCGGCCCGGCCGCAGATCCTCGAGCGGCTGGCGCGCGCGCCTCAGAACGCGCTCGGGCGCATAGGCGAGCGCGAGCTGCGCGCTGCCGTCATTCGCCGCGCAGCGCTCGCCGTCCGCGCCACGCATCACGAGCGCGATGTGCCCGGTCGGCGGAATGCCATTACCGTCGGCCCACAGGGCCGCCGCCTCGGCCGCCGTCAGGCTCCGGACGCTGCCGTCGGCGTCGGTCGCTGCAAAGGTCACTCCGACCGGCGGGTCCCACGGCGCGCGCCGCGTGTAGGCCCAGGCATAAGTGGCCGCGATCCCGGGCCAGAGACTGGCCACCAGGTTGAAGTGCCCGAGCCTGAGTCCCTCTGGCAGCAGGCCGGCGGCGAGCAGTTCATTGCGCGCCGCGCTCGCGGCCAGGCCGACCGGCCCGGCGGGCAGCACGCCCGCGGCCTGCAACTCTGCACACCACCGCGCGAGCCGCGGGCGGTTCGCCTGCGTCGCCGCGAAGTACGGAGCCTCGGGATCGGTCTCGGCCAGCACTGCGCACGGCTGATACAGGTCATGCAGGCTCGGGTAGTCAAGAAGAGCGATCTGCCCGTCCGCCAGACGGCGGCCACCGTAGTCGATCGTCACACCGGCGGTGCGGCCCGCGACGACCGCGTTGGGTTCGACGGCGATGGCCCCGCTGATCCACCCCGCGCGGTCGCGCTCGAGTGCACGCAATACGGCGGCCCCGCCGTTCGATAGGCCGGCGGCCAGCACCAGTGTGTTATCCGGTGTCAGCGGCACCTCGAGCCGGCGCCCGAGCTCGAGGTTCAAGAGTAAGAACGCGGCCTTGATTGCCTGCAGCAGGTAGGCGCCCCAGTCGGCTTCCGGGTTCTGGCGCGAATGCGCGTGCTTGAACAGCAGCGAGTGGGGTGCACGCCTCGCAAACTCGGCGAGCTCCGGCGTCAGCGCCGGCACGAAGCCGAGCAGCGGATCGGACAGGTCCGTCGTCAGCGCGCCGTCGATCCGGTAGCCGCGGGCACGATCGATGTCCCAGACCCCGATACCGGCACCCTTGTCGGTGTGAACGACCGCAGCGCCACGCCGCAGCCCCCATTCGCCGGCGTTCGGCAGCGCCCCGTACACGCCCCGGGATCCCGCCGCTGCGACCGCGACCAGGCACGGATTGGCCCGATCGAAGTCCCGTGGCAGCTGCAGCAGGACGCTCGTCGTACCCAGCCCGTCGGGCGTGCGGACGGCGACCAGGTACTCGACCCCGGCAATGCGCCGCTCATCCCGCGGACCGTACAGGCGCCCGAAGCCGCCCGCTTCGCTGGTGTCGACGAGGCCACGATACGCGGCGTGGATCGCGCGGCGCCGCAGCTCGCGCGGTGTCGGGCGCTCGGGATCGGCGAACTCGGGCGGCGCGCCGCGCAGCCCGTCGACGCCGAGACCGGCCGTCAACAGGTCGTCGCTGCTGCCATCCAGCTCGTGCCGGATCGGATCGCCGACGATCTCCGCGGTGATCTGCTCCATGCCGCCAGGTGCTCCGTGGATCGCTGCCCGACCGACCCCAGTCGGTCGATAGTAACCAGCGCGGTGATCGATGCGCAGCAGTGCCGGCGCGGCGGCCAGGCGCCGTGATCCCGGCTATGTGCCGGCCGGCGGCGGATGCGGGGCGTGCTCTGGTTCGGCCGGCTCGACGTGAATGGTCACCAATGCATTGGCAAGGCGTCGGCCGAGCAGCACTTCGAGCCGGTCGCACAACTGATGCGCAGCGGCGACGCTCTGCGAACCCGGCACGCGCAACTTGAACTCGAGGAAGCGGCGCGTGCCTGCCTTGCGCGTGCGCAGCTCGGCGTAGTCGGCGCCCGGCGGCAGCTGGGACCTGATGATCGTCTGCGCCGCCTCGACTTCATCGGGCGGCAGCGAACGATCCATCAGGCCATCGACCGACCGGCGCAGCAGCGAGACGCCGGGCCAGCAGATGTGCACGCCGACGGCGATCGCGATCAGCGGGTCGGCCACCGCCCAGCCGGGCCTTGCGAGCACGAGCAACAGCCCCGCGATCACGCCGGCCGAGGTCCACACGTCGGCCAGCAGGTGGCGGGCGTCGGCCTCGAGCGTGATGCTGTCGTGCGTGGCCGCCGCGCGCAGCATCAGCCGCGCGGTGATGAGGTTCAGCACGCCGGCCACCGCCGCCACCACGAGTCCTGGCCCGAGGCCGTGCAGCGGTACCGGGTGCGCCAGGCGGCCGGCGGCCGCCCAGACTATCCCGACCGCGGCGATCAGGATCAGCACGGCCTCGACGCCAGTCGAGAAGTACTCGGCCTTCTCATGACCAAAGGCATGGCCGTCGTCGGCCGGGCGCTCGGCGATCGACAGCGCGGTCAGCGCGAGCAGGCCGGCGGCGAGGTTGACGAGTGCCTCGAGCGCGTCCGACATGAGCCCGATCGAGCCCGTCATGCCGAAGGCCACGGACTTGAGCGCGAGCGTCGCGAGCGAGGTCGCGATCGACAGTACCGCCATGCGTCGCGTCGGGCTCACGTTGGCCTCTGAGACCTGAGAGAGCGCATTGTGCCGCTGCCGCGCGACGCCGGCGATGCGAATTGTGCGCGGAGGCGCTGGAGGTATCGGAGTCGGGCGGGATCTGGCAAGTTACGGCTCTTCCGACCCGCCGCGAGCTCCGGGTGCAAGCTGCAACCTGTGCCAACTGCGATGCCCCGCTGACGGGCCCCTACTGCGCCCAGTGTGGCCAGCATGCGCACGAGAGCGCGCGCTCGGTCGGCACACTGCTCCACGACGGCTGGCACGTACTGACCCACCTCGACGGCCGCCTGTGGCGGACCCTCGCCGCGCTGCTGTTGCACCCGGGGCGTCTGACGCACGAGTATTTCGCCGAGCGCCGCGCGCGCTACCTGCCGCCGGTGCGCCTGTATCTCGTGGTCAGCGTGCTGTTCTTCGCGCTCGCCACGATTGGCCCGCACCGCGACGCCCGCACGGCAGTGGACGCGCTCGCGAAAGACCCGACCGCATCCGCGGACATCGCGGAGGCGCGCCACGAGCTCCAGCAGGCGCTCAAGCGGCCGGATGGCGCCGCCGGGCCGATCCCGGGGGCGGCCAAGGGCTTCATCATCGGCGTCGACACCCAGGACTGCGAGAAGCTCGACTCCTCCATCAACTGGCTCAAGGAACCGCTGCGCCGCGCCTGCCGGCGCAACGTGGGGGACAGCGGCAGGGCAGCGATGCGCGTCTTCGTCGCCAGCATCCCGAAGGTGATGTTCCTGTTCCTGCCGCTGATGGCGCTCTTGATGCTGCTGCTGTACTGGCGGCCGCGGCGCTACTACGTCGAGCACCTGGTGTTCTTCCTGCACACGCACGCGGCGCTGTTCCTGGTGCTGCTCGCCCAGCTCACCCTGTCCGGGCTCACGGCGTGGCTGCCCGCGCTCGCGCGCGTCGGCGGCATCGCCAGGTTCGCCGGTTTTGTGTATGCGGTCTGGTACGTGTACCGGGCGATGCGCGACTACTATGGGCAGCGACGCTGGCTGACGCTCGCCAAACTCACGGCGGTAGGCCTCGCATATATGGTATTTCTGAGCATCACGCTGTTGGCGACGCTGGTGGCCAGTGCGCTGACCGTCTGAGGGCAGCCCGGATGCGCGCGATTCTGCACGTCGACATGGATGCGTTCTACGCCTCCGTCGAGCAGCATGACCGGCCGGAGCTGCGCGGCCAGCCGGTCATCGTCGGCGGCGCCTCGGGACGCGGGGTCGTCGCGGCGGCGAGCTATGAAGTCCGCCGCTACGGAGTCCACTCGGCGATGCCGACGCGCGCGGCCCTCGAGCGCTGCCCGCACGCCGTCGTCGTCAAGCCCCGCATGGGCCGCTACCGGGAGGTCTCGGCCGAGGTGTTCGCCGTGTTCGGCGAATTCACGCCGCTCGTCGAGGGACTGTCGCTCGACGAGGCGTTTCTCGATGTCACCGACAGCCGGGGGCTGTTCGGCGAGCCCGCCACGATCGCCGCCGAGATCAAGGCGCGGATCAGCGCGCGCACCGGGCTGACCGCATCGGTCGGCGTGTCCCACAACAAGCTGCTGGCAAAGATCGCCTCCGACCTCAGAAAGCCCGACGGCCTGTGCGTGATCGCACCCGAGGACGTGCTCGGCATCCTCGATCCGCTGCCGATCCGCCGGTTATCGGGCATCGGCGCCAAGACCGCCGCGCGGCTCGAGGAGTGCGGGCTGCACACCTTCGGCCAGCTGCGACTGGCGTCGGACGCGGTGCTCTGGCCGCTGTTCGGCCGCTACACCCAGCGCGTGCGCGAGCGCGCCGCCGGCATCGACGAGCGCCCCGTCGTCCCTGACTGGCAGGAGAAGCAGGTCAGCGCCGAGGAAACTTTCGACACCGACCTGCGCCGCCGCGAGGACCTGACAGCGGAGCTCGCGAGGCTCGCCGACCGGGTCGGCGCGCGGCTGCGCGCCAAGGAGCTGATGGCCGCGAGCGTGACGGTCAAGATCCGCCGCCGCGACTTCACGACCTATACCCGCAGCCGCAGTTTCAGCCCGCCGACCCAGGAAACGGCGACCGTGCTCGCGATCGCGCGCCAGCTGCTCGAGGCCTGGCTCGCCGAACAGCCCCGGGCC
>DATNHZ010000126.1:0-8064 GCA_035604655.1 Steroidobacteraceae bacterium | reverse complement strand
TTCGTTGCGGAGTTCCGAGCCTCGGGACGGCTGCTGTACCGAGTGCGCGTGGGACCGGAGCAGGATCGCGCGCGTGCCGAGGCCGTGGCAGCGCGGCTCGCGCGCGAGGGCCATCGCGGCTCGGTGGCGCCGCAGTCCTGAACGCGTGTCCGCGAAGCCGGTGCGCGACAAACGTGAACTGGCGCACACGCGTGTGAGCGGGGCTGGTTTCGGCTAAAATCATGACGTTGGACTGTCGCGGCAGTCGCTTCCTGGGAAGGTCGGATGCAGGGCGCGGATTACATGATCGTCGCCGGTGTCGGCATTTCCATCGTGGTCGGCACGATGCGCGGTTTCGTTCGCGAAATCGTGGCACTCGCGAGCTGGCTGGCGGCAATCTGGGTTGCGTGGCGGTTCTCAGGATTTCTGCATCCGTACCTCGGCGGAGTGCTCGAGACGCCCGAGCAGAAGACCTGGGCGGCGCGTGCCATCCTGTTGCTCGCCGTGCTGCTGCTCGGTGCCCTCGTTGGCGCAGTGCTGTCGTGGCTGACGCGCACGGCGGCGGGCCTGAGCGTCATCGACCGCGTCCTCGGCTTCGTGTTCGGCTGCGCCCGCGGTGCACTGCTGGCGGGCTTCGCAGTTCTGCTGGGGCACGCACTGCGCCTCGAACACGAGTCGTGGTGGAAGCACTCGAAGCTGATGCCGTACGCCGAGTACGTCGCCGCCGGGCTCGAAAGCTTTGCCGGCGAGTCGCGACAGCTCGCACGACGGGCCTTGTCGGCGAGTGCCGCAGTGGTGGGCGCGGGCGGAGACTAGCAGCATGTGCGGCATCGTCGGCATCGTCGGCCAGAGCGCTGTCAACCAGCGGATCTACGACGCGCTGACTGTGCTGCAGCACCGCGGTCAGGACGCCGCGGGCATCATGACCTGCGATGACGAGGCGTTGTCGCTGCGCAAGGATTCCGGCCTCGTACGCGACGTCTTCCAGCAACGCCACATGCTGCAGCTCAAAGGCAACATCGGCATCGGCCACGTCCGGTACCCGACCGCGGGCTGTGACTCGGCGTCGGAAGCGCAGCCGTTCTACGTCAACGCACCGTACGGCATCGGCCTCGGACACAACGGCAACCTGACGAACGCGGCGGAGCTCGCGGAGGCGCTGTGGCGCGACGACCGCCGCCATCTCAATACGAGCTCTGACTCGGAGGTGCTGCTCAACATCCTGGCGAGTGAACTGCAGCGGCAGGGCGCCGCACACCTGGCGCCGGCGGATCTGTTTCGCGCGCTGAGCGCCGTCTACCGCCGCATCCGCGGTGGGTACGCCGTGGTCACGCTGATCGTCGGCCACGGCGTAGTCGGCTTTCGCGACCCGCACGGCATCCGGCCGCTGGTCCTTGGCCGGCGCGCAACGGCGCGCGGCACCGAGTGGATGCTGGCGTCGGAGTCGGTGGCGCTGGACCTCGTGCACTTCGAGCTGGTGCGGGACGTCGAGCCTGGCGAGGCGGTATTCATCGACCTCGAGGGCAACCTGCACACCGCGCGCTGCACGCCGCTCGAGCAGCACACGCCGTGCGTGTTCGAGTATGTGTATTTCGCACGGCCAGACTCGATCATCGACAACATCTCGGTCCACAAGGCGCGCATGCGCATGGGCGAGAAGCTGGCCGCCAAGCTCAGGCGCCTCAGGCCGGACCACGATATCGACGTCGTAATCCCGATCCCGGATACCAGCCGCACGAGCGCGTTGCAGCTCGCTCTGGACCTCGGCCTCGAGTACCGCGAGGGCTTCGTCAAGAATCGCTACATCGGCCGCACCTTCATCATGCCGGGGCAGGAGGAGCGGCAGAAGTCGGTGCGCTCGAAGCTGAATCCGATTCCGCTCGAATTCCGCGGCCACAACGTGCTGCTGGTGGATGACTCGATCGTCCGTGGCACGACCTCGGCGCAGATCATCGAGCTCGCCCGCGAGGCCGGTGCCCGCAAGGTCTATTTCGCCTCGGCCGCGCCGCCCGTGCGGTACCCGAATGTCTATGGCATCGACATGGCCGCGGCGTCGGAGCTCGTCGCCGCCGGACGCACCGAGGAAGAGGTCGGACGGCTCATCGGCGCCGACTGGCTGATCTACCAGGATCTCGACGACCTCGTCAGCGCCGTCCGCCACGACAAGGCCAGGGTAGAATCGTTCGACACTTCGTGCTTCTCAGGGGAATACGTGACCGGGGACGTGACCGACGAGTACCTGGCCGCGCTGCAGAGCGCACGATCGGACGATGCCAAGGCGCGCCGTCGTGGCGACGGGGGCGACGGCGAGCACGGTGCACGCGTCAAACCCCGGGCCGTGCGCGCCGTCTGACCCGGCGTTCCGCAGCATGCGGGACAGCAGCGCCCTACACGCCGATCCGAGCCGCAGCCTGCTTCTCGACCTATACACGGCGGCGTGCACCGCCGTCGAGGGTCGCCGTGCCGTCCGCGCGGCACTCGCCTCGACCGGGCACACCCTCGCGGTCGGCAACTGGTCGCTGGTCGCGGTCGGCAAGGCGGCGGGTGCGATGGCGCTCGGCGCGCTCGACGTGCTCGGAGCGAGGGTCCAGCGCGGGCTGGTGATCTCGCGCCGAGGCTACCTCGATGCGGAGCTGGAGCGCTGGCCGGCGGTCCGGTGCCTGGCTGCCGATCACCCGGTTCCGGGCGAAGCCAGCCTCGCCGCTGGCGCCGAGCTCCTCTCGTTTGCCACCGCAACGCCCGCCGGCGAGCGCGTCCTGGTACTTGTCTCCGGCGGCGCCTCGAGCCTGGTCGAGGTGCTCGCCGAAGGGATCACGCCCGAGGAACTGCGCAGGGTCAACGAATGGGGACTCGCGTCAGGCGTGGCGATCGGCTCGCTCAACGCCGTACGCCGCCGCCTGTCGCGGCTCAAGGACGGCCGCTTCGCGGCGGCGCTTGCGCACACCCGCGCGCAGGCGCTGCTGATCTCCGACGTGCCGGGCGATGACCCGGCCGTCGTCGGCTCGGGACTCGTCGGCCGCGCGGCAAACGCACCACTGCCGGAGGATCTTCCGGAGTGGTTGCGCGAGGTGCTCGACCGGGCTGGGCCGGGCCCCGCGGGCGCAACGCTCCCTGCCGAGCTCGTCGGCACGCTCGCCGATGCGCTGTCGGCCGCGGCGCGCGCCGCAGACGTCCGCGGGCTGAGCACGCGCGTACTCGCGCCGCCGGCGACTGGCGAGGCGTGCGCGGCGGCGAGCCGCTTCGCGCATGAACTCGCCCTCACGCCCGAGGACGTGCTGCTGTGGGGCGGGGAAACGACCGTCGAGTTGCCGGCCGAACCCGGCCGCGGCGGGCGCAACCAGCAGTTCGCGCTCGCCGCCGCGCGCCTGATCGCGGGGCATGCGAACCTCGTGGTGCTCGCCGCGGGTACCGACGGGGCGGACGGCAATACCGACGATGCCGGTGCGATCGTCGATGGTGGCACCGTGGCGCGCGGCGCAGCCGAGGGGCTCGACGCCGAGGCGACGCTGGCGGCCGCCAACGCCGGTCCGTTCCTCGCGGCCTGCGGCGATCTGCTGCACACTGGTCCGACCGGGACCAACGTCGGCGATGTGATCATCGGGCTCAGGCGCGGACCGGCGCCGGAAGCGCGCGGGGAGTAATGGGATGCGCGTGCTGCTGATTGCCGACGACCCGGACCTGCGCAAGCTGATCAAGCAGCACATTGTCACTGCGTTCGACGATCCGGTCGTCGTCGAGCACCTGCCGCGGACCGCCGGCCGGCTGCAGGCCGAATTCAACGCCGCTGGGTACGACGCGGTGCTACTCGACCATGCGCCCGCCCGCAGCACCGGACTCGAGTGGCTGGCAGAGACACGCTCGCGACCGCTGTTTCCGCCCATTATCTACCTGCTCGGGACGCCCGACGTGGCGGCGACGGCCGTCGCGATCGAGCGCGGCGCGCTCGGCACGATCGCCAAGGCAAAAATCGACCACCAGGCGCTCGCGCAGCTGTTGCGCGACGCCGCAGGCATGCAGCGCCGCGCGCTCGCCGCGTTCCGCGCGAGTCCCGCCGCGCTCGAGGCCTACAAATTCGGCTCACTGGTCATCAAGGGCGTGCGCTGCATCCGGGCGATCGCGACGAGCCCGGTCTCGACCGTCTACCTCGCCGAGAGCGAGCGCGAGGGGCGCCTCGTGGTACTGAAGCTGCTTCGCCAGGTGCCCGACGTCAGCGACAAGCAGAGCACGTTCGACCGCTTCCTCCAGGAATACGAAATCATCCGCAATCTCAAGCACCCGAACGTGGTCGCGATCTTCGAGCTCGGCGTGGCGGACGACCATGCATTCATCCTGATGGAATACTTCCCGGCCGGGGATCTGCGCAAGCACCTGCGGCGTGGCATCAAGCCGCCCGCGGCGCTCGGCATGCTGCGGCAGATGGCGGCAGCGCTCGCGGCGATCCACTCGGCCGGCGTCCTGCACCGCGACCTGAAGCCGGGCAACGTGATGCTGCGCACTGACGGGACGATTGCCCTGATCGATTTCGGCCTCGCCAAGCAGCTGACGCTCGAGGCAGAGATCACGGCGACCGGCGAGATCTTCGGCACTCCGTACTACATGAGCCCGGAGCAGGGGCATGGCCGCGAGGTCGATGCGCGCAGCGACCTGTACAGCCTCGGTGTCATCTTCTACGAGATGCTGACCGGCAAGAAGCCGTACCTCGCGCCGAGCCCGATGGGCGTTATCTATAAGCACAGTCACTCACCGATCCCGACACTGGCGCCGGAGGTTGCGGCATGGCAACCGCTGCTTGAGCGTCTTCTCGCCAAGAATCCGGCGGACCGGTTTCAGTCTGCGGGCGAGCTCGTGCAGGCGGTCGATGCGCTGGCGACGCGCGGGCTCGAATGACCGGGGCCATCGCGGCGGGCGCATCGACGGTAGAGAACTACGCGCTTGCGGCGCCAACACCAGTCGCCTGGTTCGAGGCGGCGCCGGCATCGCTCGACCTGCTGCTGATTGACCACGCCAATTGCGAGAAGAAGGCAGCCTCGAGCGCCCTGGGCCTCATCTTCTCCTATGCGGAGGACACCGCGCTCGGCCTGGCGCTCGCGCGCCTGGCGCGCGAGGAGCTGCGCCACTACGAGCAGCTGCTGCGGTTGCTCGCGGCGCAGGGTGTCCCGTATCGGCGGCTGTCGCCAGGGCGGTACGCCGGTGAGCTGCGGCGCGCGATCGCCAGCCGCGAGCCAGCACGCAAGCTCGACCTGCTGATCGCCGGCGCGTTGATCGAGGCGCGATCGTGCGAGCGCTTTCGCGGCCTGGTGCAACGTCTGCCGGCCCGCGTCGGGGAGTTCTACGCGGGCCTCGAGGCGGCCGAGGCGCGCCACACGCACGTTTACCTCGACCTCGCGCGCGTCCACGCGAAGCGGGCCTCGCTCGCTCTGGGCGCCCGGTTCCGCTCGCTCGCCGCGGTCGAGGCCGAGCTCGCGACACGGCCGGATTCGGAATTCAGGTTTCACTCCGGTCCGCCGGGCTAAGGCTCGCCCGGTCGCGACCCTTCGGCGCCGTGCGTCCGGATCGCTGTCCGGTGCCCGCCGCGCCCGGGCCGGTCAGGCGCGCGGCAGGCCGGCGAGCGTCAGACCCGCGGCATCCCAGCGCAGCACGCTGCCCTGCGTGTACCAGTCGCCGGTGACGATCCGCTTTCGGGGCCTGCCGTCGACGGCGTGGAGATAGACGCCGGGACGATGCGTATGGCCGTGCACGATGGTATCGACGCCTGCGTCACGGAACACCGCAGCGACGGCTTCCGTATTGACGTCCATCAGCATCGTCTGCTGGGTCGCCGTATGGGCCTTGCTGCCGGCACGGGCCTCGACAGCGAGTGCCTGCCGCTGGTCGACGCTGAGCGCGAGGAACTGCGCTTGCCACGCCGGATCTCTCACCAGCGCGCGCAGCCGCTGGTACGGGACGTCATCAGTGCACAACGCATCGCCGTGGGTCAGGAGCGCACGCTGCTCTTCGATCTCGACGATCGTCGGATCGGTGAGCAGGGTCCCGCCGGTCTCGTCGCAGAAGCGCTCGCCGAGCAGGAAGTCGCGGTTGCCGTGCATCAGATAGAGCGCGACCCCCGACTGGGTGAGTCCGCGCAACGCCGCGATGACCTCGCGCTTGTGCGGATCCGGGTCGTCATCGCCGATCCACACCTCGAACAGGTCGCCGAGGATGTACAGCGCGCGTGCGCCGCGAGCTTCCGTGCCGAGGAACCCTGTGAACTGCCGGGCGATCTCGGGCCGCGCCCCGTCGAGGTGCACGTCGGAGACCACCAGTGCGGTCATTTGGGTGGAGGAGGCGTCGCGGTCGGCGGCGCGGCGGGCGTCGCGGCAGGCGCTGCGGCGGCCGGCACCGCCGGCGGTGCAGCGGATGATGCGGCGGGCGCGGCCGCCACCGGTACCGCCGCCGTGTCGGGGATCACCTCGATGCGCTTGATCACGACCGGCTCGATCGGCGCATCCTTGGTCCACGGCCCGACCGGCCCCGTTGCGGTCCGGCCGATGCGATCGACGATATCCATGCCCTCGACGATCCGGCCGAATACCGCGTAGCCCCACCGCAGCGGGGTCGGATCGAGATCCTCGTTGTCGGTCAGGTTCACGTAGAACTGCGCATTGCCGGAGTGTGGGGCTTCGCTGCGCGCGAGCCCGACAGTGCCGCGCTTGTTAGAGAGCCCGTTGCCGGACTCGTTCGGCACCGGCGCCTTGGTGTCCTTCAGCTTGAACTTCTCGTCATAGCCGCCTCCCTGGATCACGAAGCTGCTGATGACGCGGTGGAACAGCGTTCCGCTGTACTGGCCGCTGGCGACATAGGCGAGGAAGTTCGCCGTCGTGAGCGGTGCCCGGGTGGCGTCGACCTGGATCGTGAAACTGCCGAGCGTGGTGTCGACGCGCACCCGGCTGCCGGCCGGCTCTGGCGTCACGGCCGCAGCCGCCATCAATCCCGGTAGCAGGACCAGCAGGTACCCGGCCAGCCGCCTCCTGATCGCAATGGGGCGACGGCGGGCAGCGGCGCAGGGCGTTGGCATTGGGATCTCCTGGGGAACGGGGCAGCGGGCATTATACTTCGCGTCCATGCCGCACCCGGTTGTCACCCGATTCGCGCCGAGTCCCAGCGGGTTGCTGCACCTCGGCAACGTCCGCACCGCGCTGTTCAACTGGCTCTACGCGCGCCGCCACGGCGGGCGGTTCGTGCTCAGGATCGAGGATACGGACCGCGCGCGCTCGGACGAGGCGCAGGTCGGCGCGCTGATGGCCGAGCTCGCCTGGCTGGGGCTCGATTGGGATGCAGGACCCGATCGCGAGGATGCGCGTGGCCCGTATCGGCAGTCGGCCCGCGGGGCTCTCTACGAGGCCGCGTGGCAGCGCCTGCTCGCCGCCGATCTCGCCTACCCGTGCTACTGCACGCCGCTCGAGCTCGAGATGGCGCGCAAGGCTGCTCTCAGCCGCGGCGAGGCGCCGCGCTACGCGGGAACCTGCGCCCGGCTCGACGGGCCGGCGCGGGCCGCGCGCGAGCGCGACGGGCGCAAGCCCTCGCTCAGGTTCCGGGTGCCACCGGGCCTGGAGATCCGCTACCAGGACCTGGTGCGTGGACCGCAGCACTTCTCGAGCGACGAGCTCGGCGACTTCGTGATTCGCAGAGCCGATGGCACCGCAGCGTTCCTGTTCTGCAATGCTCTCGATGACTCCGCGATGGGCGTCACGCACGTGCTGCGCGGCGAGGACCACGTCGCGAACACGCCGCGCCAGCAGCTGCTCGCGCGCGCGCTCGACGAGCGCGTGCCCGCCTACGGTCACGTGCCGCTGCTCATCGGGGCCGACGGCGCACCGCTCTCCAAGCGCCACGGCAGCGCCAGCGTGGCCGATGTCCGCGCCGCCGGCTTCCTGCCGGAGGCGGTCATCAACCTGCTCGCGCGCCTCGGTCACAGCTACCCGGTCGAGGGCTGGCAGGAGCCAGCGGCGCTGGTTGCCCACTTCGACCTCGACGCCCTCGGGCGGGCTCCGGCGCGCTTCGATCCGGCCCAGCTGCAGCACTGGCAGAAGGAAGCGGTGCGGCGGG